>CALEPR010000157.1 GCA_937910665.1 uncultured Selenomonadales bacterium
GAAAAGATAAAATTCCGACTTTATTTTCAAAGTCATAACTGGATATAGGATCGTCAATTATTATGAGATATTCATTGTTATAAGCAGTATCTTTGTTCTTGCCAGTCATTATGCTGGTGAAAAAATAACAAAGCCCTATTATGTTTCGTTCACCAACAGATACATCTTTGGGAAGCACAGGATGCCCATTGGATAGGAGCTTATAAGAGTCGCCATCGCGTTCGATAGTAAGTCTGTCTTCGGCAAATAAGATATATTTTAATCCATTATTGATAATATCAACTGCTATGTCGATACTTTTTCTACGTCCGTTTAAATCCTCTAGAGTTTTCTTTTTTTCATCTCTATAAGTGACAGCGTCGTTATATGCTTTTTGCGCAGTAGTCATCTCTTTTTCTTGAATATCAAGTTGCTTGACATAATCAATTATATCATAATAAGCAATTTGGTCATTAATGTTTCTTAATGCGTCTTCGAGAGGTTTGGTGTTAATTGCTTTGTTATTATGTGCTTTTCTTTCTTCTTCAAGTTTTTTTAGTGCTTTATCCAAAGATTTTACTGATTCTATAATATCGGTGAGTTCTTCGTCAATTATGGGTTCGTATGGGTTTTCAAATTTCCGCTGAATCAAAGTATTATTTATGACAAGAGTCTCGTTAATTTTTACAATCAAACTCATGCAGGTCTGATACGACGGCAATATCGAAAAAGGTGAAAGTTCCAGTGTCAGCTCTGTATGCTCCAATGACTTCAATTGAGTTTGATGATTTTTTACCTCATCAGTCAGTACTTTCTGTATTTGCATGACCAAATTCGCCTTATATTCTGTCGTTAAATCTTGTAAGCAATACGGACAGAACGTGGTTCCTCTGTCTTTAAGATGACCTATGCGTTCCTGTAATTCATCTGTTCTGCCAGCTGTTACCAGAGAGAACAGATATTTCTCTCGCTCAGATAATTCGGGTTCTTCTATCTTTTTCTTTATCAGTTCATTAGCCAAAGTAATCGAGTGTTGATAACTATTTGGAACATGAGGAAGAGTTTCAACAATTTTTGATACACCATTTTTAGCTAATTCCAATTCCTTCATCTTTCTATCGAATGCGATAACCAATTCATCCCTAGGTTTTTCAGGAGTTGGCGTAATAAATCTCTTGTATGTTTCATCATTTACACGAGAATTCTGCCGTGAGCTTTTTATTCTACTATCTCTGCCAGCCCATCCATCGTCGCCTTGAAGAACTTTACGAATTTTTTTTATATAAAAATTAGGAGCCTTTGGATTTGTATTAGTCTGATATTCCGTTAATGCGTTACTTGTTGTCTTTACCAATTTTTCGGCTTTTTTCAGTTCACGCTCTGCTTGTTCAATCTGTGTAGTCAAATCTACTTGTTCTCCAAGCATGACAATCGAACCAAGACCACTTCCTTCAATACGAACGTTTGTTGCTATGAAATCCTCATCAAATACAAAAATACTAGCACGTTCTGCCTCCGATAAAGCAATTGGCTGATTTTCCATATTAAGGGCATCAGTTGTGGTAATCGTATTGACAGACTCACCTTTTATTTTCCGAAAAGCTTTTGCGAGCGTACTTTTTCCAGCCCCGTTTCGACCGTAGATAAGCGAAACTTTAGTATATTTCCCGTTTGAAGAATTGAGAATTGGTAATACGGCAACGGAAGAGAAATTCGCTCCCTGTAATCTAACTGATGATATATTTTTAAGCATTGGTTTTCTCCCTCTGATTATATACTGTAACTGGTGTTTCAATTGCTGAAATACAAATTATAAGGAGATAGTATTTTCCAAAAAGTTATCATCGGCGCGGTGCATGAGAATCTTTCTGTGATTTAGTTTTATGGCAGTGTAAAAATCGTAGGGATTACTTTCCAAGACAATGACGGGAACATTTATTAAGCCCGCGTCCCATTCATCTTTTTTTGCATTAATGGCTTTACCACCTACTCGCGGCAAAATGACTTTGGGGTCGGTCATATTTTCTACTCTCATTTTTTTGTCGTTTTCATATGTGGTATAGACTGTGATGTTTTCGTCGCTCAGCTGTATTCCCAGATATACTGCGATAGCTTTGATGCTGAGGTAGCTGGAACGTAACTTGTATTTGATTTCATTCCAAGTCCTGAAGCCGACGGAGGTTTTCATTTCAAAGATGTGCAGTTCCCAAATTCCAAGCAGATTTCGCTTGAATATGAAGTGGTCTACGCATTTGCTCATGTGAATTTTTTTGCTTGTATTTACTATTCCCCATTTTGGAAAATTATCATAGTTTGTAACGCAGATATTTTCTGCCGTTCCGACCTGAACAATCAAGCGTGACTTGCCGAGTTTATCAGTCTCAAAAAGTGTATATGTGAGCGAGTTTGAAGCATAGCGGAAGTTATCGTTAAGGAAATTTTTCAGTGCGTAGTTTATCCTGTCTTCCATTGTTTCAGTCGTCCTCTTGGAAAGCGAAAATCTCGCTCATTAATCTGTCAATAGCTTTATTGAAGGAGGGAACAACAAATCCATATTTGCTGGACTGTAATTTTTGAATCATTGTGTGTTTGTCGCCCCGTTCAAATTGATACAGATTTATTTCTTCCGGAGATAGCAAATCTTCGTCTGTGTATCCGAATTCTTTCAAAAGTTCTTCGCGTTCTTCTTCGGGACGATTGTTCAGTTTAATCATGTTGTTGAAGTGCTGAAGTATTGTGTCGCTGTGAGTTGTAATCCAAATTGGAATACCATTGTGAGCGAAACGAATTAAGAGCTGAGCAATTTTCTTCTGAAGTGCAGGGTGCAAATGTGCTTCCGGCTCTTCGATGACGACGAGCCGCAGAGGGATTCGAGTTGTCAGTAACAAGAGTAGAGATGCTATTTCCGTAACGACGGAAGAAGTTATGCTCATTGGCAACTCTGTATCGCTGTCTTCCGGAGAATAGCGAATGGTTTTGCCTTCTTCTTTTACAGTGACATTGCCGTGAATAATTTCGTCCTGCAGGAATCTTATTAACGCCATTTTCCGCTCGCTTTTTATCTCTGCTGTGTTTTGCAGTTTTATTAGCAGTTCCAGAAATTGTACGTAAGGCGCGGTCAGTTTTTCTTGGAAGTCGTCGTCAGAATTCAACGAAAACATATTTCTTGTTGCTTTGCCGGCAATTAATCGGTGAACCAGCAATAAGCCTGTTCGCGACGCCGGCAAATATATCGGTGTTTCTTCATATTCAAGCGACTTAGCTATTCTTGTTAAGCCGAACATGAGTAAGTGCCAAACGGTTAAGAAATTGGAAACAAACAAGGCTTCGGGATTATCGCGGTATATGTCTAGCTCAAATTCTGTGGAGTTTATCGGAGTGTATCCGTATCCCTTTTGAATGGTTTTATCGTTCAAAGTCACAGTAACTTTTTGTGTCACAGAGAAATGTCGGATTTCGATTTTACCAATCGCTATCTCACTGTTGAAAATATTTCGCGTCAGTCGAGTTTTGTTGGCGTCCAGAATTTCATTAAACCAGTCGATATATTTCTGGGCAGTGTCGGGAGTTATCTCAACCTTCTTGCCGACGTTGCTGAGCAACCACTCACGGCATGTAACATATTCGGGCGAGTCTACACAGCTTTTATTTTTGTCGTAGTAAAACACATGACCATTCGCGATAATTCCCCAGAGCAAAGCCATAATGTAAGATTTGCCGCTGTTGTTGTCCCCGATAAAGCACATCAGCGGCGAAATCTCAATATCCGCCGATTCGATTCGCGCAAAGTTTTCGACGTGCAAAGTCCAACGCTGATTCATTGTTTCGCCTCCGTTCTTAATTGTCGCCGTCGTCCAGACCGCTCATTCGGATTTCCAGCTCAAAGTTCTTGATGAAATTTATTTCCGCGTCCGTCAAGCTGTAAAACTTTCCAATCAAGTCGTCAAGCTTGTCTGCCAAGTGCTTTGACTTGTTCAGCTTGTAATTTTTGAACTGCGTCACATGGTAAGAGGAATTGTCCGAAGAAGTCCTGACTGAAACATTGCGCTCGATGTCTCTCAAATATTCGTCGTACAGGTTTTCTATCTGCTCAATCTGCGCGGGCGTCAAGCTCTCCAAGTCGAACAGCGGAAAAGTTTCAAGCTCGAACTGTTTCAAGTCCAATCCGTTGGTGTAAGTCTGCTGGTAAAACCAGAACAGACTTGTGCTCAGCGTCGCGGCAATGACTTTGGTAAATTTTTTCGTCACATTAAACGGTTTTTCCTTTGAGGAACCTGTCGGATAATCCGTGATGACATTGAAATATCTGCCGCCGGAAGTCCGATAATAAAAAGGCTCGCCGTCCGTGTCTGAGTAGTCGGCGATTTTTTTGTTGAAGGAGAAAATTTTTCTTATAATTTCTCGCTGTTGCTCCGTACCGATTTTAGGATAGCGACCAGGCAACTTGAACTTCAGCGAATCGACAAATGAAAGGCTCTCGATGATATTTTTTATTGAGTGGTCTTCATCACGGCGCATCATCTTGCTCGTAAAGAGATTTTCAATCGGCGAAAAAGTTTTTTGGAAAGAAAAGATAGAAGTCCTGATACAAGCCGCGTCAAAAATTTGCTTCGGTCGATTGGAATAGGACGAGACACGAATAACGCGGCAATTCTTTTCCAAGAGATTATGCAGGGCAGTCATTGAGTCGCTTGAAGTCACGCTCATAGGAACTATTAAATTCACAATGCCGCCCTTGTTGCAGAGATTGAAACTTTTCTCGATGAACAGCGCGAAAGTATCCGTCGAACCTTTCTGCTTGCCGGTGATAGTCTTTGTGCAGAGGAAATTTTTCTTGAAGATTTTCTTGTCGGCGGCAGAAATTTTCGCGCCGTAGGGCGGGTTGCCGATGATGATGTCAAAGCCGCCGTTCTCCTTGAAGACCGTCGGGAAATAAAGTTGCCAGAGGATGAACGGCAGAGATTTTTTCTGCGCGGCGAGCTTGTACCTTTTAGCCTGCGCAGAATTTTTGCCGAGCTGTTCAAGAATAATGCCGTCGTAAATATCGCGGATATATCGTCTGTACTCTTCCTTTCTGTCGTGGTCGGACTCGTGGAAAAGATTTTTCTGCAGGCGAATCAGTTCGGCAATTCTCGAATCAATTTCGCCTTGCAGGAGCAACCCTTGCCCTTTTACCTCCGACATGTTGTTTAAAACTTTGCTGTGCTTAATCAGCGCGACGCCCTCGAACTCATCAATCAGACTGTTGCCGCAAATTATGTTGCAGTCAAGATTCGGGAGCGGCTTCGGTTTGAAAGAATCTTTGTCGGCAGTCGGTTCGTCGTCAATAACAATCGTGAGCCACAAACGGAGCTTTGCAATGTCAATCGCGCTGGGTTCTATGTCACAGGCGAAGATAGAATTTTTTATCGTTTCGAGTTTCAAGTCATACAGACTGCGCTCAAGTTTTTCGTCTTTACCGAGATTTAGATAAGCGGTCAGAACTTCGCGAGCTTTGGTAATTTCGTTTAGCATACCGAGCGGAAACGCGCCGGAACCAACAGCCAAGTCAGCGACCTTGACTTCTTGCAAAAATCTATCGAGTTCGGCAAGGCGGTTGATGTTCTTCACGGGAGAAAAAATTTCGTCAGCAATCTGCAAGTCGTGATGTTCAGCGAAATTGGCAATGTCGGAGTCTTTGAAATAGTCGCCATACAGAATGAAATTTCTGATTGCATCTTCAGGAATTTTGCTTTTCTCGACGAGATAGCTTATCAGTGTTTCACGGCACATGTAGTGGACGATTTCACGCGGAGTATAGAACGCGCCCTTAGATTTCCTTGTGCCAGAGTCAAGGAGATTTTCAAAAACTTTCCCCAACATCTCAGGGTCAATGGCAACTTCGCGCTCGGTCGGCTCGTCCTCGTTGATTGTAAAGTTGTAGCGGTCGAAAATATCAAGAATGCCGTCGGCGTTGCGCCCTTTTTCTGTAACATTGGAGAAAACTTCATTGGGAATGGAAAAGTTATTCTTTTGCCAGTCGTAATTGTCCAGCTCCTCAAAGAGTCCGCCGTTCAAAAACGGAATACGCAAATTCAGTTGCGGATACAAGTCATTTCGGCGACTTCTATCGACATTCAGTGCAGTATAAAAAAGCGGTTCCAAAACCTCATCAAAGAAATTTTTTCCTGTAGGTTCATTGTCTTGAAAAATTTTTCGCATGAAGTTGGGCGAACCTGTGCCCCATGCAGAATCTTTTTCAACACCGAGCCAGCCTTTTTTCTGCAGGAAATATAAGAATACAATCTGCCCCAAAAGTTTCTTGGCAAATTGCTCAGCGGTAAAGCCATGCGTTTTCGATTCGGTCTTAAACTCCGGATTGTTTTCCAGATAGTCTTTAACTTGATAAAATTTTTCCGCGTACTTGTCAAAGAATTCTTTCGTGACTCTCTCGACACTGAAAGCCTCTTCCAAATCGTCAAGCGTGACATCGGAAGAATCATTTTCAAAAATCGGAAATAGTTGCTGATAAGCCGTCGTGCAGGGTTCGTTTTCACCGACGAGATAAGAATATCTTTTCGCGGGCGTGATTGTAACTTTTCCGCCCTTACCGGCAACAAACTCGTGATCCAGTCGAACAAAAGAAAGACGCCACTTTTCCGGCGCGGAATCGGAATAAAATGCAACAATCGCACCGTCAACGGCAGTCTCGTCTTCAATTAGAGCTTTTACAAAATTTCTCTGAACGGAGCGAGCGCGTTCGACTGATTTATTTCTTTGAAGATTCACGGCGAGAACTGCAATATCGTTTTGTCTGCCGAGCGCGTAAAATTCTTTGATATGCTCGGAAAAATTTTGCGGCGGTTTCTGCGGTCTGACGAAATTAGACTTTAACGCCGTAAAAAATTCCCGTGCAAATCTTGTGAAATTCTCAAGGCTGTACGCACTTTGCAGAACGTCTTCAAAAATCCTTTGTTTCAAAGTCACACGAATCAACTGCCTTTCAAACTGCACGACAGAATCACTTGCCTTTGACGCTCAGGAAAATTTTCTGCCCGCTGTCTGCCGAATAAATATCTTTCGTCGATAATGTCATAAATCCTTTTGAACAACTGAATCGGGTCTTTTTCGATCTTAATGATTTGATTTATCTTCTGAACATCTCGCGCAGGTATGTCGCCCTCATTAAATGCGTTGATAATCCGACGTATAACTTCTTCTTGGTCGTCAGTGAAGTCCGGAATTCTGGCAAGTCCTTTTAAAGTAGATACAACGTTGCGGACGTTTGTCGGCGTTCTCTTCGACCTAAACATATCGGACTCATTTTCTTCAAGCAAAATCTTAAACTCGTTACAGTTGGCGTCATACTGCTCAAAAAATTTTTCGCCGATTGGAATTCGACTTTCAGCAGACTCGCAACGCAAATATTCTATCGCGTCCAAAAATGAAAGTTGCTCCGTCTTGCTTGAATCCGTAATAAAAAAAGTCTTTAAAGCTCCGCTGCGTGCGAAAGTCAACGTTGATTCCGCCTCTACTTTATCGGAAATTTTTCCTGTGCGAGCCTTTTTGGGCAACCGTTTTATTTTATCGAAGAGAAATTTATCGTTGTCCCTGATTTCGCGGATAATTTTCAAATACTCCAGCTCCGGATTGATTTCGTCATCTTCGCCGCTCAAATTCGCGTTCAAGGTGTCGAACAAATTTTTTGGCGACACGTCTTCTGATTCGGACAGATATTTAAAATCTTCGCCGAGCGTCTCGTGAACCATCTGCAACTTTTCCAATATGCGGTCTTCCAATGGCAAATGTCTTTTGGTCGCATCTGTTGGGAAAAAATTGAAGACAAAAATTTCGTCGTGTTCTGTACCTACGCGATTGATTCTGCCGACGCGCTGCATGATTCGCGTAGGATTCCAGGGCAGGTCATAGTTTATCAGCGAATTAGCACGATGAAGGTTTACGCCCTCCGCCAAAACATCTGTCGTTATGAGCAAATCAAATTTATCCTCAGGATTTTTAACCGTTGGGTCGAAGCTTTTTTCGATTTTCGCTTTCAAACCTTCCGAACTGCCGCCGCTGAAAATGATAATCCTGTCTCCGAAAATCTTTCGTAACTCGCGGTAAAGATACTCGGCAGTCTCTCTCGATTCCGTGAAGATAATCCTTTTGTTACCTTGAAATTTTGCATTGCTATGAAGTTCTTCTTTAAGCCGGCTAAGTTTTGGGTCGCTCGTGACGGACTCCCAAATCTTGCGCAGATGTTTCAGATTGTTCAAGTCACTTTGCAAATCTGCAACAAATTGTGCGCTGAACTCGGTGGATTTAAAGTGCAGTGCCTTATCCTCTTCCACAAGCCGCATTAACTCATCTTCGTCGCCGCTATTCAAAAGTTCATAAAAATCAACCTGTTTGCTGATATACACATCGCCCGACGAAAACATTTCGATAAATTTTTGATATGACTCCTCAAAACGACGCAACGTATTTCTAAATGCGAAAAAACTGCTCTCCAGACGTTTGACTAGGATTGACTTCATAAATCCTCCCAAATTTCTTTGAGCGGTTTGCATCTTCGCATACTTCTTTGAAGGCGGTAAATATTTCAACGGCATGTATCGAGCGTACTTGAAATTCTTGATTATGCTGACGGTTTCCGCAAAAGTTATTTCAATATCGGCGTTAAAGTCATAAGTAACAGGGAAAGGCGTTCCCAGTTTCGGAAACGTCACGTTATTTTTCTTCAAGTCATCGGCATAGTACTTTGAAATTTCATTGCGCGTTCGACGAATCATTATGTAGCGCAAAATTTTATCGCGGATTTCTCTTGAGTTTTTAGAGAGCTGATTCAAATATTCCGGCGAACCCTTTTCAAATTCTTTAGCTCTCTTCTCCAGTCTGCCGAAAAATTTTTCAAGGTCACGCACGCCCGCTATCGTGCTGTTGTGTTTCGATTGAAATAGCAAAATTTGACTCTCAATGTCCGTCGAATAATTATTGATTGGCGTCGCCGATATCAGAATAATTTTTTTGCCGTAACAAATTTTATGCAACTTGCTAAAACTTTCGGTAGTCTCGCGACGGAAGCGATGCGATTCATCTACGAAAATATATTGGAACTGTTCCACCCCGTCTTCAATAATCTTATCAAGCTTACCGAGCGACTCAACTTTTGCCGCAACACCAAATTTCAATAGAACGTCTTGCCATTGCTTAACCAGCACCGGCGGACAAATCACCAACTTGCGACCCTTATCAAGCAGTCTTGCAAGCATGGCGCAGATATAAGTCTTTCCTAATCCGACAACATCAGAAATAAATACTCCGCCATATCCTTCAAGAATTTTCTTCGCTTGAATAACCGCGTCCATTTGATATTGCAACCGTATAAAATTTTCCGGCAACCAGTTTTCAATCGAATATTCTTTGTCAGCGTTAATTTCTTCCTTAAAAAATTCGTAAAGCGTCTTCAAGTAAATCTCATAGGGCGTAATGTCACTTTTGAGCCACGTTTGATTTTGAATGACCTCAATATATTCCTCACTCACAGGTTCGCCGTAATTCCAAAGCTCTTCAAATTTATCGTAAGCAAACTTTATGTCGGCATAATCCTTCAACTCAACATTAAACTCCAAATTAGTGACAAGACCTGCTTCTGAAAAATTACTTGAGCCTGTTATAACACTGTCAACATTTTCCGTGATTTCACTTTCCAAATTCCGAGTAATATAAACCTTCGCGTGAAGCGGAGATTCCGTATAGATTCTAATTTCCAATTTTCCGGACTTTATCCAATCCCAAAATTTTTTTACTCCATACTCGATTTTATAACTCACATCAGAATCATCAAACTCACCTTTGACACAGTGGGAAAAATTCTCCTTTGCAACTTTCACCGTCGGCGAAAACATACTACGCGAATCATCTTTCAAAATCTGTACTGTACGTTTATCAACATTCAATCCCACAAGTATTCTAATTTTCTTTATTGACTCCAGAGCATCACACATCAGAAAAAATCCGCTCGTACGAAAATATCCAACTATGACATCAAAAAATTTCGCATTGCCTTTCAAGAGACTTTGAAACTTACTGTACAAATCTCTTTCCGGCTCATTCGTAAAAAATTTTAAATCTTTGTCCATAAACACTATCTCCATACATCTAAGATTCCTTCATAAACTCTCCGCCTAATGATAATGTAACACAAAGAAAAGAGTTTGTCATGGAATGCACAAAAAATTGTGCGAAAATAGTGCACGCGGTTTTTGATGGATATGCTATCATAATCCAAAACGAGATTTTCGGAAAATGTTCACTTCCGCATTTCACTTCGTGAAATGCCAAAAATCCCGCGTCACGACGCGATAAAATGCCGAAAAAAATTTGCCAGTCGCTACCGCTCCTTGAACCTGCGGTTGGCTGTAGAAAGGAGAGAATCTTCGTGGCGATGTTCCATTTCCGACTCAAGTCGGATAAGAAGCCTAACGGAACGAAAATTTCCGCCGTTAAACATGTCGAATACATTAACCGAGAAGGAACTTTTTCTGACGACAGTCATAGACAAGGAGTTGACAAATTCGTCGGCAACTTCATTACCACCGAAAAAATTCCAAATGCATTGATTGGCGATAATATACTTCTCTATAAAGCTAACGGTTTGGGATCAATCAGAAACACCGAGAAAGGAATCGACGTGTCTCTCAATTCTTCCGAAACCACTATCGCCACTGCTCTACTTCTTGCCTACGAAACCATGCATCATCAGCCGCTTATTATCAAAAGTTCTCCCGATTTCAAGAAAGCCGTCTTGAAAACAGCAATCCTTCAAGACCTGCCCATTTCTTTTGATGACCCTATTATGCAAAGGGAGTTCATGCACTATAAGTTTATTGACCATCCGGAACGAAAAAAGTTAGCTGTTCAGACCGCTAGAAAAATTTTGGAACGAGTGCAGAAAAAACAAACAGATTCACAAGCTCATGTCGAATACATAAATCGAGAAAGAGCATTTGCTCAACGCGGTGAATGTATCTTTCACACTCATCGCTTACCGAAATGGGCAAAAGACGACCCAAAAAAATTTTTCCAAGCCGCAGACCGCTACGAAAGCGTAGGAAATCGGCGTTACATGGAAATTGAATTTGCTCTTCCAAATGAATTGAAGACAATAGAACAATATCGGCAGATTATTGACGCCTTTATCGCCAAGCATTTGAGCGCACACTATTATGCGTACGCGATACATGAGAAAAAGGGAATGATGTCCGGCGAGCGGCATCCCCACGTTCATATTATGTTTTCTGAACGGCTAATTGATGACGTGGAAAAAAAGAAGGAGAGAGCCGCTTGCTATTTTTTCAAGTACCCTATTCGAAAAAACGTAAAGGCAACTTTTGAGGAACGGCGTAAACACGGTGCGCCCAAAAATCGTAACTGGTCGAACAAAAATTTTCTGTCCGTCTTGCGTGCCGATTTCGCACAAATCCAAAATGAAGTTTTAAAGCGAAATAGCTTTTCCATTCGCGTCGATCATCGTACGCTACTGGCACAAAAGGAGGACGCTCAGCGAAATGGCGATACTTTTTTAGCTCGCCTTTTTAGTCGTGTCCCGGAAAAATATATCGGCGTCATTTCTTGCCAAGAAGCAAACGAGCCGCGTTTGGAACTTTTGAAAGAATTTCGCGCTCTTCGTAATCGCCATTTTGATTTAGTTATGCAAATAGACGCGCTGACAAAAGAAGCAGAAGAACTGGAAATTAAAGACGCTGTTCAGCTTGCCTCCACTCATGCCAAAGCTCTTATGGACTCGAAAGAATATACCGCGCAGAAATTTACCTCACTTTACCTGTCGGCAATGAACCAAAAAATGCTGACGGCAGTAGCTCAAGTCAACAAATGGAAGCGCGTTGTTATTTCCCAACATGACGCCGAAGAACAAGCTAAACTCGAATACATGAGCAAATCCGAGCGGGAATCGTGGCTTAAATATTCAGAGCTACTGGCGCAGAAGAAACATTGGGAAGAATTCTTGCAGACCCTTAAAAAGCCCGACGACAAACACAAGGACGAACTCAAAGCTTATGAGGAAATCGTTATCGGCGTTAGAACAAAAATTTTGTCGCTTGAGAAAACGACAAAGCAAATGTGGAAATCAGTTGAAGATATAAAACGCCGCCTCGAACAACCTGAATTTAGAAATAATATCCTGCTTGTCACTCACCAAATTTTACAAGCGAATACTCATGCCAGAAAAATGCTGAAACAAGCAAGCGAAGAATTAGAACAAGCGGTCGATAATCTTCAAAATGCTTTGGTTACGAAGACAATGGAAGAACCTCAAACCAGTTTCAAGACACGAGAAGTCTATGATTTAATTCGCCAACAGTATCGTGCCTTGAAAAAGAAAAGTGAAGAACTGTTCATCGCCAAATTTCACCTCCAACGTCAAATTATTTCGCCAGAGCGGGCTTTAGCTATGGCGAAGAATATTTTTGTACACGGTAACTTTAAGCGGCTTCGCGAAAAAATCCGGCGATACAAAAAAGAAGAGCAAAGACTCGCTCTGAGATTTCGTGATTATGACCGCGAAGAACATAAATTCCAAAATCAAGATTGGACGGTCTTTCCTCACTCTACTTTCTTGCAAGCACAGTATTATCTGACGAAACAGCGGACTTTGCTTGAGCTGGAAAAAGCTCGCCTCGACCAAATTATACTTCCTCTTCAAAACAAACAAGCCGAGTTGGAAACTTTATGTCGTCAACCTGACGCGAAAAAGAAGATCGACGAAATATCTATGGGTATTCTTCGCAAAAATTTAAAATTTGTCCGTCAGATGGATGAAGTAGAGAGACATTTCAAGAAAGTCATTCAGCGTTTGAATCATACCGAAGAGCAAATGAAAGCCTTAAAAGACCGAATCGCCCGCGATAAAGTCGGTACTCGGTATCGGATCACCGTCTCCGATACATTGAAAAATAATAATGCGGCATCAATAATAGCAGATGCAATTTTGAATGACCCTCAAGTCGTTCAGCTTGTCGCTCGTTCCTCTGGCAACAATCTCGAAATGGAAAAGGACTGGGAACTTATGAGCGAACTAGACAAAGACGAACTTATTGACAAAAAAATGATTCGTGAGTTGTAAATTTCATCTTGAGACTCATCTCTTAAAGTGTATTACCAAATCGCTAATAACTCTATCTCAAATGGTAGGGCGAAAAAGTAGGACAGTGTCCTACCAGCAAAAAAAAATAAAAATGGCGTCCTGACGCCATTTTTATTTAATAACAATCTATAACAAAATAGTACTGTCCTACCTGCCCTACCTTGTGTCCTACTGCCAAAAATGGGTTATAAATGGCGTCAAATCAAGATTCATAAACTATAACTTAGCTCTTGGTAGGACGGTAGGACACTTTTTTAGTACATATATTAGAGAAAAAAAATACACGCGAATGAAGATGGTGATTTTTGCAACACGCGCTTTGTAGTGTTTTTTTTCTGTAGAAGAATCTATTTTTTTTGTCCTACCGTCCTACTTTTATTATTTTTAGTCTATAAATGGCGTTATTACGCCAAAAAATCGGTAGGACAAAAAGTAGGACACTGGTAGGACACTCGACAAAAAGTAGGACACTTTTATTTGTCATTAATCTCCTCCTATGTGTCAAAAAAAGAGATGAGGAGTGCGCAAGAAAAGAGGCATAAAAAAAAACGTCCACGAAAGACGTTTCTATGTATTTCATTTGTCGTTGTCAAAGGCAGTGCGTGGTATTCTGTAACATTCCACATTTACTTTGCCGATTTTTTTCTGAACGGTTGCAGGCGGTGTTTTGCGTCCCTTTTTAATTTTGTCACTTGGTATGAAAAAGCCGTCAGCGATTAAATCGTCCACAAGTTTTTTATAATCAAATTTGTCAGCGTTGCAAGCATCTTGCAGAGCTTTTGCCGTTATATAAGTATAATCTGGCTCATCGAGTTTGCCAAAGAAAGCTTGCATCCGGTCGAGTTCGACGTTGCCGCCGACGAAACGACTTTGATTCTGAGCAACGAAACCGCGAACAAACTCTTTTTCTCTCGTTACGTCGGAAATCTCCGCGACGGTCGGGATAAGCTTGAAAATTTCCTTCGCACAAAGTTTAGCTTCAGCAAGAGCATTGTTAGTCCCCAATGCCGAATTCAACAACCCATCGGCGAGAGTAAGAATAGCAATGTAGCGACAATAATCAGGAAGCAAATCAGAGTAAATATTAGAGAAGGAATCGGCAATCTCTTTGTACCATTTGCGCAAGTTATCAAAGCCGAGTTCAAAAACTTTATTGATGACGAGCGGAAAGGCAAGCCCGCAATTTTCCTTAATGATGTCACGAATAGCTTTGCAGTCATCGGCGGAAAGAATTTCTTTAGAGACTTTGATAGAAAGTAAGCGAGTATTCGCGCCTCCTGTAACGTTGTCGGAGAGCAGAAGAGTTTCGCCGGTCATGATAGCAATAGTTCGCCAATCTTGAAGTTTTTTGAGCGTCGAATCTTTGCTGAGTTTGGTACGACCAATGCCGTTGGCAAGAGCATAAACAAGATTGTCAAATTGTTCCTTCAAGCGATTGTCAGCGACTTGTTTTTCATCAATCAGGAAGGCATAGTCGGAGACATCAGCCGCCGCGCCCGCCAAGCCGTTTTTTGTAGCATCGAAGGAACGAATCATCTTTTCGGAGCCGACGGCGGACGCTCCTAAATACAGAGCAGTAGTTTTACCGGCACGAGTCGGCGCGACAATGTACAGAAGGAAATTGCGCTCGCCTAAAATCTTGAGTAAGATAGGAGCGATAGCCGCCGCGACCATAGTTCTTGCGACAGGAGATTTTTTTGCTAACTGGTAAGCTTTTTTCCACAGTTCGAGATTGCCGACTTGACACAGGGTTTTAGCAAACTGGCTTTGAGAATCCACGACTACGTTAAAATTTTCGCCCTCATCTGCAACAGAGAATTGTTTACGAGGGTCAATGAAAAAATGGGAGCCATTGAAAGTGTACCATCCGCAACGCGGCACGGTATAAGTCAGTGGCAGATTGTTTTCGTTGAGAGCGTGAAAGGCGTCGAGGTAGTCGACGAGATTGAGAGCGTTGACACTGGTAACGGGCAAGCCTTTATTGGACAAGACAATGAGCTTATTTTTATCGAAGATGCTCGCTGCCTCAGTAGCAGGTAATTTTTTCCACTTGCCAGCGGTCGTCATGTAAGCCAGAGTCAATTTGTAATTCTTTTCTTCGACATCGAAGGATTTGCTGGAGATGATGACAGGACGACGGCAAATAGTTGTCATACTTTCGCCGGCAATTTTTTCGATACCGTCAGCAGAGATGCTGTATTCGGGAGGAAAAAGAATGCCCGCCAGTGTATCATCATCAGCAACGAAGGAGAACGATTTAATTTGAGCAAGAATTTCGTTGCGTTGAATAGACAGCTCGGAGCGGCGGGAACTTATCAAGTCAGCTTTATCGCGAACGACAGCAACCCAGTCATTGACAGTAGCTTTTTTGTCTCTATTTTTGTCGCCAAAAAGTTTAATTTCGCGCTTGAAGTTGGAGTAAGCTTGCTTGTCGAAGAGGCGAGTAAAAGCCCCAGCGGTAATGATCTCATCGGAGAAAACAGTATCGCTGTCGAAAACTTTGACCGCCCGTAAATTTTCTAAAGCCTTGTCTTTTTCTGTGTCAGAATCGGCAAGAGCTTTATTGACTTCGAGCAATTTGGCTTTTAGGGAAGCCATTTTCGAGGTGGAATCGTCGGAAGTATTTTTCTTAGCTGACGTTTTTAATGGCGGATGAAGTTCATGCCATTCACGGAAAATTTCTTGAGCGTCATAGCCGTTGGGTTCGGCAAAGTGGTACAATGTGCCAATGTCGTAACCGTCACGATTAAAGCCGTTCCACTTAGATTCGCATTCGCCGTCTTTGAAACGTTCATCAGCGCGGCTCCAATTTTCCCAGTCGCTACAGTCACAGCCGGTGTTTTTCAAAGCCATACCGACAGCGAGCCATTCGTCATAGGTTAAACTTGAAGGGGAGATAAAATCGAGCATACGACGGACGCGAAAGATATTGAAGTCTCTGTCGTCAACAAAGTCCTCATTGAATGTCTGCGCTGATTTAATCGGAGTAGTAGTGTTTGGTTGTTCTTTTGGTGTTTCGTCTAGAATCATTGCGCTCAATTTTTCATCAAGTTTGTTGCGAGGAAAGCGTAAGCCAGAATCTTCGACGATGTGACAGAGCGGAGGATTATCTTTGCCGAGTTTGTAGTTGAAAGTGCCAGGAGTGCGCATAACTCTAGGTAAATCGCCAACGCCATCAATGGTCTTGCCGTCAGCGTTTTTGCGAGTGACATCAATCAGAAGATTATTCCGATGCTTAAGACTTTCGCGATTCTCATTGGTAATTTCAATGGGAGAGTCGAAGATGTAGTAGGCGTGAAGTCCATAGCCGGAAAAGATAATCAAGCTGGGAGTGAAGGGTAAGAAGGATTTCGCCTCGTTGAAGTCAGCAGCGAGTTTTTTCGGATCGCCTTTGTGAGCGTCAGAGCGAATATCAATATCAACGACGCAAGCAACTTGATAAGAAACGACAGTCTCGTCGCCACGTTTACCGTCAGTAGGTTGGATGCAGACGGGATTGACGGAGTGCCAGACATCGACGCCGCAGTCGGAGAGTTCGACAGCTTTTATAGCCATAGCCGCTCTTTGTGTTTCATCGTTGATGACGAATGGAAAAATCCCGCGCTGTTTAGTCCAAAGGTAAGCGAAATGAAGAGCCGTGATTTTGCCGTAAAGCAAATGGAAAAATTTCATTGTTTCGGTTATGCGAGTTTGCTTTTTATCAACGATTGTAGTAGAATCTGCACTGGAATTATTAGCACTTATACTTTTATCTGCGCCCTCAGAGGCGTAATTTTTTTTATCTTGCAGTGCGAGTTCTACTGGTGATGATTCGAGAGTTTCTTTCATATTTGACTCCTTTACTAGTTAAATTTCTAGCTTATAATTTTGTCGATTTTATCATTTGCCTTGCTGTTTGTCAAAAAAAATAGCCCTTTAAGGGCTGGTACATCATTTGAGACCTAATAGTTGGTCGCTACTCATATTCAAGGCTTTTGCAAGTCTTATTATCATATGAATAGGAAGGTCGCGACGTTCGCCGCGCTCATATACCGAGTAAACATCTGGAGAAACTCGTATAAGAGCACCCAATTGCTTTTGAGTTAATCCTATGTTTTTTCGTATTCCTTTTAAGCGATTAGCAAACTCGGTTCGGTAACGTGATTGAAGTTTTTTTTCAATGTCGTAATAAAGTTTCTCAAATTTGTTCGTCAACTCTAAGACGCTGAGAGATGCGCTAAAATATTCCATAACAGGAGCGGGGCGTTGAAGTTCGGTTATTGTGATACCTTTTGATTCGGATTTTTTCTTGTTGTATTTATTAAGTCGAGTTTCATTATGTTTGTCGATTAAATGACGAAATGCTCCTAAACGTTCAAGTATTGCTTGTATCATATATAGTTTTTTTTCAGAAGAATCAACGGAATCCTCTGTTGTGCTTAGAGATTGTAAAATTTCAGTGTCTAATTTATCCGTATCGAAATAAAAACTTTTGAAGAAGGGACGTTGAAGAATGCGCGTGGAATCGAAATCGCGAAGGGCAAATGCGTTTTTAGTTTTTGGCATAACGACCGCCTCCTGTTATATAAAAGTAGCTATTAAAACATTCCTTGTTCAGAAACGTCATGACAACTAGTAAGATTAAATTAAAACGATAATTGCTGTTGCTCATATTACGGCGGCTCTTTTCTTTATGTCCTCACACCATGTGTCTATTATAATGCTAACATCCCCGAGATCATGAAGATGTGCAAGTACATGCTCTTTGTTTAGAAGGTATATAAAGCAGATTATTTCTTTAGCTGTTCGTCTTTTCTCTGATTCAGATATCACCGACAGGAAATCTATCTCCATACTTCGAGTTTGTTCTTCTCTGTGGCTTCCATTATTAAGAACTATACGATACATCAGGTTTTTGAAGTATGATTTATGTTCGTTACACATTTTAGATAGAATTTTCTCATTAGTTGAAATCACAGCAATTCCTTTCTTATATTCAAAAGTAGCAAACGCTTCAAGTGCTTGTCTCATTATATTTCCGATAACAATATCATATTCGCCAGCGTTGCCACAACCATACTCATAAATTAATCTAATCAGTTCCGTGTATTCCTGTCGTTTCTTATACTTAAATTGTTCTAAAGCACAATTTTTCAATTCCCAGAGATGATATTTTAATAACTGAGTTTGAAATATGTTGTTCCAGTTTTCATTAAGTTCCTCACACATCTTTTCAAAGTCAAATAACGTTAGCAAATCATGTGTCAGTATAATTGCCCTACTATTTTCATTTCCGTCTAAAAATTGACCTAGCTTATATTTTAGAAAAGATAAAATTCCGACTTTATTTTCAAAGTCATAACTGGATATAGGATCGTC
>CALEPR010000158.1 GCA_937910665.1 uncultured Selenomonadales bacterium
GCGTCAGCACGCCAGTCTCAAAATCACTTACACAAAAAAATTTACACTCCCGTCAAAAAAATTTTTTGATTCTCTTTCGGAGAATTTTTTTGTCGAAATTTATAAAGTTGAAAGCAATTTTCATTTGTGATAAAATTATTACGTAAAAAATTTTTTTCTAAGGAGTAAAGTTTTATGTTGAACTTTAAGTCGAGAGATACTTTTATTGTGATTTTAAATTTAGCTCTCTTGGTTGGTGTGATGACTTTGTTTTCAACTTGTGATGCAAAAGATGACGGAAGTTGGATGCTTTGTCATTGGGCTGGGCAAGTTGTTCTCGGACTTGCCGGAGTTATGTTTATCATTTCTGTTTTGAAATTTTTTGTCAACGATGAAGTCAAAAAAGGACTCGACTTTGCATTGATTCCGTTGGCGGCTTTTACTGCTTATCTGCCGAACAATATAATTCCGCTCTGCAAAATGGAAATGATGCGCTGTCATGTTCTTTTTAATCCGGCAGTACTTTTTATTTCTTTTTTTCTGATAGCCACAGTGATGGTCAACAATTTTAAACCGAAAAAGAAAGGTTGATTGGATGAACTTTGAAACAAAATTTTCATTAAAAAATTTATCGCGCAGGAGTGGCAGGACAACTTTGTTGCTGATTTTTGCCACAATATTTGCGATGTCGGTTTTTGGTGGGACAGTTTTAACTGACAGTTTGCAGCGCGGACTTTTAACTTTGGAGTCGAGGCTCGGCGCGGATATAGTTGTCGTGCCGGACAAAGCAAAAACAAAATTTAATGTAAACGATGTACTTTTGCAGGGAACGCCGGGATATTTTTACATGGACAAAAATGTTACGGAAAAAATTTCTAAAATCGAAGGCATTGAAAAGATTTCAAATCAAATTTTTTTGGCTTCGATGAAGGCAGATTGTTGCTCGGCAAGAGTTCAAATTGTCGGTTTTGATCCTGCGACAGATTTTGCAATTCAGCCATGGATAAAGGAAACTTACATTGGCGAGATGGGGGACGGAGATGTTGTTGCGGGTTGCAATATAAATTTGACAGAAAACAAAATACTAAAATTTTATAATATTCCCTGTCGAGTTGTCGCACAGCTGGAAAAAACCGGCTCGACTCTTGACAATGGAATTTATGCAAATGCAGACACAGTTCGCAGGTTAATTGCTGCTTCTCAGGAACTTGGAGTGAATCAGTATAATTCTTTCAATCCTGATGAAGTTGTTTCAACTGTTTTGGTGAAAGTTCGGAGCGGTTATGAGATTGAACACATTAAAAATGTAATCAACAGTGATGTCCGCCATGTTAAAGCAGTCGATTCAAAAAATTTAATTGCAAATATTTCCGGCAGCTTGGAAAAAATTTCAGGATTGATTGGAGTTTTTGTTGGAATAATTTGGATTTTGTGTATCGCGCTGATGACAATAATTTTTACAGTTTTGATAAATGAGCGTAAGCGCGAATTTGCAATTTTAAGATTGCTTGGAACTTCAAAAAAAATGCTCGCGCGAATGGTTGTCACCGAGGCAGTTTCAATAAATTTTGTCGGCGGTTTAATTGGAATCGCTATTGCATTTTTGTTTGTTTTACTTTTTAATAACGCAATCGGTTTGATTATCGGAGTGCCGTTTTTGCTTCCGAAATTTTCTACGCTTGCGCTGATAATTTTCGCAACACTTCTTGCGTCGATTTTTGTCGGCGGTTTAATTTCTGCTTGGTCGGCGAGAAAAATTGCAAACGTGGATACAAGTTTGATTTTGCGGGAGGGCGTTTGAATGAAAATTGATTTGAAGTCTGTCACGAAAGAATTTTCGCGCTCCACAAAAAAAAATTTTGCTGTTGAGGAAACAAATTTGACGCTTGAGGCAGGAAAGTTGGTCGTGATAACAGGACGCAGTGGCAGCGGAAAATCTACTTTGCTGAATATGATTGGCGGACTTTTAAAACCGACTGCCGGAAAAATTTTTGTCGATGACGTTGACTTGTATGAATTGGATGATGAAAATTTGTCAAAGTTCAGAAATAAAAATTTTGGAATTATTCCGCAAAGTCACAGCGCACTGAAAAATTTTACAATTTTAGAAAATATTTTGTTGCCTGCAAATTTGTATGACGCAGAGGTTAATGAAAATTTTGCAAAAAAATTATTGACTGATGTCGGAATTGAAAATCTTGCCGACGCAAATCCAAATGAACTTTCAGGCGGTGAACTTCGAAGAATGTCTGTCGCCCGCGCATTGATTTTAAATCCTCAAATAATTCTTGCCGACGAACCGACAGGAGATTTAGATGACGACAACACAGAAATTATTTTGTCGATTCTGCGCCAATGCTCCGACTCGGGAAAAATTGTTTTGCTTGTTACTCACGAGAACGCAGCAAAAAAATTTGCCGATGTTGTCTACACTATGACCGCAGGAAAATTGAATTAAAAAAATTTTTTTCAAAAAGAAACTTGAGTTAAAAAATTTTTTCAAAAAAAATCCTCCAACTTTAGGCGGAGAAAAAATTTTTTATATCACTCAAATGCTTTTTTCGGACAAAGCTGACTGCAAACGCCGCAGCCGACACATTGAGTTGAGTCGACGACGGCTTTTTTGTTTTTCATGGAAATTGCGGGGCAACCAATTTTCATGCAAGATTTGCAACCGATACATTTTTCTGAATTAACTTTGAGCGGCGGATTATGTTTAACATATTTCAACAAAGCGCAAGGTCTGCGCGAAATTATTACGGAAGGCTCGGAGGTAGAAAGTTCTTCCTTCAAACCTTCGTCGCACTCTTTCAAATTGTAAGGGTCGACAATTTTCACGCGATTTATTCCCATCGCCTTGACAAGTGCTTCAAGATTTATTTTTCCTGCAGGATCGCCTTTGATATTGAAACCTGTCGTGGGATTTTGTTGGTGACCTGTCATTCCTGTGATCGAATTGTCCAAAATAATTATTGTTGAGTTTGACTGATTGTAAGCGACATTTGCAAGCCCTGTCATTCCCGAGTGAACAAAAGTTGAGTCGCCGATAACCGCGACAGTTTTATTTTCGCTTTCCTTGCCGAGAATTTTATTGAATCCGTGAGTTGCGCCGATCGATGCGCCCATGCACAAAGTCATTTCAATCGCGCCGAGCGGAGGAACTGCGCCGAGAGTGTAACAGCCAATGTCGCCCAGAACAGTGCATTTATTTTTTTTGAGAGTGTAAAAAAGTCCGCGATGAGGACAGCCCGCACACATTACCGGAGGACGCGGAGGAATTGTATCTTCCAAACTAATTCCTTCAGAAACATTTTTATTAAATGCCTTTGCAATTAAATTCTGCGAAAATTCATCAACCGACGGCAAAATATTTTTTCCTTGAACTTCGAGACCAATTTTTTTAACAAAACTTTCAATCACGTCGTCGAGTTCCTCAACCACAAAAAGTTTTTTCACCTTCGCGGCAAAATTTTTTATCAGTTCCGGCGGCAGAGGATTTACAATCCCAAGTTTCAAAACGCTGACAGAATTTCCAAAAACTTCCTTGACATATTGATAAGAAGTCGAGGAAGTAATAATTCCAATTTCGTCGGAAAAAATTTCCTCGCGATTGAGCGGAGAAGTTTCAGCGTAGGCGATTAAATTTTTTGTTCGCTCCTCGACAATCGGATGACGTTTCTTTGCATTTCCCGGCATCATTACATATTTTGCAATATTTTTTTCATAATTTTTTATCGGAACATTTCTTTCTCCGACTTCGACGACAGATTGACTGTGAGCAACTCTGGTACACATTTTCACGATAACGGGCGTGTCGAACTTTTCGGAAATTTCATAAGCAATTTTTGCGAAGTTCAATGCCTCCTCAGAATCTGAAGGTTCGAGCATCGGAACTTTTGCGGCGATTGCGTAGTGTCTGCTGTCCTGCTCATTCTGCGAGGAATGATGTCCGGCATCGTCAGCCACGACAATTACAAATCCTGCATTAACTCCTGTATAACTCATGGTGAAAAGTGGATCGGCGGCGACATTCAAGCCGACATGTTTTTGTCCGCAAAAAGCTCGGCGACCTGCAAGCGACGCTCCGAAAGCTGACTCCATAGCAACTTTTTCATTCGGTGCCCATTCGCTGTAAACATCATCATATTTTGCAATTTCTTCTGTTATTTCGGTCGAAGGCGTGCCGGGATAACTTGAAACAAAACAAACTCCCGCCTCGTAAAGTCCGCGAGCAAGTGCTTTGTTTCCCAGCATTAATTCTTTCATTAAAAAAATCACTTCCTAAAAAATTTCTAATACCATTCGCTTTGATATTCTACAATTTTATTTTCCGAAAGACAAGAATTTGACCGCACAAAAAAACTTGCGGCGAAGTTGTTCAATAACTGCTCAAGTTTTTTTCTGTTCATGATTGTTATTGAAGTTCTCACCGCCTAAAGAGGCGGGAGATTCTTGAAAAGTTTGATAGTCAAGCTACCCTTATTCACAAAGGTTACTCCAAATAGCCCGAACACAGTCGCTCAAATTTGAGTCTCTGCTTACTTTTATTTTTCGTACCGTCCTCTCCAAAGTATCTATCTCGACTTTCGCAACTTCTTTTATACCCGTCATAGGTCACTTAGT
This sequence comes from uncultured Selenomonadales bacterium, assembly GCA_937910665.1. Lineage (GTDB taxonomy): Bacteria > Bacillota > Negativicutes > Selenomonadales > Selenomonadaceae > Quinella. The sequence continues at coordinate 4,603 of CALEPR010000158.1, forward strand.
CCGGCGAAAAATCGCTAAGTGCTACGCTGCGGCAAGGGCGAATTGCTTGCTCCAAAACGGCTCAAAGACCGTTGGTCAAATTACACTTTTTTAAAGTGGTTGTCATCCACGCTTGAATTTTATTTAATATGTCAAACAAAGTCAAGCGGCAATTCGTCTCACCGCTTATAGGAGCGGGAGTTTTCTTGCCGCATACAGGATAAATTTGCTAAAACTGTTGACAGAAATTTTTTATTTGCTTAAAGTAAACAAAAAAAACTTTTTAGGAGAAATTTTTATGGCAGAAGAAAAAATTAAAGGCGCGGTGAAAGATTTAACTGAAGGAGAACCTGCGAAGTTAATTTTTTATTTCACTCTGCCGCTTTTGGCAGGAAATGTTTTTCAGCAACTTTTTGGTTTCGTGGACACTTTGATTGTCGGAAGATTTTTGGGCGTTGAGGCTTTGGCTGCCGTCGGCTGCACGGGAAGTTTAATGTTTTTAATGCTCGGCTTTGTCATGGGGATGACAAGCGGCTTTTCGATTTACACCGGACAAAGATTCGGCGCGAAAGATTTTCCCGGCATCAGGTACAGCGTCGTTGTCTGTCTGACGCTTTCAATTATCGCGACAATAATTTTATCTGCAGTCGGCGTGATTTATTGTCGTGAACTTTTAATTTTCATGCAAACGCCTCCGGAAATTTTGGACGGCGCATACAGTTTCATTGTGATAATTTACGGCGGTGTCGGCGGCTTTGTGATAATTCAAATGCAGTCGAATTTAATTCGCGCACTCGGCGACAGCAAAATGCCGACAGTAATTCAAGCGACTACACTTTGCCTGAATATTTTGCTTGAACCTGTTGCGATTATTGTTTTGAACTTGGGAATACCGGGCGCGGCAGGTGCAACAATTTTGTCGCTGATTCTCGGAAATATAATTTGTTTTATCTACATCAAGAAAAAAGTTCCGCTCCTCCACGTCAAGAAGGAAGATTTTAAATTTGATAAGCAAGTGGTCATTGAACATTTAAAAATTGGTCTGCCGATGGGATTTCAAACTTCGATAATCGCGATTGGCGCAGTTGTTTTGCAAATGGCTTTGAATGGCTTGGGACCTATTGCAGTTGCTTCTTTCGCCGCCGCGCAGAGAGTCGACTCAATCGCAACGATGCCGATGATGTCTTTCGGAATTGCAATTTCGGCTTACACGGCGCAAAATTTCGGTGCGCAAAAGTTTTCCAGAATTTCCGACGGCGTGAAAAAAACTATCTGGATGAGTTGTTCTTTCAGCGTGGCGATTGCGATTATAAATATTTTGTTCGGCACAAAGTTAATTGAAATTTTTGTCGGCGAAGGACAAGATCAAATTATCGAGTACGGACAAATTTTCTTGGTGACTAATGGAGTTTGTTATTGGATTTTGGCTTTGCTGTTTATTTTCCGCTCCACGCTTCAAGGACTTGGAAAAAGTTTTGTGCCGACTGTCGCGGGAGCGATGGAACTTTTTATGCGAATTGCCGCCGCAATTTTCTTGGTTGACTTGCTCGGCTATCAAGGTGCGTGTCTTGCAAATCCAATGGCTTGGGCCGGCAGTTGTATCCCGCTGGCGATTGCATTTTTTATAATTCGGAAGAACATGAAAAATTTCTTGGAGCGCGAAGAAGGACATGTTTAATGAGGAATTAGGAGTTAGGAATGGGGAATGAAAAAATTTTTTTCTGACAACTGAACAGTAATGAAAAAATTTTTTCTGACAACTGAATAGGAATGAGGAATTTTTTAGAATGATAATTTTAGCGTCGGGTTCTCCGCGCCGCGAGGAACTTTTGAAAAAAATTTTTGCAGACTTTGTAATTGACGTTTGCGATGTCGAAGAAATTCAAGAAGCGGAAAGTCCGAAAAATTTAGCGATACAAAATGCAAAATTAAAAGCTGAAACAGTCGCGAAAAAACATTTGCAAGATATTGTTATCGGCGCAGATACCATTGTTACTTTGGACGGAAAAATTTTCGGCAAACCTGAAGGCGAACAGGGCGCGAGAGAAATGTTAAAAACTTTGTCGGGAAGAAAGCATGAAGTTATAACAGGCTTGGCGATTGTTCGCGGAGAAAAAATTTTTACAGATTTTGAAGTCACTGAAGTTTTTTTCGGAGAAATGACCGATAAAGAAATTTTTGACTACGTTGCGACAGGAGAACCTCTCGACAAATCCGGCTCCTACGCTCTGCAAGGCGGCGCAGCAAAATATATCGAAAAAATTTGCGGCGACTGGTCGAATGTCGTCGGCTTGCCGCTGTTTAGATTGAGAATGTGTCTGAAAAAATTTTGCGGGGAATTTTAAAAATTTTTACGCGAAGATTTTTTTTATAAAAATTTTGCCGGACTTGGGATTGGGAAATTTTTTTCCGAAACTTGCGGCGGCAGAAAATTTTTGATGAGGCGACAGAAAATAGCGAACAGGTTTCAGAAAGCAGAAAATTATTGTCAACCAAATTATCGGTGTTTGCTGATTCCTGGTGCGTCGATTGCAAAGTTTGTAAAAAAGTTGCGGACGCGGCGATTGAAAAATTTCCTGACGCACTGCCAAAAATGTTTGAAAAAGCCGAAGAAATTGTCAAATCTCGGCTCGCAGAAAAATTAAAAATTTCCAAAACTGAAACGATTGTTCGCACAATAAATCTTCTTGAAACTCACAAACCAAAAAATATATTACTTCGGCATCAATAAATCCCACGTCGTAAAAATTAAATCACGAGCATATA
>CALEPR010000159.1 GCA_937910665.1 uncultured Selenomonadales bacterium
AAATTTCTGCATGAGGAACGGGATTAGCTCCAACTTTAATTGTAGTTTCAGCTTTCGTTGCGCCGCCGTTATCTCCGCCGCCGCAACCTGTCATAAACAAAGCCGCCGCTAAACCTAAAACTGCTAAAAAATTTTTCTTCATAAAAACAACCTCCTAAAAAATTTTGAAAAACTTTCGGGTGAAAATTTTCAACGCATTTTAATATTTTATTTGTGAATTGTCACGATCTTTTTAAGTTCACTGCAAAAAATTATTGAAAATTTTGCTGCGCCGCTAACAAAATAGTTTACAGAAAAAATTTTTAATGTTATAATCCCTGCAACTTCATGAAAATTGACTTTTTTGTGAGAGTGGGCGAACGTCCACTCTTTAATATTTGTGTAGAGAATTTGGAGGTCTGTAATGTCCAACAAAGTTGAAAAAAAAGTTGAGTCGCTTATGGAGGAAATTTTGACTGACAGCGACTTTGAACTTGTGGACGTGGAGTATGTCAAAGAACGCGATTGGTATTTAAGAATTTTTGTCGATAAAGTCGGAGGAATTGATCTTGACGACTGCAAAATTTTGAGTGAAAAACTTGGCGAAATTTTGGACAAAGAAAATGTTATCGACGGCGCATATATTTTAGAAATGTCGTCGCCGGGTTTGGATCGCGTTTTGAAAAAAGATAAAGACTTTGTACGCGAGGCAGGAAAAAAAATTGACGTGACATTTTATGCGCCTGTCGATGGCAAAAAAAATTTGACAGGCGTTTTAGAATATCGCGATAAAGATTTTTTAAAACTTGCGGACTTCGATCCTCTGCCCAGAGAAAAAGTCGCGCAAGTCAGATTGCATATAGATTTTTAGCGGTTAGTTTTTAGTAAAAAAAATCTAACCACTAATCACTAAGAACCAACAACCAATAACTTAAGGTACAGGGAGGAAAGATGATTTGGCTGTAAGGAAAAGAAATGTCAAAAATGAAATTTCGCTTTTGTCTGCGCTGAAAGAATTGTGCGGAGAAAGGGAAATTTCGCCGGAAATTCTTTACGACGCTATCGAGGCGGCACTTGTTTTCGCATACAAGAAAACTAAAGGCGCGGACAGAGATGTTCTTGTCGATTTGGATCGCGAGACAGGAAATTTCAAAATGTTTGAACTTCGCTCGGTTGTCGAGGAAGTTGAAAATCCTGCGAAAGAAATTTCTCTGGAGGACGCACAAAAAATCAATCCGCATTACGAACTTGGCGACGCAGTTCGCAAGGAAGTTTCCCCGGCTGACTTTGGAAGAATTGCGGCGCAGGCGGCGAAACAATTTGTGGTGCAAAAAATTCGCGAAGCCGAGCGCGGAGTTATCTACGACGAATTTAATGACCGCGCAGAAGATATTGTCACCGGCACTGTCGAGCGAATTGAGGATGGCAATGTAATTATTTCTGTCGACAAGACGGAAGCAATTTTGGTTGCGTCGGAACAAATTCGCGGCGAAAAATTTCAAGTCGGCGACAGAATAAAAGCCTATGTCGCGGAAGTCAGGAAAATTGGAAAAGGTCCGCAAATTTTTTTGTCGCGCACTCATCCGGGTTTCTTGAAAAGACTTTTGGAAATGGAAGTTCCCGAAGTTCAGGAAGGAATTATTTCTGTAAAATCTATTGCTCGCGAGGCGGGAGCCCGGGCAAAAATTGCCGTCTACTCAAATGACGAAAATATTGAGCCGGTTGGAACTTGCATAGGTCCTCGCGGAATGAGAATCCAAAATATTCTCAACGAACTCGGCGAGGAAAAAGTTGACATAATTCAGTGGAGCGAAGAACCTGCGCGTTTCATCGCCGCCGCGCTCAGTCCTTCAAAAGTTATCAAAGTCGCGGTGAATGAAAATGAAAAAGTTTCTCGCGTCGTCGTGCCGGATAATCAATTAAGTTTGGCAATCGGCAAGGCGGGACAAAACGCAAGACTTGCAGCGCGACTTACCGGTTGGAAAATCGACATCAAAAGTCAGGAGCAAGCCGAAGGCGAAATTTTGCCCGAAGGTATGATCGAAGTAGAAATTCTTAAACAACAGCCGAAAAAGAAAAAGAAGAAGAAAAAGAAAAAAAATAAAAATACTCAACAACAAAATCAGCCGCAAAATGTTTCCGGCGACGCACAAAAAGTTTCTGATGAAAAAGTTTCTGATGAAAAAGTTTCTGATGAAAAAAATTCTGATGAAAAAATTTCTGATGAAAAAATTTCTGATGAAAAAGTTTCTGATGAAAAAATTTCTGAAGAAAAAGTTTCTGAAGAAAAAAATTCTGATGAAAAAAATTCTGATGAAAAAGTTTCTGATGAGGAAGTTTAAATGGACGGCAAGAAACAAATTAAAATGCGTCGTTGCATTTCCTGCAGAGAAATTAAAAATAAATCTGAATTTATTCGCGCAGTCAAAACGCCGGAAGGAAATTTTATAATCGACTTCACGGGCAAGGCGGCAGGTCGGGGAGCATATCTTTGCAAGTCTGAAAAATGCGCGGCGGACGCGAAAAAGAAAAAGCGACTCGACGCATCTTTCAAGACAAAAGTTCCCGCAGGATTTTATGACGAACTTTTTAAAGCGGTTGAGAATTTTAAAAATGAATGAATTGAAATTGAAAAACTTGTTAGGCTTGGCGCAAAGGGCGCGGCTTTTGGTCAGCGGAAATTTTAAAGTAGATGAGGCGTTGAAGTTTGAGAAAGTGAAATTGTTAATTGTCACAACCGACGCAAGCGAAAGATCTTTTGCACAGTATGAAAAAATTTCTGCAGAAAAAAATTTGCCGCTCCTTCGAGTCTTGACAAAGGAAAGTTTAGGTCAGTGTTTGGGCAAAGGTGAAAGAACTGTTGCCGCAATTTTGGACGAAGGCTTTAAAAATAAATTAGTAATGTGGAACGAGTAATCAGGGTTTAGGAGTTAGGAATAAAATTCCTCCTTCCTCATTCCTAATTCCTAATTAAACTGGGGGTGGCTCTATGTCAAAAACGACAGGTACTGCGAAGTACAGGATATTTGAGCTGGAGAAGGAGTTTAATCAAAGTAGCCAGACAATAATTGAATTTTTAAAAAAGCGCAAAATTAAAGTTGCAAATCGTTTCAGCGCGATTGACGAGGATGCCTATGCAATTTTGCAAGAATCTTTACCGAAAAGAAATAAACCGCTTGAGGAAACAAAACCTATTGTCAAACAGGAAAAAACTTCGCCGAAAAATAACAACCGTCATCGGCGCGGAAAGTTCGGCGGACAAAAACAAGATTCAATTCGCTTGGTAAATTATGACGACCAACCAAAAAAATCTGACGGCAAACAGGTTTCAGGCGCAAGCGATAAAGTTCAAGTTGAAACAAAACCTGAACTCAAAGTTGAGGAAAAAATTTCTGCGGTTTCAATTCAGCCTGAAAAAGTTGAAACAAAATCCGCAATTTCTTCGTCGGAAAATTCCGCTGAGTTTGTCGCCGAAAAAAATTCTGCGCCGAGTTCAAATCTTGCCGAAGTCGAAACAAAATCTGAAATTGTTGAACGCAAAGTTGAAACGTCGACAGAAAAAATTTCCGAACAGCCGAAGTCGGAAAATAAAAATCGTCGCCGCGATAAAAATTTCGACAGGAATGAAGAAAGTAATTCCGAGCGTCAAGATAAATTCAAACGCAGAGAAAAAAATAATCGCGAGGAAGATTCAGCAGAAAATGTTGAACGCGGAGAAAATAAAGTTGACAGTCGCGGAGAACGCGGAGACAGAAATAATCGCAAAAATCGCGATTCAAGTCGCGAGGACGGCGGCAAAATTCAAAACAGAAATCGTAACCGCAAAAATAAAAATGCCGCCAACGCCGCAAAAACTCAACAGCAACAGGCGCAGAATCAAAATCAAAATCAGCAAAGCAGACTTCCTCGCAAGAAAAAAAATCGTCAGCAACCTGTTCAAGTTCATAAATCTGAAATTGCAAGACCGACGCATATTAAAATCGGTGATAGTATCGCGGTAAAAGATCTTGCCAGCAAGATGAGCTGCACGGCGGCGGAAATTATTAAAAAACTTTTGATGATGGGAGTCATGGCAAGCATTAACCAAGAAATTGATTTCGATACGGCTGAACTTGTCGCATCGGAATTTGGAGTTACTGCCGAAGAACTTCCGCCTGAAGTAGATCCGACTTTGATTCCGGAAATTGAGGACGATCCAAAAACTTTGAAACTTCGTCCGCCTGTCGTAACTGTCATGGGGCACGTCGATCACGGAAAAACTTCTCTGCTCGATGTCATTCGACAATCTTCCGTCACTTCGACTGAGGCGGGAGGAATTACTCAGCACATTGGCGCGTATCAAGTTATCTGCAATGACAAAAAAATTGTTTTCCTCGACACGCCGGGTCACGAAGCCTTCACGGCGATGAGAGCACGCGGAGCGCAGGTTACTGACGTTGCAGTTTTGGTTGTCGCGGCTGACGACGGAGTTATGCCTCAAACTGTCGAGGCGATTAACCATGCGAAGGCGGCGGGTGTCCCGATCATTGTCGCGATAAATAAAATTGATAAGCCTGGTGCAAATCCTGCGAAAGTCAAACAGGAATTGATGGAGTATGAACTTGTTCCGGAAGATTACGGCGGCGACACAATTATGGTTGAAGTTTCTGCCAAGAAAAATATCGGAATAAATAATTTGCTGGAAATGATTTTGCTTGTTGCGGAAGTTCAGGAATTAAAAGCAAATCCGAATCGCGAAGCACGCGGAGTAATTATCGAGGCGCAACTTGATAAAGGTCGCGGGAGTGTGGCAACTGTTTTGGTTCAGAGCGGAACTTTGAGAATCGGTGACGCGATTGTCGCAGGCACAACTTATGGACATGTTCGAGCGATGATTAACGATCGCGGCGACAATGTTAAAAAAGCCGGCCCGAGTGTTCCTGTCGAAGTTTTAGGATTGAACGATGTTCCTGCCGCCGGAGATATTCTTGCTGCACTGGATGAAAAACTTGCGAAGTCAATCGCCGAACACAGACAAGCACAGCAGAGAAATGAACTTATCAAGTCTAAAAAAGTTTCACTCGACGACCTTTTCAATCAGATTAAAGCCGGAGAAATTAAAGACCTCAACATTGTCGTCAAAGCTGATGTTCAAGGTTCGATTGAAGCTCTTTCAAGTTCTCTCCTCGCGCTGAATGAAAAAAATGACGAAGTGCGAGTTAATATAGTTCACAGCGGAGTTGGCGCAGTCAATGAGTCCGACATTATGCTTGCGTCGGCGGCGAACGCTTTAATTATTGCTTTCAATGTTCGTCCCGACAATAACGCAAGAAAAGTTGCAGACACTGAAAATATTGACATCAGAAATTACAGAGTTATTTACGACGCGATTGACGACGTAAAAGCGGCGATGAGCGGAATGCTTGCGCCGAAGTTCAAGGAAGTTATTCAAGGTCGCGTAGAGATTCGCAAAGTTATGAAATTTTCAAAAGCGTTGGTTGCAGGTTCTTATGTTTTGGAAGGAAAAATTTTCAACAATTCCAAAATCAGACTTCTTCGCGACAACGTGGAAATTTTTGACGGCGAGATTGATTCGCTCCGCAGATTTAAAGATGAAGTCAAGGAAGTTGCGTCGGGTTATGAATGCGGAATTTCTATCGTGGATTATCGTGACTTCAAGGAAGGCGACATTATCGAGGCGTACACGATGCAGGAAATTGAAACCTCGATCGATGACTGAAAATAAATTTTAGAATCAGGATTTAGAAGTTAAAAAATTTTTTGACTTTTAATTCCTTTTTTATTACCGATCAACTTACAAAAATTTTTTGACGGCGAATTTTTTATCCGCTTTGATGAAGGGAAAGTATTTTAAAAATGACTTCACGCAAACTTAAAAATAATGTATAATGCGACGCATAACGGAATTTTAGATTGGAAAATTTTTTTTATGCGGAGGAAAAAAATGTTTGGAATCGGTGCAGGCGAACTTGTAATGATTTTAGTTGCAGGTTTAATAATTTTCGGTCCGAGCGAATTGCCAAAAGTCGGGCGAGCGATTGGAAAAGGTTTGCGCGAATTTAGAAAGGCACAGGCGGCACTCACTGCGACGCTTGACGAAGTTTCTATCGAGCCGAAAAAAAAATCTTCGCCGTCCGCTGAAAAAGTTTCTGTCGAAAAAAAATCTGACGTGGACGACAAAAAAATTTCTGCAGAAAAAATTTCCGACTCGGACGACAAAAAAATTTCTGCAGAAAAAATTTCTGACTCGGACGACAAAAAAATTTCCGCAGATAAAACTAAAGACAAAAATTCTGCCAAGATAATTGCCTCGCTTAATGAAAAATCTTGGACGGAAAAGTTTTCTGCGCCGCTCGAAACTCTGCAGGATATGTTTGAAGAAATTTCTTGGAAATATATTGCCGCCGTCGCGGGCGGTGTTTTGTTTTGCATTTTTGTAGTCGGCGCAGTTTTGATTTTTGCCGACGAACCTTCAAATGTTGTTTCGCAAAAAAATTCTGAAGAAATTTCTGCAGAAAAAAGAGTTCACATAAAAATTCGCGAAGGAATGACCACTGCGGAAATTGCGGACGAACTTGCCGCAAAAAATGTTATCTCCAGCAGTTTGAAGTTCAGAATACTTTCAAGAGTTCGCGGCTACGATGACAAGATGAAACTTGGAACTTACGTTTTCGCGACCGGCATGGAGGACGACGAAGTTTTTGCAAAAATTTTGAACGGCGAAAAGCAAGTTATGACTTTCACTGTGCCGGAGGGTTTTGGCGTGAAAGATATTGCGAAAAGACTTTATGGTTTGGACATTGCGGACGAGGAAGATTTTTTGAAGGCGGCAGAAAATTTTGCTCCCTACGACTACATGAAAAAACATAAAGATGTTTTCTACGCGGCGGAAGGATTTTTATTTCCCGACACCTACACTATCGAAAGCGACACTTCGATTGAGGAAATTTTGAAGATGATGGCGGCGAATTTTGACAACAGAATGACACCTGATATTAGAAGTCGCGCGAAAGAAAAAAATTTATCGCTATATGACTTGGCAATTTTAGCATCGCTGGTTGAAAAGGAAGTTCGCTATCCTGAAGACAGAGCGATTGTCGCGCAGGTTTTTTTCAAGCGTCTGCAGTTGAATATGCCACTTCAAACAGATGCGTCGTTGCAATATTTGATGGACGCACCGAAGGAAGATGTTTCGATTGAGGACACAAAAATTGATTCGCCTTTCAACACTTACCAATATGCAGGACTTCCTCCCGGTCCGATTGCCAACGCAGGAATGGAATCGATAGAGGCTGTTTTAAATCCTGCCGACACAGATTATTTATACTTCGTGGCAGACAGGCAAGGACACAATCATTACGCCATGACTTACGACGAACATCTTGAACTTGTAGAACAATACAGATAAAAAATTTCTGCAGGAGGTTTTGAAGTTGAATAAAAAACTTTTGCCGAAACTTTTAATTGCATCAGTTCTTGTCGGCGGAGTAAATTTTTTGCCTGTAAATTTTGACGCAGAAAATTTGCAAATTGTTTCAGTCGCCTACGCTGAAGTTAAAACTGTCACTGTGAACGGCTCTGCCGGAATGTCTTTCGGCGACAATGACGAAAAAATTTTAACTATGGCAAAAAATGCCGCGCGAATGAACGCAATTCAAGCTGCTAAGGAACAAGCTGGCATTTATATTAAAAGCTATGTAAAAACTATCAATGGAGTTTTGACTGATGACTATATTCTGGCGTACGCAAGCAATAACATTAAAATTATTTCTGAAAGTTACAAGAAAGATTTTTATAATGAAAGTGACTTGCGCGGAAATTTGACAGGAAATGTCGGTTTTAAATATGTTGCGACTGTAACTGCAGAAATTGATACAAGCGATTTGCAAAATTATATTCAACGCGATTATAAAGAAAAATCTACTTTGGCTGAACAAGCTAAATCTTCGCAAAAAAATATTTCTGAAATTAACAAAAATATTGCAGACTTGAATAACACTGCGAAAAATAAAACTTCAGAAGAAATCCAATCTGAAGTTCAGAAAATTGATTCTAAAATTTTAGCTGAGCAGAAATTTAATGAAGGAAATGAACTTTATTACCAAAAAAATTATCAAGGAGCAATTTCAAAATACAATGATGCAATAAAATTAAATCCAAATTATGCAGATGCATATAATAATCGTGGAGCTGCTTATGATGAATTAAAAAATTATCAGCAAGCAATTTCTGATTATAATCAGTCAATAAAATTAAATCCAAATAATGCAACAGCATATTTCAATCGCGGACTTACTTATGCAAATTTACAAAATTATCAACAAGCGATTTCGGATTGGACACAATCTATAAAAATAAACAAAAATTATGTAAATGCATATTATAGTCGCGGAATTGCTTATGGTGAATTAAAAAATTATCAACAAGCTATTGATGATTACACAAAAGTCATTGATTTAAATAAGGATTATGCAAATGCATATTACAGTCGTGGATTGACTTACTATAAGAAAGGCAGTTATAGAGTAGCCATTCTTGATTACACACAAGCAATAAAATTAAATCCAAATTATTTTGAGGCATATTTCAATCGCGGTCTTGCTTATGGAATGTTAAAGAATTATGAGCAAGCAATTAAAGATTTTACTGAGGTAATAAAATTAAATCCAAATGATGCAAATGCATATGTTAATCGTGGGATAACGTACAAATTTTTAGGTGATATGCTTCAGGCAGAAAGAGATTTAGCAAAGGCAAGACAGCTTGGTTACGACGGCTGAGAAATTTATAAAAAAATAAAATAACCGAACTCACAGGAGCTCGGCAGACTGTAGACAAAAATTGAAAAACACCTGCCGATGTGATATAAAATAGTCGGGAGGTGTTTTTTATGTACCGCAAGAAAGACAGAAAGTTGCAAAAAGAAAATGT
>CALEPR010000160.1 GCA_937910665.1 uncultured Selenomonadales bacterium
GTAATTCAAACAATATAAAATCTTTAATTTTTTGATCTACCCCCACAACGAGTTACTTTATTATACGAGGAGGAAGTCAGATGAATTTTACTGAATTTAAAAATGCGGACGACGAAAAAATTTCTGTTCGTTTCCGCGAGTTTGTCGAAAATGATTCCGATGCGATTGTAAATTTGATTCACGAGGAGTACGGCGACAAATATCAAAATAAAAATTTTTACGACAGAGATTTTATAATTCAATCGCACAAGGAAGGCAAAATTATTTTTTTCGTCGCCGAATTGGAGGACGGAAAAATTATCAGCTGCTTGAATATGCAAAGAAATTTTCCGCGCGACAATTACGCGAACATGGGCACAGGAATTGTTTCAAAGGCGTACAGAAAATTTCATCTTTTCCAGCCGCTGATAAAGTTCGTCATGGAAGAAATTTACAAGCGTCGGGAAGTTTCTGCAATTTGCGCTTACTTAGTTATGTATCATGAAATTACTGAAAAACTTGTCGACAGACTTGGACTGATTCCTTGCGGACTTGTTCCTCAAAAAGTTTTGGTGTCGAACTCCCAAAATTCCTACGCGAAAGGAAAAAATTTAAAATATACTTCGGTCTTTGCCGTGACAAAAGTTTTGCAAAATGACTCGGGGAAAATTTATCTGCCTGTCGAGCATAAAAGTTTTGCCGAAAAAATTTATTCCGCGCTGAAAGTTCACCGCGAAATTATTTCCTACAAAATTAACTTGAAAGGCGAAAGTAAAATTTTTGTCGAAGATTTTCCCGAGCAAAAATATTCTGCGATCTATGTCGATGATTCAGGCGCGGATTTGTCGGAAAAAATTTTTGAAATTGAATCTGCGCATAAAGATGATTTGCAAACTTTTAATATTTTTTTGAATATCAGCGACGAAAAAGCCGTTGCCGCCTATGAAGTTTTGCGCGGACTGGGATATTTTTTTGCAGGATTCAAACCGCTCGGCGGAAATTTTGAAGTTATGATTCTCCACAATCCTAAAAAAGTTCCGATTCATTTCGAGGAATTGAAAGCGACCGATCATTATCTGCCGTTGAAAAATTATGTAAAAAAATGTTATGATAACCGCTGAATGAATTAGGAATGAGGAATTATGAGTGAGAAATTTAGTTGTTAGTTTTTAGTTGTTAGAAAAAAAATCTAATCCCTAGCTCCTAAAACCTAACTTTCTGCCATACAAATTTTTAGGAAGTGAAATTTTGAAAATTCAACGACTTGGAATCAGAAAACAAATTTTGTATTTAGTTTTGTCATGCAGTTTGATAACTTTGTTGATCGCCGGGGGAATTTCGCTGATCGGAATTTTCGACATAAAATCTAAAGCTGTCAAAGTCGGAACAGAAATCGGTAAGACGGCGGCAGAAAATTCCTCCACAGCTTTGAAAGAAGTTACGCTAGATAGTTTGGAAGGATTGGTTCAGGAGCGTTCAATTCGAATGGAGGCTTTTGTTTCAGACTACTTGTGGGACGTTACAGCCCTGTCGAATGAGATGTCAGAAATTTTACAGAATCCGCAAAATTATTCTCTGCGCAGAGTGAATGAACCCAGACGCGAGGACGACGGCAAACTTGTTGCAAAACTTCAGTACAGAGCCGGAGTGAATCGCGCAGCTTTGGCTGAGGAAGTCGGCTTGACTGCGAACCTGCAATATTTGCAAAAAAGATTGTTCGACGGCGTGGAAGATGTTGGAGCAAATTATGTTGCGTCGGTGAATGGATTTAATATCACTGTCGATAAAATTTCTGCGCGGCGATTGGATGCAAATGGAAATCCTCTGCCGAACGACTACAGGTCGCGCCCTTGGTATGTAAAAGCGATGCAGGAGAAAAAAATTGTCTTCAGCGATTTATTTTTTGATGCTCAAGGGCGAGGACTTTCAATTTCTTGCGCCGCGCCTTACTATAATTCTGCCGGAGAAATTGCCGGTATCGTCGGCGAAGGAAAAACTTTGGAAATTGTCAACGACCTTGTCACGAGTACCAAAATGGGCGAAACTTCCACCGCCTTTGTTATCGACAACAAGACAGGAAAAATTCTTTTCTCCTCCGAAGTCGGCGGCGAACTTGGAATAGACAACGACAATAATTTTGAAAATGATTTAAGTTTGTTTGAATTTGAGAATTCCGAACTGGCTGAAGCGGCAAAAAAAATTGTTTCGGGCGATTCAGGATTGACTTTGACAAAAGTTGACGGAGTGAATCACTACATTGCCTACACGCCGATAAAAGATACTGAATGGACTTTCGGTGTCGCGATTGAAGAAACAGAAGTTATTTTGCCTGCCGAAGTCAACAAAAAAGTTATCGAGGAAAGCACAGAAAGTTTTGTCGGCATTTTGAATGATTCAATCAAGTTCATGATAATTGCAATTATTGTCGCCTTCGCCGCGATTGTTGCGCTTGTTCCTTTCGCGGGAAGAAAAATTGCAGACGCTTTTACAAAACCTCTGAATATTTTAACCGAAGGCGTGAGAGATATTGCGAGCGGCAACCTCGACAAAAAAATTGAAATCGACACAGGAAATGAACTTGAACACCTTGCAGTTTGTTTCAACGCAATGACCGACGAACTGAAAAAGTACATGGAAAATTTGACAAAAGCGACTGCCGAGAAAGAAAGAATTGCCACCGAGTTAAATGTCGCGACTAATATTCAAGTTTCCATGTTGCCCCACGATTTTAATTTTAACAGAAAAGATTTTGAACTTTATGCGACGATGCAGGCGGCAAAGGAAGTCGGCGGAGATTTTTACGACTTCTATTTGCTTGATGAAAATCATTTAGTCGTGACAATAGCCGACGTTTCAGGCAAAGGAGTTCCTGCCGCACTTTTCATGATGACAAGCAAAACTATTTTAAAAAATTTCTCGATGATGATGCAAAATCCTGACGACTTGGCTGCGGTGATGACTTTGACAAATAATCAGCTTTGCCAAAATAATGACGCGATGATGTTTGTCACAGTTTTTACAGGAATGTTGGATTTAAAGACAGGCGAATTTATTTTTGTCAATGGCGGACACAATCCTCCGCTTGTCTACAAAAATTCTGAAAATAAATTTGATTATCTCGACGTGAAGAAAAATTTCGTGCTCGGCGGAATGGAAGACATAAATTTTGTTCAGCAAAAAATTCAGCTCGATCACGGCGACATAATTTATTTGTATACCGACGGCGTGACCGAGGCTCTCAATAAATCTAACGAACTTTACGGCGAAAAAAGATTGCAAGATTGTCTGAATCGCGCCGACAAAAAAATTCCCGTCGCCGACCTGCTGAAATTTGTTCGCGAAGATGTAAATCAGCATGTCAACGGCGCAGATCAATCCGACGATATTACAATGTTGGCGGTGAAATTTAATTAGAAAATTTTTTTGAAAAGAAAATTTCCCAACACAGAATTTAATGTCTGTTGCGGGGAATTTTTTTGCTCAAAAAGTTGGTTGAAAAAAATAGAAAATGCAAACAAAATTTTTCATAGGACAAAAATATTTTCCGAAAACCGACCAAAAAATTTAACTTTAATTCTAACGCCCCCTCTTGTCTGTCAAGTCTTTTTTGAAAGTTTTTAAAAATTTCAACTGAATCGTGAGCAAATATTACTCCGGCGATCAAAAATAACCAAAAAAAATCTTTAAGTCTTTTCAAGCTCCGAATATGCTCATGATTTAATTTTTACGACGTGAGATTTATTGATGCCGGAGTAATACATTTCTTCGTTGGAAGTCGGAGAGAAAAAATTTTTATCAGTGGTTCGCGAGCATTGGGAAATTGAGAGTATGCATTGGACTATAGCCTTGCACAAAAAAATATTTGACAAAAATTAAAAGTAAGCGAAGTATCAGACAAAATCTTTTTTTCTTGCCTTCTCAATGACAAACTTTTGCTTGATGTTATTCTTGCCTAAAATTTATGAAACGCCCGTGAATTCAAAAATAAAAAAGTACTTGAATTATAGAAAATATTGGGTTACAATTCGGACAAAAGAATTATGAAATTTATCTGTAAAAATTTTTGGAGGTGTCGCAGGTGGTAAGAATTATTTTGCCGGTTGTCTTAGCAATTTTTCTGTCTGCGGCGCATTTTGTTTTGAGTGACGGCGAGGAAAGTTTTTTGATTGAGGGAAACAGAAATCCTCGAAATCATTTGACGCAGGATAACGGGAACAGAAACGAAGTCAAAGCAAAAGTTTTGTCCGTGACTGAGGCATCGTCCGGCAGAAAAATTTCTGATGAGAGTGACAATTTTATTGAAACAAATCCTGATGAAATTTTTTTGCGTTTGACTTGGAAAGTTGTCCCGTTCGCCGTCAAGTACAGCGTTTATTCAGATGACGGAGAAGAATTTATTTCCTACACGACAGGAATTGAAATTCCCGCCGAAAGCGAGGATCAAGTTTTCCATGTTTCCGCATTGGACTTCGACGACAATGTTCTGGAGGAAGATGTAAGAATTATTTCTGCCGAATTAAATCCAACAAAACCTTTGACGACGACAGAGTTTGACAAAATGAGTTTCTCGCCGATTTATTTGGTTTACTCATGGATTCCGTCGAAGGATGCGGATCATTATGAAATTCAACTTGTCAAGGGCGACGAAATTGTTCGCGAATTTATGACTGAATATCATCCGCAGGACGATAATTTTGATTTTTATGATCCCGATCCTGTTTTGGAGGACGGAGAATATTTTTGGCGTGTGCGCGGTCTGACTCCCGACAACAAAGTTATTACAAATTGGTCCGAACGCTCGGACGGAAATAGTTTTATTGTCAGGAAACCTGCGCGATTTTGCGCGATAGGAGATTCAATTACTCACGGCGGCGGATCAATTTCCGTTCCTCCCTCCACCGCGATTTACAACTGGGAAACTTATTGTCCGTTGCCTGTAAAAAATCTTGGCAAGAGCGGAGATACCACCGAGCAAATTTTGCAGAGATTTGACGAGGACGTTTTAACTTTCAAGCCGGAGATACTTTTCATCATGGCCGGCGTAAACGATTACAGGAACGGAATTTTGGGCTGGCACTCGGTGACAAATTTAAAAATGATTCGCGAAAAGTGCGAGATGAATGACATCATTCCGGTTTTTATCACGCCTACGCCGGTCAATCCGAGAATTATGCGAAAAATAAATTTTGTCGAGCCGCCGCAACCTGATTGGCAAGAACACATGGATTATATTTGCGATTGGGTTCGCGAGCAAAAATTTTATATCGATGTTGCCGAAGAATTTATTGACGAAAATGGAAATTTGCGCGCCGACTTGGCGGTTGACGGACTTCATCCCGATGCCGAAGGCAAGGAAATTATTGGAAAAGCTGTCGGCGACTGGCTGAATAATTATCTTGATTCGCTGATCCCTAAAGACTAAAAAATTTTTTTTCGTAACCTACCGAAGTAACTTCGCCGTGTCCGCTGTACAAAATTGTTTCGTCGGGCAGGGCGAAAATTTTTTGTTTTATCGACTGAATTAAAGTTTCAAAATTTCCACCCGGGAAATCTGTTCTGCCGAAGCCGCCTTTAAAAATTGTGTCGCCGACAAATGCAAGATTATTTTTTTCGCTGTAATAAGTTGCGCCGTCGGTCGTGTGTCCTGGTGTGTGAATCAATTTCAAACTGAAGTCGAGATTTTTTTCCAAACTTACAATATCTCCGTCCGAAAGAAAATTTACTTCGCCGAGTTTAATTTCTTTTTCTCCTGTCAAGAGCGACAAATTTTCTATAGGATTGAAAAGATAATCCTTGCCGTTTTCGTGAGCAAAGACAGGAATTTTTAATTTGTTCTGAATTTCCGTGACCGCTCCGATGTGATCGAAATGTCCGTGAGTCAGCAAAATTTTTTCGATCACAAATTTTTTTTTCGCAATAATTTTTAAAAGTCTGTCAGCCTCCGCGCCCGGATCAATCAGAAATCCATGCAAACTTTCTTCGTCAATATAAAAGTGTGCGTTCTCGGGAATCATTTCCCCAACTTCCACAGAAAAAACCATTTTCATTCCTCCCAAAAAAAAATAGGCGAAAAAATTTTTTCCCACCTCAAAATTTCTCACTAAAAATTAAATATCTTTCAAGAAAGCGGAATAACCTTTCTTGGTTTCATAAATATCAATTTTGCTTGTCGCCTCCCAAGGAGCGTGCATCGACAAAACTGCAACGCCGCTGTCGATAACTTCCATTCCATAAATCGCCATGATGTAAGCAATCGTTCCGCCGCCGCCGAGATCGACTTTGCCGAGTTCGGAAAATTGGTAGTGAACATTATTTTTGTCGAGGACTTCGCGAAGTTTTCCGACGTACTCCGCATTAGCTTCGCTTGAGCCGCTTTTCCCTCGCGAACCTGTGAACTTGTTGAAAACCATTCCTTTGCCGAGATAGGCGACATTTTTTTTGTCGTAGGAACTTGCATAAAGTGCATCGTAAGCACTGGAAACATCGCTGCTAAGCATGAAAGAATTTTGCAAAGCGCGACGAAGTTTTAATTCGGAATATTGATCGCAGGCGTTCATGACTTCGGCGAGAGCATTTTCAAAAAACTTCGACTTCATTCCCGTCGCTCCGTAACTTCCAATTTCTTCCTTGTCGACCAAAAGACAGCAGGCAGTTTTAGAAATATTTTTGTCGGCAATTTCCAACATCGCAACGAGCGAAGTATAAGAACAAACTCTGTCATCCTGTCCGTAACCTAAAACCATACTTCTGTCAAATCCGAGTTCGCGAGCCTTTCCTGCAGGAACAAGCGCAAGCTCCGCCGATAAAAAATCTTCCTTCTCAATGTTGTACTTGTCTTTCAGAAGTTTATAAATTCCTGCCTTAACCGATTCTTTGTCGCCGTCTTTGAGAGGATAATTTCCGACAAGAATATCTAAATTTTCTCCGGTGACAACTTTAGTCGCATCTTTTTTCATTTGCTCCTGAGAAAGATGAATCAACAAATCTGTAACGCAGAAAACAGGATCGCCTTCGTCCTCGCCGATTTTAATTTCTAAAACTTCGCCATCTTTTTTCACGACAACTCCATGCATCGCCAGCGGCAAAGTTACCCACTGATATTTTTTTATTCCGCCATAGTAATGAGTGTCGAGGTAAGCAAGTCCGCCGTCCTCATACAAAGGATTTTGTTTAACGTCCAGGCGACAAGTATCGACGTGTGCGCCGAGAATTTTTAAACCTTTTTCAAGCGGCTCGGTTCCAATCTGAAACATCACCAAAGATTTTTTCATGAAAGCACAATAAACTTTGTCGCCGGCTTTCAACTTCTCTCCGCTTGCAATAATTTTTTCAAGATTTTTGTAGCCGACTTTCTCCGCCTCCGCGACCGCGAACTTGACGCTTTCGCGTTCGGTTTTGCAGTCGCTCAAAAAATCAATGTAACCTTTGCAAAGATTTTCCATTGCAACTTTGTCATTCGCCGAGTAAGTACTCCACACTGAAGGCTTTTTATTTTTTTCTTCCGACATTTTTTTCTTCCTTTCGATTTAAAAATTAAAAACTGACTGGTAAATTTCTTCCGACAAAAAAATTTTCCTGCAAAGAATATTTGATTGGTGAAATAGAAAAATTTTTTTACTCCGACAAAAATTAAATAATCGACTGACTGAATAAATTTTTCCTCCAATGCAGAGGATTTTTTTGTTGCAGGAAAAATTTTCTGTGTGTGGAAAGAATTTTTTATAAAAAATTTTGGGCGGCGTAGTAAAAAAATAAAAAAATTTTTGCAGGTGAGATTATGGCTATTCCAAAGTACAATGAGTTTTACAACATTATTTTAGAATTTTTGAGCGATGAAAAAATTCATGAAGTCAAAGAATGTAGAGAATACATAATAAGAGTTATGAATTTTTCTGAAGAAGATTTGTCAGAACTTTTGCCTGTGAGTAAATTGCCTAAATTAAATAATCGTATTGGCTGGGGAATCACTTACTTGAAAAAAGCCGAAATGCTTTCCCAACCAAAAAGAGGATGTATTGAAATCACGGACGCAGGAAAAAAACTTTTGCAAAAAAATATTCCGATCACAAACAAAATTCTTTTTGAAAATGATTCAGCGGAAAATTTATTTGAAGTATCTGACATTGGGGACAATCAAAATTTTAAAGGCGAAGAATCCACGCCCGAAGAAGTTTTTGAAAAAGTTTACCAAGATATAAATTCCGAACTGTCTGATGAAATATTATCTATAATTTCAAATATGTCGCCAAAATTTTTTGAAAAACTGGTAATATTTTTGGTCGAAAAAATGGGTTACGGAACAGGAACTGTAACGCCATACGTTAAGGACGACGGACTTGATGGAATTGTTTACGGCGATAAACTTGGTTTTGAAAGAATCGGAATACAAGCAAAGTTGTGGAATCGTGAGAAAACAATTTCGCGACCGGAAGTTCAAAAATTTTATGGAGCGTTGGCGAATTATTAGACAAATTCGGAAACTAAGAATTGAAATTGAAAACAGCACAAATCAAGTTGAA
>CALEPR010000161.1 GCA_937910665.1 uncultured Selenomonadales bacterium
GCTTGATGAATCCTTATTTTCTCATGAAACTCATATTCAAAAATTGATTTCCGTGCTGTCTAAAGGGAATAATCTTGCCTTTGCAGAAAATAAAATTTATAATAAACGCAGAAATTTTTTTGTTAAGCGATGTGGTTGGGAGGTAATTTTTATGGCAGTTCATGTTATCAATGAGGCGCGTCGTTGTTTGCAATGTAAAAAACCGCTCTGCAGACTTAAAGGTTGCCCGATTCAAACAAACGTTCCTGAAATGATTCGACTTTTTTTGGAGGGAAAAACTGACGAAGCCGGCAAAATGCTTTTCGATAATAATCCGCTGTCAATTGTCTGTTCGCTTGTCTGCGATCATGAACATCAGTGCGAAGGAAATTGTATTCAAGGCAAGCGCAAGGACGGCGCGGCGATTCAAATTCCGAACATTGAAAATTACATTTCCGATTCCTACTTCGACAGAATAAAAATTGAAAAAGCTCCTGACACAGGAAAACAAGTTGCAATTATCGGCGCAGGTCCTGCAGGAATTACAATCGCGATTAAACTTGCGGAAAAAGGTCACAACATTACAATTTTTGAGCGCATGGACAAAGTTGGAGGAATGATGCGCTATGGTATTCCTGCCTTTCGTCTGCCGCGAATTATTTTGGATCGCTATCAAACTAAACTCCGCGAAATGGGAATACATTTCCGACCAAATACTTCTATCGGCGGCGCACTTCACCTCGACGACTTATTTAACGACGGCTACGACGCAGTTTTTATCGGCACAGGCGTTTGGCGACCAAACAGAACACATTGCAAAGGCGAATCTCTCGGCAACGTCCATTTTGCGGTTGATTATTTGCAAAATCCTGAGGCGTACGACTTGGGCGACACAGTTGCAATTATCGGCGCAGGAAATTCTGCAATCGACGTTGCGAGGACAGTTGTCAGACAGGGAAGCAGAAATGTTACGCTTTACGCAAGGCGGCAGAGAATTGCTGCGAGTCAGCGCGAACTTGACTACGCCGCAGTTGACGGCATAGACATTCAGCAAGGCATGGCGATTAAAGAATTTACGCCTGAAGGACCAATTTTTATTCCGCGTACTTTCGACGACGAGGGAAATTGTATTCGCGAAGATGAACCTGTCTTGATGAAAGCAGACAGTACAATTATTGCAATCAGCCAAGGGCCGAAAGATAAAATTGTAAACACGGCGCACGATTTGAAAATAAATGAAAAAGGTTTGATTGTCATTGATGAAAATGGCAAAACTTCTATTGAAGGCGTTTTTGCTTCCGGCGACGTTGTTGCAGGTTCTAAAAATGTTGTCCTCGCCGTTGCCTATTCAAAAAAAGTTGCCGATGCAATGGATGAGTATTTGAAATCGAAACAATAAAAAAATTTTAAGCAAAGGAGTATGTTATTTGAAATTCTTGAAACGACTTTTTGACGGCGTACAGCGCGACTTAAGAATATTTTTATTCATACTCCTTTTGTTGGAAGTTTACCGCGCAATTTTTATTGTCACAATGCAAGATTATATGTCAGCAGATACAACTCAGGCGCAAATTTGGACTGCACTTTGGGCAGGTTTGCGCTTGAGTTTGAAAACTGCCGGAGTTGTGACGCTGATCAGTTTTGTTTTTGTTACGCTTTTAGGTTTAAATGTTCGACTAAGATTGGCGATAGGAATTTTTGCGTCGCTGATCTTTTCCACGCTGTTTATGGCGCGTTTTCCATATTACAGGGCGTTTAACTCAACTTTCGGTATAGAAGTTATTCGCGGACTTAATGACGACTTAACTTCAATTTTCGTGACCGTCGCACAGGAATATGGATTATTTTGGCGTTTTCCTGTCGCGCTGATTTTGACTGTAATTTGTATTGCAATTTTAAGTCGGCTGATGATTATAAAAACTTTTCCGCTACCTGAACTAAAAACTAAAATTCAAAAAATTTCTTTCGGCGCAGGAATTATAATTTTTGTTGCGCTGTTTGGAATTTTTTGCAGGTTCGGCGGAAGTCTGACTTACGCGAACGGATTGAACTGGGAGAACGCAGGAATTACTTCGGATCATTTTTTGAATGAGGCAATTTTGGACGACGGTCAAGCATTTTATCGCGTTTACACAATTCACAAGTGGATGGCGGCAGGAAAAATTTCAGGAGTCGATCAAGCTAATATTCTCACCTACGCAGAATTTATTTCGCCACGCAAAGGTTTAGTTGCAGATAATCTTGCACCATTTTTGGAACGTACTGCGAAAGGCGAAAAAATTCCAAAGCCTCAGCATATTTTTATCATAATGGGCGAAACTTGGATGCAGTGGCCGATGCTTGGAAAATATTCTGACTTGCACGTTGCGGACGGAATAAAATCACTAATCGCCGAACAAAATTGTTATTACAGCAGAAATTTTATGCCGAACGGCGATTTTACTTCCGTCGCGCTTACAGGAATTATCACGGGACTTCCTGAAGTAAATATTCATGTCAATTATCAGCCGCGCAGTTATGAAGAAATTTATACTTCTGCGATGGCTCCTCCATTTCATGAACTCGGTTACAAAGTTGATTTTTGGTACGGCGGCAGCGAAGGTTGGGACAATATTCCGAAACTTGCACTGGCGCAGGGTTTTGATAATTTTTACGGCTTTTCTTCCCTCCATGTAAAAAGACAAACTATCTGGGGTGCGAAGGACGAAGATTTATTTAACGCGATTGAAAAACATCTTGCTGACGAACCGCCGACAGTTCATGTAATTTTGACAACTTCAAATCATCCGCCATACAACTTGAACTTGGCAGAGGAAGGTTTTGACTTTAACGCAACTTTAGCTGAAGTTGAAAAATTGCCCAACGTCGAGGACACAAGGCAACTTACAACCGAACTCGGTCACTATTGGTACATGGATAAAAAAGCTACAAATTTTGTCCGCTCGGTCATTGGAAAATATCCAAACAGTTTATTTATCATAACAGGCGACCACGCAGTCAGAACAGATCCTTCGACGCACCCGACAATTTTTGAACATCAAAGTGTGCCGTTCGTCCTGTTTGGTGCAGGTGTCACGAAAAATATTTTGCCGCCCGATGCAGTTGGCGGACATACTTCGATTGTTCCCACGATTATTGAACTCATCGCGCCGAAAGATTATGTTTACTACTCAATCGCGCCGAGTTTGTTTGACAGTTTCGGAGCGGCGTTTAATCTTGACGCTTTTGTCACTCAAAATGCTGCCGGACTTATTGACGAAGATGTTGTTGAACTTCTTCCGCACGTTCCCTCCGCCGAACTGAATAAAGTTAATTTATCTGCGGAAAGAGATGCCGCAAAAAGAATTGTCGAGGCGATGCGAACAGTCGGCTGGTGGATTTTGAATAATGGAATCGGTTTGAATAAATAAAAAAAATAAGTGCAGGGGAAGAGAGAAAATTTTTCAACAGATTTATAAATCATCTTTAAAATTAAATTTGTCAGGGAAGGAGTTTTTTTAAATTGGCTTATGAAGCACTTTACACCAGAGGACGACCGAAAACTTTGGCGCAACTGGTAGGGCAGGAACATATTTCTTCCGCGATGACCAGAGCTGTTTTGAGCGGCAGACTTTCTCACGCTTATTTATTGGTCGGCACACGCGGAACAGGAAAAACTTCCACAGCCAGACTTTTGGCTAAAGCGATGAATTGTGAAACTGTTCATAAAGCTGTTGAAGCGGGGGAAACTTTGTCGGCGAAAGATATTCCCTGCAATAAATGTTCCGCTTGTCTGTCGATTGATTCTTCGCCCGACAATGTGGAATTTGACGCAGCGTCCAACAGATCTGTCGAAGATGTCACAAGACTTTTGTCGACGGCTTATCTTGCGCCGCTCCAATCTCATGTGAAAACTTTTATAATTGATGAAGTTCATATGCTGTCTTTTGAGGCGGTAAATTCTATTTTAAAACTTATCGAGGAGCCGCCGCCGAACGTAGCATTTTTTTTGGCGACGACAGAATTGCAAAAAGTTCCTATGACAATTCGATCGCGCTGTCAAGTTTTGAATTTCAGATTGATTCCTGCAGAAACAATTTCTCCGTACCTGATAAAACTTGCAAAGCGTCTGGAAGTCGAATTGCCTGAGGAAGCGGCGAAAAAAATTGCGCGACTCGCGGAAGGTTCAATGCGCGACGCTTTGACTTATCTCGATCAATGTTACGCGATGTCCGACAAAATTATTACTCTGGACGACGTTAATCAAACTTTGGGATTGATCTCGGACGCTGACCTTGACGAAATAATTTCTGAAGTTAAATCTCAGAATCGGCTTGAACTTTCAAAGGCAATTACTCGCGCTTTTCGATCGGGATTGAGTTCAGTTTCAATCGCAGAATCTTTGATAACAAGATTGAGGGATTTGGAATTTGAAAATTTGTCTGCAAAAAAACTTTCCGAAATTCAGGAAATGGATAAATTTATTGAAATGCTCCGAAAAACAATTTTGGAAATGCAGGGCAGCGGTATTCCCGACATAATTTTGGAAATGGCATTGATGAACTTTTCCGACTATCAAGTAATTTTCAATACCGAAAGTTATATACCGAAAAAAAATTTAGAAGTTAAGCCGTTGGGAAATTCACTTGACGATGGCAAAAAAATTTTTTATCATACAATAAATGCTCGCGGTCTGAATCCTTCAATGCAGGCTATGTTAAAACAGGGAGTAGTCGTAAAAGATTTTGACGGCAAAGATTTGACGCTGGCTTTCAAAAGTGCAACCATCATGGATTTGTTCTGCACTTTCCACAAAGTTCATTTTGAAACTCCCGCATCGCAATTCGCCAGGCGAGAGATAAAAATTGTCGCGGTCGTTGATGAAAAAATGTCGGATAAAGATTTTTACGGCGTGGATGATGAAGCCGCAAATTTTTTGGATAAATCGAAAAAGATTTTTCAAGCAAAAGAAGTAACCAAAGTTTACGAAAGTGAGGATGATTTTTCATGACACAAGGCGGAGGACTCGGAGGACTTAACCTCGAAGCAATTATGAAACAGGCACAGATGTTGCAACAAAGTTTTGAGGCGAACAAAGATCAGTTGAAAAAGGAAACGGCAACTGCTTCGGTCGGAGGAAATATGGTGACGGCGACGGTTGACGGAGAAAAAGTTTTGAAAGAAATTAAAATTGATCCTGAACTTGTCAAAGACGGAGATGTCGGCGCGATTGAAGATTTAGTTATCAGCGCAGTAAATTCCGCCAACGCCGAAATGGATAAAAAAATTGCCGCGAATACAAATGCTTTTGTCGGAAATGCACTCGGCGGACTTGGCGGAGGAAATCTGGGCGATATGGCAAATATGCTCGGCGGACTTTTGGGCGGGAAAAAATAATTTTAAAAAAAATATTTTCATAAAGCGACAGGCGGAAAGACAAAAGCATTTTGCTTGCATCTCACCGCCTTTTCTTTAGACTTCAGTTTTCGGGAAAAAATCAGTGATCGACAAATAAATTTTATTGAAAGGGAAAAATTTTTTTAATGGCTGATACAAGAATTATCGCGCAGGGCGAACAAACTTCAGATGATTGGCAATATAGTTTGCGACCGAGAAAGTTGAGCGAATACATTGGACAGGACAAGGCGAAAAAAAATTTGTCTGTCTTTGTCAAGGCGGCACTTTCACGGCGCGAGGCATTGGATCACGTTTTGCTTTACGGACCGCCGGGACTTGGTAAAACTACCCTTGCAGGAATAATTGCAAATGAACTTGGAGTAAATTTTAAACAAACTTCAGGACCTGCGATTGAACGTTCAGGAGATTTAGCTGCACTATAAACATTTGT
>CALEPR010000162.1 GCA_937910665.1 uncultured Selenomonadales bacterium
GAGCTGCTTCGCATGCGCCGGATCGTAGGGAATAGTGCCCTTGCTCTCATCATAGAGCGCAATGAACATGGCGCGTACTTCCTCCGGAGCAGTCTTGGCAAATCCCTCAATCATCCGGCGCGGGAAATTATTCATGGACGCGAGCAGATTGAACGTCTTATCCAGAGATCGATGAAGCATTCCTGCGAAATCCTCTGCGTTCACATCCCAATTATCCTGAAAGCCTTTGATGGCTTCCCATTTGTATTTTTCATTTACCCACTCGTTTGATACAAAGTCCAACTTATAATCAACGAGCACGTCCTTCAGACGGAATTTGTCAAACATTGCCGCTGCCTCCTTTATGCCTTACGCAGGCTGTTATATATTTCCTCTGCGAAGATGCCGAGCACCTCACGCTTTATCTCATCATTGCCAAGCAAGAGCGAGAAAAAGTCCTGATTCTGATCGAGCCCTTCAATCAGTGCATCGTCGATGGTATCGAAATAAGAGAACTCGAAATCTTTCTCGCTATTGTTTTTTGCGCTGGTCTTCAGTTTTTCTGATTTCAGCATTATGTCCCGAATCTGCAGCATGGCCTTAACCGCTACATCGTTGTCGTAAGATTTGCCTGTCCGGGAATTGATCTCTGCAATAATCTGTGAAAGCCGTTCTTCCTTGGCCTCAGTCAGGTTAAAGCTCTCTGCTGTCGGCAGTTTCATTACCGGCTGGGCGACAAGATCAGATTTCACATGTTCCTCAGCCTTCTTCTGCACGAAGTTTGTCGCTTTGATTTTGATAATTTGCCAAATTTAAATTTCTGTCCAACTTTCCTGTCAAACCTTCGCTACCCAGAAGGGCGGTAACAAGATCGGAATCATTTTTAAGTGCGCCCAAAAGTTTCGCGCCATCGACCGACAATTCTCCTGCAGAACCGACGGAAATTCCGATACTGCTCAACGCATCCTGCAAGCCGCTGTTTGTACTGAAATTTGCGGCGAGAGCGGAAACTCTGTCTGACATTTCGCGGTGTTCATTGAGGTAATTCAAAACCGAATTGTAATGTTGAACAAAATTTTGAACTCTGCCGAGAATATTTTCGTCCGAAGTTTTTGGCTGTTGCGACAAAATATTTTGACTGTCGTCTTCAGCTTTGTCTGCGACGAGATAATTTTCCGCAAAGACGCTGATATTGTTCTGGGAATTTTTTGTAGAATTTAAATTTTTTTCGGAAGATTTTTCGGCTGCCAGCTTTTCAATTTTCTCTGTTTTTTCTGCGTCGGAATTATCTTTTTTCTGCACAGGTTGAAAAGCTAAAATTTTCGCTCGCGGAGGAACATTATTTTTTGCAAAATTTCCGAGCGTCGAAAGTGTCGAGCCGGTTTCTTTGCCCTCGCTTGAAACTGTTTCCGCGCTTGTTGAGGATGAATCTTCCGAAACAGTTGAAGTTTCTTCGTCCTCTTGAACAGAATCCTTCAATTTGTCTGAGGACTCCTGCAACGAATCCAGTTTGTCTTGAATCTTTGTCTGGAAGTCCTCCTTGTCCGCGCTGTAATTTTCCACAAGATTTGTGAGCGCGGGTTGACCGCTGAAATCTGACTTTAAAAAATCAGCGTTCGTCCTAACCGGCGCACCAACCAACACAGATTTATCCGACGCATCCATATCCAATTTAAAATATCTGTGCGAAACATCGGTGAGCAGATTATTTCTTTGAACCATTGAATTGACTGTCGGCATTTTTCTCCCCTCCTCCTTGAAAAATAGAAACTCACTTTTTTCCGCAACTTTGTTCGCCTATAAAATAATTCCAAATAAATTTATAAAATAATCTGCAAACAAGTTGCCAAAATTTTTCTGTGATAACTTCGAATCATACAGCGAAGTTCTCCGCAATTTGCACTTCGCCATTATTTTGAAAATTCCTGCAGAAATTTTTCAGCATACAAAATTTTTTTTGTTATGAAACTTTCCAAAAGTAGCTGAGAAAAATTATTATCGCAGAAAATAAAATTACAAAAATTCCCGCAAAAAGATCTACGCGATTGAATTTTAATTTTTTCATGTGAGTTCTGCCTTCTCCTCCGCGATAACATCTTGCCTCCATTGCCATCGCCAAATCGTCCGCTCGCCGAAAACTTGACAGGAAGAGCGGAACTAAAATCGGAACAAAATTTTTTAGTCGCCGAAAAATATTTCCTGTTTCAAAATCTGCGCCGCGAGATTTTTGCGCTTTGATAATTTTGTCCGTCTCTTCCAAAAGCGTCGGGATAAATCTCAAAGCTATTGTCATCATCATTGCAAGTTCATGCGAAGGTACTCCAAATTTTGCGAGCGGTGACAAAATTTTTTCCATTGCGTCGGTTAATTTTATCGGCGCAGTTGTGAAAGTTAAAAGACTGGAAAAAATTATCAGCAGGACAAGTCGAAGGCTGATTAAAATTCCCTGCTCAACTCCTTCATCGGTTATCTTGAACACAAAAATTTTTGCCAAAACTTTTCCGTCGTGGCTGACGAAGTGAATCAACAAAGTAAATAAAATTATCCAACTCAAAGGTTTCAAAGATTTTAAAACTGTCAGCGGCGGAATTTCTGAAACAAAAATCAGCGCGGCGGTTGCAAAAGTTAAAAGCGCATACGCCTCAACTCCGTCTGCCACAAAAATTAAAATCATCAGCACAAAAAGCAAAATTATTTTTGTCCGCGGATCCAATCTGTGCAAAATCGAATTGCCGGGAAAAAATTGACCGAGAGTAATTTCTTGTAACATTTTCAAGGACACCACTTAAACAAATACGCCAGTTTTATTCTAAAATTTTCAAACAAATGTATCGGCACTTCAAATTTAACTTCCGCTTTTTCTCTGTCGCGGAGCAAAGATAAATCTTTTTCATCAAAATAAATATATTCGTCTTCCAAAAAATATTTTCCGTCGCGCAGTAAGTAAACTGAAACACTTTTCGCCCAAGGATCGATAATCCAATAAACTTTCACGCCGTTTCTTTCATAAATATTTTTCTTGACTGTCAAATCATTTTTCTTCGTGGACTTGGACAAAACTTCGGCAACCATATCCGGCACGCCGTTGATGCTTCCCTTCCAGTCGATAATGTTTTCATTTTCCTTCAATACAAGTGTAAAGTCGGGCTTAAATAAATTTCCGTCCGGCAAATGCAAGTCAATGGAGTCGGCAAAGACATAGCCGCAGTCGTCATGTTCCTCGCAGTAGCCGCCAATTCCAAGCACAAGGCGCATTATTATTCCGTGATGGCTCATGTTAGCAGCAGGTGACATAATTTTTTTTCCCTCGATAATTTCAAAATCTTCGTCATAAAGTTTAACTGCCGTGTTCAATATTTTTGTTCGCCTCCCAAATTTTTAAAATTTATTTCCAAGCATGAATACCTTTCTGTTCAGGAATAATTTTTCTGTCAAAAACAGGTTCATCAACTCCGCGACTTTTTTGCAAAATATAATCATCCAGAGCGATGAAAGAATATTTCCCAAGCCGCAAAATTGCATAAAGGTTCGTCAAACACAAAAATCCCATGAACAAGTCCGCGCTGTCCCAAACAAAACTTAATTCAGCAAAACTTCCAAACAAGACCATAGCAATTACACCGACGCGGAAAATATTTATTGCGTTTTTCGCCAAAATGCTCGGCAACGCTCCTGTCTCATCGCCTTCAAAAAAAGCAATATTTACTTCGCCATAATAATAATTTCCTACAATCGAACTGAAGGCGAAGAGAAAAACTATTATCGCTAAAGCATGCGGTGCGTAAGTTCCATAAATGCTCGCCAACGAATGTTGAACAAGTGCAACGCCTGTAAGTTCTCCGCCAATTTCATATTCTTCGGTGAGCAAAATTGAAAAAGCTGTCGCCGAACAGACAAACCAAGTGTCAACATAAACTCCGAAAGATTGAATTAAACCTTGCCTGGCAGGATGTTTTCCTGAAGCAGTCGCCGCAGCATTTGGAACTGAACCTTCGCCGGCTTCGTTGGAAAATAATCCGCGCCGAACTCCTGTCATAAAAACTGTTCCGAAACCTCCGCCGACTGCAGCTTGCGGAGTAAATGCGTCGTGAATTATCAAAGCAAACATTTCAGGAACTTTTTCAATATTCATCAAAACAATCCCCAACGCCGACAACAAATATATTCCTGCCATTATCGGCACAATCATTTCAGTAAATTTTGCAATTCTGGTCGCGCCGCCGAAAATTACAAGTCCCGACAAAATTGCGACGGCGAAGGCAGTAATTGTTTGATCAATTCCAAAAGCCGTTTCGACTGACTAGACGATTGTATTTGCCTGAACCGAAACATAAATCCAGCCGAAAGTCACAGAAATTAAAATCGCAAACCATTTTGCAAGGGCAGGTTGATTGAGCGCATTTTTAATATAATATGCCGGACCTCCATGAAACGCTCCGCCTTCGCGAGGAAGTTTATAAACCTGCGCGAGTGTACTTTCAACAAAACCTGTCGCGCAACCTATAAAAGCAATTAACCACATCCAAAAAACTGCGCCCGGTCCTCCCGTGACAATGGCGATGGCGACTCCGGCAATATTTCCGACACCGACACGCGAGGCAGTCGAAATACAAAACGCTTGAAATGCGCTGACTTCTTTGTCTGAAGTTTTTGCGCCCGCCGAGCTGAAAATCAATCTGAACATTTCTTTCAACATTCTTAGCTGAACAAATTTTGTCCGCAAAGTAAAAATTACTCCCGAACCAATCAGCGCGATAATGATGACGTACGTCCACAAAAAAGAATTTATTTCATTAATGACTCCGTGCAGTGTTTCCATGAAAAAATTTCTCCCTCCAAAAAATTTTAGAAATTATATCACAAAATTTATTACAGGAAAATTTTTTCATCTTTTTGCTATCAAATTTTGCCTTATGAAAATTTTATGATATAATCTCCTGCGCTGAAAAAAATTTTGGAAAGGGGAAAGTAATTTGTCGGTAAAAACTTTTTTGCGAGTTCATTTTTATAACACCGACGAAATGGGCGTAGTTCACCACGCAAATTATATTCGCTGGTTTGAAACAGGTCGCGTTGAATATCTTCGCTCGATCGGAATTACTTTGACTGAAATGATGGAAGACGGCTTTTTGTTTCCAATAACAGAAGTCAGAGTTAAATATTTACATTCGGCGAAATTTGATGATGAACTTGAACTTGAAACAACTGCGCGTGAACTTACAAAAGCTAAAATGGAATTTGATTATAAAATTCGCCGCGCAAGTGACGGAAAAATTTTGGTAAAAGGTTTCAGTCAAAATGTTTTCACGAACGCGAAAACCGGAAAGATTACTCGTCTGCCGGAAAAATATTTTTCAAAATTGGAAGAGGCTATGAAAAAAGAATTGGAGGAACAAAATGCTGATAGTTGAAGGATTGATAATTGCAGTTGTCGCAGTTATTTTTTTGGTTACAATTTTTTTGAAAAGGCGCGGAGAAGAAATTGTTGTGCCGAAGTTAGAAAGTCGTTCGGCTTGGCAAATTGAATCTCGCGATGAAAAATCTGTCACGCTCTCGACGACGGTAGAATTTCGCAACGAAGGCAAACAGTCGGCGATGATTGTCGATGCAATTTGTAAACCGCAACTGCCTTTTGAACAGTATGACGGAATGGACGTTCGCGGCAAGGCAGAGAAGGAAGGCAAGCCGCGCGAAGACGATTATTTTGAAGCGTTGGTTTTGGAACATCAAGAAAGCGTAAATTTAATTGCGAAAGTGACTTTGACTGCGCGAAAAAATTTGTCGCTGGAAGAGGCAGCAAGTCACATGGTTGATTTTCCTGTGGAATTTATTTATCGCGAAGTCGGCAGAAATCCAATGCATTGGTCAATCGCAAGAATTATTTTGACTGCCGAAGAACTTTGCAAGCAATTAGGAACTTATTCAATTAGGAATGAGGAATTAGGAATTAGGAATGAAAATAACTCCTCACTCCTCACTCCTAACTCCTCATTAGCAATAGTTCCCGTGCCGACCAGAATTTTAACGCCGAAAGATGATATTATCGACGTGATTGAAGAATACACCAAAGACAAACTTGGCGCGGACGATGTTGTTACCGTCGCCGAAAGTGTCGTCGCAATTACGCAGGGAAATATTGTTCGACCTGACGAATTGAAAATCAGTTGTCTTGCTCGACTTTGTTGCAGATTTATTCCGGACTATGGCAGTCTTGCAACTCCGCACGGCATGCAGTCTTTAATGATTCGCGAAGGTGAGTGGCGTGTTGCTTTTGCTTTGCTCGCAGGATTTTTAGGAAAGTTGATCGGTATGCGCGGACTTTTTTACAAGTGGGGAGGACATCAAGCCGCGTTGATTGACGACGTGACAGGAACAATGCCGCCTTTCGATAAATGCGTTGTCTATGGTCCGGAAAATCCTGAAAAAGTTGTTGCAGATTTAAAAAATCGACTCGGCTGTTTCGGCGCGATGATTGCCGACGTTAATGATTTGAAACGCTCAAGAATTGTCGGCGCAACTGCAGGAATGAACGCACAACTTGCGGCTGACTTGCTGATTGATAATCCTTTCGGCAATGCGTCACAAAAAACACCGATTTGCATTTTGAAAAATTTCAGGCAGGAACAGGAGGCGAAAAGTTGAAAAATTTTTTAAAAATTTTTGTTTTGGCGATGATGATGACTTTTGCAAATCAAGAAAATATTTTTGCCGAACCAATTCCCCTGCGCGGAGTGATTGAAGGTTTTTATGGCGAACAGTGGACTTTTTCCGACCGCGAAGACTTAATGACTTTTTGCCGCGAAAATAAATTGAACGCATACATTTACGCACCGAAAGATGATTTATATCACCGCAGCAAATGGCGTGAACCTTATCCTGCAGAAAAAATTTCCGCGCTGAAAAATTTAGTCGCGACTGCGAAGGCCAACGGCGTGAGATTTATTTTTGCAGTTTCGCCGGGTCAAGATTTAAATTACAAAGGCAAAAAAGGCGACGCGGACTTTAATTCGATGATGCAGAAATTTGAGGCGGTTTATCAAATTGGCGTTCGAGACTTTGCAATTTTTTTTGACGACTTGAAAGATGACAAAGGCAATCACCGCGAGGACGGAAAAATTCAGGCAGAATTTATTAACAAAGTTCAAAACGAACTCAGAAATAATCACAAAGACATTGGACAAATTTTTACTGTGCCGACAGAATATTTTTTGCAGGATATGCAAAAGCGTCCCGGAAAAATAAATTCTTACACCGAAGACTTCGCAAAAAATCTTGACAAAAAAATTGTCGTCCTCTTCACAGGCGACGGAGTTGTTTGCGATGGAATTTCTGAAGAAACTTTAGCCGAAGTCAACAAAATTTTTAACAGGCAGGTCGGTATCTGGTGGAATTATCCTGTAAATGACTACGCTGTGACCGACGGCGGAAATAAATCTGCAAAACTTGCGCTCGGGGCGATTGAAAAACTTCCTGCAGAAAATGTTCAAGCAATTTTTTTCAATCCCATGAACCAACCTTTACTTTCAAGAATTGCG
The DNA here is from genome assembly GCA_937910665.1 of uncultured Selenomonadales bacterium. Taxonomy (GTDB): domain Bacteria; phylum Bacillota; class Negativicutes; order Selenomonadales; family Selenomonadaceae; genus Quinella. Next base: position 7,515 of record CALEPR010000162.1, read on the forward strand.
CTGGCGACAGGTGCGGACTACGCGAATAATCCTGCAAATTACAATCCAGAAACTTCTTGGAAAAAGGCGATAAAAAATCAATTCGGCGAACTTTCCTCCGCGATGAAAATTTTTGCCGAACATTCGCAACACATGGAAAATTCTTGGGCGAAAGTCGGTGCGGCGGACGGTCAAAATTTCAACACACTGGCTTACTTAGTTTTATACAACTTCAAGGCAGGAAAAAATCTTGAAACTTCTGCGCTGGAAAAAGAAATTGATTCGATGGAAAATGCGGCAGAAATTTTACTTTCAAAGTTGCCGGAAAAAATTTTGTCGGAGTGCAAACCTCAACTTGAACAGTTCAAAAAAATTTCTCAAGCCGACAAATTAGCTGTGCAAAGTTTAAAAACAAAAAATCTCGACTCAAGATTAAAAACTTTGCGCGAGGAAATTAAATCAAAAGAATCAAGCGCAATTCTTTCCGAAAAATCTGCGCTGAAATTTCTCGATGATGTGATAAATTTATTAAAGTAAAAAGTCGGCAAAACTTTTTCTGCATAAATTTCTGTAAATTACTTTGTGGGTCACGCCGGGAAATACTTTTCATATTGGCTTGCATTTCGCGAAAGGTAACTGGAAGGCAAATTTGGCAGGTACGATAGCTACCAATATGAGATATGATTTGTCGAATTTCAAATTTTTTGATTTCAATACCAGCTATGATTTCAACGACAATGTAACTCTCTACTTCCTTGCAAACAACTTCACCAATGCAAAATATTCTTATCGAAATGGTTTCTTTGGTTCGGGAAAATTTTTCCAGATTGGTTTGAATTGCAAATTTTAAAAGCTGAAAATTTTTACCGAAATTGAAATAGAATAAAAATTAAATGCGTCTGCAACTCAAGGAGGAGGAGCGACGCAATTTTTAATTTTGAATTATTGAGAAGAAGTGTTATAATTACAAAAAATTTTGGAGGTTCGCCGACATGAAAGATTTTTCTAAAACCCTCATTAGATCTTTTTCAGTGGCTTTATTCTTTTTCTTTGTCGGATTGTCAACCATTCTTGCTGAACCGCAACTTATTGAGGCTGACGGTTATTACATTATGGGTGATGGAGAAAAGCAGGAGGTTGCCAAGGAGCGCGCAAGGGATTATGCCAGACGCGCCGCCAGTGAAAAGGCCGGACTTTATGTCCAAAGTTTGGTTGAGGTTCAAAAAGGGCAACTTACCAAAGACGAGATAAAAACTATCTCGTCAAGCATTATGCAGGTTCAAGACTCCTCTGTAAAAGCTGAGATCGTCGACAACGGCGAAGCAATAAAATTTCATTGTCATCTTGTGGCTCTTGTAAATGCAGATAATCTTATCGAAAAAATTCAGAAAGATAACGAAGACAGACAAAAATTTAATGAAATGGTTCAGCGACAAAAAGAACTTGAGGAAGAAAATGCAAAAATTGCTCAGGAACTTGCCAAACTCAAGGAACAGAAAAAAACTGCTACCGAGCCTGAGCAGAAAGAAAAAATTTATGTCGAAATTCAGCGTAATGAGGAAAAATTTACTGCTGTTCAGTTGAATGCTCAAGGTGTTGCCTTATATAACAGAGATGATTATCAAAAAGCCATTGATGCCTTTAACAAGGCCATTGAAATAGATAAAAATTATGCTGCGCCTGTTAATGGACTTGGTTGGGTTTATCATTCTCTGCGCGATTACGAAAAAGCAGCAGAATTTTTTAACCAAGCACTCAAGATCGATCCGAATTATTCTTCAGCTTGGAACGGCCTTGGTTGGATTGAAAATCAAAATAAACATTTCGACAAGGCGATTGAATACTGCACAAAGGCTGTTGAATTTGATCCGAATTATGCGGCACCTTGGAATAATCTCGGATTTGCCCACGATGAACTCGGTGATTTTAAAAAGGCTATCGAGTGTTATGAAAAAGCACTTGCGATTGATAATAAAGATGCAAATACTTGGAATAATATCGGAACTGCTTATGATGAACTTGGCAATTACGACAAAGCTGTCGAATACTGCACTAAGGCGACAGAAACTGCTCCGAACGATGCAAACGCTTGGAGTAATCTTGGCTACGCTTACAGTCACAAAGGTAATTTCGATAAAGCTATTGAATGTTTCAACAAAGCTGTGCAGTTCAATCAAAAATTTGCAGTCGCATGGAATGGTTTAGGCTACGCATACAACTTCAAACAAAATTACAACAAGGCAGCGAGCAGTTGCAAAAAAGCTGTTGAAATTGATCCGAAGTATGCCAATGCTTGGAATGGACTCGGATACGCTTACGGCGGTTTAGGCAAAGTAAAAGAGTCACTGAACGCCTATAAAAAAGCTGTTGAACTTGCTCCTGATGTAGAAATGTACAGGAAAAATTTTGAACATGCACAGGAAAGAGCGTCAGGAAAAATTCAGGAGCTGTTCAAGGATAAAAAATAATTTGTCATAAACTTCATGATAAAATTTTTTGCGTCGAAGTTCAACACAAGTTACATTGACTGCCGAAAAAATTTTACCGAAATTGAAATAAAAAAAATTTGCGTCGTTGACTCAAAAGAGGAGCGACGCATTTTTTATGAAAAAATTTTTTTAACTGAACTTATTGGAATCGACATACAGAGCGCGAACATTTATATTTATCGACTCGACAACCATTCCTGTGGTGTACTCGACAGCCTCGCGAACTTTTGCTTGAGTTTGCGCCACCAAAGTCGGAATGTGATTTCCATAATTTAAAACAACTTCGCAGGAAATTTTTAAACCTCTGTCCTCGTCACCTTTGAACAGGTGCTGAACCGTAACACGCTTTACATTTTTGACAAACTCTCGCGCCTTAACAATTTTTTCGACAATGGAACGCACAACCAAGTCATCAATAATCAATTTTCCATAGTAACTGAAAACCGGGCGAACGATAGATTTTTCTCCCAACTTTCTCCGCCGAACTCTGGACTTTTTGAAAAGACTTTGCAGAGGATCGACCAAGTAACCTGAAAAATGCGGCTTGAGTTCAATCGTCGGAACGGGAATTATATGCTTGCCTTCCTTCAGTCGATGAAATTGTGCAAGTGCCATCTCTGCCCGCGAGGCAATATCTTCAATTCGCACAATCAACTGAATTGAGGGCAACTTCAAAGTTTTTGCAATCTTATGAACCATATTTTCCGAAGTGCCAATGATTAAAATTCTGCGCGGCTGAATTTTTTGAATCGCCTCGCGCACTTCTTCCGCATGACCGGGCAGAACAAAAATCGCGCGGCGAACTGCCATGATTTTACTTTTTTCAGTCTTTGCAGATTCTCCGGCGACAATATGTCCGTCGCGAATCAAAATGCCGTCATCAATTATTGCGTCGGCTTTGTGTTCTTTGGCAACTTGCAGAGCGCGATGACTTTTGCCTGTGCCGCTCGGTCCAACTAATGCAATTACGTCCACTGAAAAAACTCCCCTCTGCCAAAAAAATTTACTACTTAATTCTGTCGCAAAAAAATTTTTCCTGCTTAACTGAATTGCCGCAAAAATTTTACTGCATTTAATTCTTTGCCGACAATCGACTGCACATAATTTATCAAAAATTTTTCAATCGCCGCAATTTGTTTCGGCTTGAAGGTCAATTTAGTTTCCTCACGCCAATCGAACTGCAACATTTTTTCAAAAGTCTGTCGCAAACCTTCAGGATAATTTTCAACATTTTGAAAGCCGCTGTACTGCATAAATTGACAAATTCCAATCAGTGCGGCAATTTTTGGATTTCTTGTGTCGAGGACAGGCAAACTTTTTGCAAGCAGGTAAAAAATGTTCGGCTCGCAAATTCTCGGCAAAGTCATCTTGTTCACGGTTTCAAAAAAAATTGAAGTGTAAGTCAATCTGTCCAAGTCCGCAGTCAAATTTTTCCTGTAGTACAAAATATCAGCCTCGCGAATTGTGTCAACTTTCGTGCCGGGACTTATTTCGACTTTTATATGATTGAAAAGTTGCGTCGCTCCTGCCAGAGGACTTTTCACGCGGCGACAGCCATAAGCATTTACATCTAATTTTCCAAATTCTTTCGTGAACAATGTTACAACTCTGTTCGCATCGCCGAAGTCCGTTGTCTGCAAAATAATTCCTTCAGCCTTGTAAGTGTCCATTTAAATTTTCTCTCCAAACTTTTTTATGTCAATCGCGTAACCTGCCACAGTCAGAAAAACTTTCTCCGCCTCCGCAGAAATTTTTTGATTGGCAAGCCCTGCAAGATCGCGAAAAATTCTTGCAAGTTTATTTTCAGGAACAATTCCGCAACCAACTTCGTTAGAAACAAAAATAATTTTCGCCGCAGAATTTTTTGCCGCGTCGAGAAGTTTTTGCATAAGTTCAGAAAAATTTTTGTAAATTTTTTCCTCGTCCGACAAATCCTCCGCGCAAAGAAAGTTGCTTAAATAAATTGTCACGCAGTCAAACAAAATTGCCGTAAAATTTTTTCCAACTTCAGAAATAGTTTTGTCGGCATCGAAAGGCGATTCAAAAGTTGTCCAAGAATTATTTCTCCGCGCCTGATGAATTTTTACGCGATACTCCATTTCAGAATCAAAAATTTGTGCGGTAGCAATATAAGCCGCTTTTCCTTCTCCAAGTTTCAGCGCAAGTTGTTCGGCAAATTTACTCTTGCCGCTCCGCGCCCCGCCTATCACAAAAAAAATTTCTGCCATAAAAAAATTTCCTCCACCAATGATTTTAAAAAAATTCTACAACGCAGAGAAAACTTTTTCAATGCAAAAAAAGAGAAGTTGGAAAGCAAAAATCTCTTTCCAACTTTTTCTATTTTCAAGTAAATTTTTTTAAATCGTGAACTTTGAAACTTCGCTGTGCATATCTGTTGCAAGTTCAGAAAGACTTTTGCTTGCCTCCGCAATTTCCTGGATTGTATCGGATTGTTTTGTCGCCGCCTCAGTGACAGAGTTTGAAATTTCTTCAGTCTTTGCGGTTATGCTGTGAACATTTTCGACAGAATCTAAAATATCGTGACTGCTTGAATTGACTGCCTCAATATATTCGCGGCTGGAATGAACATTGACAGAAAGTTTTTCTGCCTGTTCCTCGATACCTTTAAACGCTTCGCCTGTTGCCAAAACAGATTCCATTCCTGCGCTAACGCCTTGTGCGCCTTGTTCTATCGACTCGACAGCCGAACTTGTATCTTCTTGAATTGAGTGAATAAGTTGAGCGATGTTACTTGCCGCCTCTCCGGATTGTTCAGCAAGTTTCCTAACTTCGTCCGCGACGACTGCAAAACCTCTGCCGTGTTCACCTGCTCTTGCCGCCTCAATCGCCGCATTAAGCGCAAGCAAATTTGTCTGTGCGGCGATGCTTGAAATTGTTCCGACAATCTCGCCGATTTCGTCCGAGCGTTTGCCGAGTTCTCCGACAATTTTCGCCGACATGCTAACCTGCCCCGTGACACTTTTCATGACTTTGATAGCGAAGTCAGATTTTTCTTTTCCGAGTGCCGCATTTGCTGCACTGTCCCTCGCAACTTCGTCCATAGCGTTTGCGCTTTCGTGGAGCGTATGCATTTTCTGTCGCATATCGTGAATAATTTCTTCCAAGTCATTAACCATGAAGGACAGGACAGCCGCATCTTCGCCCATAGCCGCTGTGTTCGCCGCCATGACTGAAATTGATTCAGAACCGTCATGAGTGACCGCTGTGAGCTCCTCAGAGGCTGCAGAAACGCGTTCTGAACTTTGCGCGACATTTTTTATTAAATTTTGAAGTTCCTTCCTCATGAAGTTCACTCCGTTGGCAAGGATACCGACTTCGTCCTGAGTTCTGATTTCCAGGTCCGGGATTTTTAAATCTCCACTGGAAATTTTTTGCATAGCGTCAACAACTTCGTCCAACATTCCAATTGACTTGCCGACAAGAAAATTTGATGCGACAACGCAAATTGCAATTATTCCGACCATCGCGGCGATTGTAAAAAATAAAAATTTATTTACCACGTCATCAATTTCATGAACGCTCACGCCGACAAAAATCATTCCGATTGTCGAGCCTGAAGAATCTTTCAGCGGACGATAAGCCGAATAATGTTGAACCCCCATAACATTTGCTTCACCGAGAAAATTTTCTCCGCGTTTCAAAACAGAATCGATAACAGCGTCAGATGCTTTCGTGCCGACGGAACGATTTCCACTTTCATCAGTGACATTTGTCGCAACTCGCGTGTCACCTTTGAAGAAAGTGACCTTACCGTTAGAAATTTGGCTGAGCGAATCGACAATATCATTTGCGTCGTTAATTTTTGTGTCGCCTTTGTAAAGAACATCATTTTTTAAATTCCAATCACCTTCGTAGCGATAATTTAAAATTTCCAGAAAAGAATTTGCTTCTGCGTCGGCTTTCATCTGCAACGCTTTTGCGAAACCGTTGACTGCCGCATTGTAACCAATGATTCCCATCAACATGCAAGCAAAAATTACAACGACATTGATGGCGATAACTGCTTTAGTTTTTAGTCCCATACTTTTCTCAACCTCCTGCACAGTCTCCAAAAAATTTTTTTTTATGATAGCACAGCAAAAAAAAAAGTGTTAGCAAAATTTTTTTGCAGTGAGTGTTTGTTTTGTGATAAAATTTCCGCAGAAGTTTTTGAGAGGAAATTTTTTGTAATGAAGTGGATAAATCATCAAATTGTTACAGGTTTTATAATTTATGCGGCGACTGACGATGCGCTTTTTGTTGCGTCGGGAATTCTGGGAGCAGTTTTACCTGACAAAGTTGAGGGTGCTCCGCCGAAAGAAAGTAAAGCCTATTGGAAGTGGAGAAAAAATCATCGAACTTGGTCGCACTATCCGCCGCTTTATTTGCTTTTTATTTTTGGACTTCAGTACGCGAAAAATTATTATTCGGATCCAACTTTTGAACTTGCGATGAACTTGCTGAGTTATATGTTGGTCGGTGCGCTTTTGCATATTGCGGAGGATGGAATTTGCGGCAAAGTTCCAATCTTCACTCCGCATGGCAAGCATGGAATAAAACTTTTTAAAGTCGGAAGTTGGGCGGAATATTTTTTTGCGGCGTTGATAATTTGCTGCTGTCTGTTTTATAGGTTCGGAGATTTTGAAAAAATTTTAGGAGTAATCTTGAATGAATGAAAAAATTTTAGAAGATGGCAACGTGACGTTGCATCCTATTGGCTTACGATTTTATGTTACAATATTTTAAATTTTTTTGCCGCATATCAACCGAAGATAAAAAATTTTAGGAGTGATCTTGAATGAATGAAAAAATTTTAGAAGGTGGCAACGTGACGTTGCATCCTATTGGCTTACGATTTTATGTTACAATATTTTAAATTTTTTTGCCGCATATCAACCGAAGATAAAAAATTTTAGGAGTGATCTTGAATGAATGAAAAAATTTTAGAAGGTGGCAACGTGACGTTGCATCCTATTGGCTTACGATTTTATGTTACAATATTTTAAATTTTTTTGCCGCATATCAACCGAAGATAAAAAATTTTAGGAGTGATCTTGAATGAATGAAAAAATTTTAGAAGGTGGCAACGTGACGTTGCATCCTATTGGCTTACGATTTTATGTTACAATATTTTAA
>CALEPR010000163.1 GCA_937910665.1 uncultured Selenomonadales bacterium
ATAAACCTTATGTACCTGCTCAAATTTAAGCTTGACTTTTCATAGCTGGTCTTGAGAATGTCCGGCGATTGAAACAGAAGTAACGCCTTTCAAGTCGCGAGCATAAGCGTAAACTTTTTTAGCGTCTTCAATTTCATTCAAGACAGTCATATCTTGAAAATTTCCTTCGCTCTCGCCGTGACCGTTGAAGTCGAATCGAATTGATGCAATTCCACGCGCCTCAAGTTCGTTTGCAAGATTTACATGGAGCGGTTCCATTTTACTCCCCGTGAAACCGTGACAGATTATCACAAGCGGAAATTCTTTCAAGTTGTCGGGCGTTTGCAAAATCGCGGAAAGTTTTCCGTGATCTCCGTCGATTGAAAGATTTTGGCTTTTTGCGTCGACGGTCGGCGAGAAAATTACCAACGCCAACAACATTACAACAAAAAACAATTTGAACATAAAAACAACTCCCTTCTAATAGTTAGAAATTAGGAATTAGGAGTGAGGAATTTAAAATTTACTCCTCACTCTTAATTATTAAAAATTCCTATGCGTTGAAAAATTTTTACTCCGAATCTGCCGACCATTGGAATCCTTTCCATGTCCTCGCGCAAAAGACTTCCTGTCAAAGCCGTCGCCGCGATATAGACAACGCCTCCGACAAAAACTGCGCCGAAGGTTGAAATAATTTCGCTGCTCCATTCCGCAAGCGTGAAGTCATAGAAAAATTTCACGACGACTGCCATAACTGCCGCAGACAAAATTGTTTTGAAAAGTTGACCGAGTTCCATTTTGTAACCAATATATTTGTAAATAAAATATAAATTTATGAACGCCGCAACTCCCATGTCCGCAGCTGTCGCCCAAGCCGCACCCATAATTCCAAAAGCCGGAATTGCAGTTAAAGTCCAGTTCAAAGCAACTTTCGCGCACGCCGCCAAAATCATATTTACCATTGGAATTGTTGTGTGTCCAAGTCCTTGCAAAACGCCTGTTGAAACTTGATGAAGACCCAGCAAAATTATCGACACGGCAGAAATCATAACTGCAGGTCCCGCGCCCGGCGCATTGTAAATTAAACTTGAAATCGGAGTCGCCAAGAAAAAAATTATTACAAACGCAGGAAAGCAGACAAAATTTGAAATTCTGACAGCCGCCGCCGTTTGCCGAAAAATTCTTGCCGTGTCCTTCAGAGCTCGCGCTTCAGAAATTGCGGGGACGATTGAAACTGCCAACGACGCAGTTAAAATTGTCGCGAGATTTATTAAAGGCACAGCCATTCCATTTAAGTAACCAAAAAGTTCCGTCGCTTGTCTGACAGAGTAACCTGCAACTTCCAATCTTTGCGGAACAATCATTAAATCCAAATTCGACACAACAGGCAACATTATCGACGCGGCAGAGACAGGCAGAGCAAGTTTAAACATTCTCTTGATGATTGATAAAGTTGTTTCCTGAGATGACTGCGGCGAAGGTTTTAATTCCTCCGCAGAATAATTTTTTTCAATGTCGCGATTCAATTTTATGTGAAACCAGACAAGAACAATTAACCCTGTGACTGCACCCGCCAACGCCCCCAAACTTGCGCCTGCAGCCGCCCAATCAAGTCCCCAAGGCAAAAGTAAGTCTGCCAAAACCACCATCGTTATAACGCGGAAAATTTGCTCTACAATCTGACTGACTGCCGTCGGCGTCATTCTCTGCCAACCTTGCAAATATCCTCTCGACGCTGCCAAAAAAGTTACAAAAAAAACTGTCGGCGCAAGTGCAACCACTGACATATAGGCGCGTTCGTCGCGAATAAATTGCCAGTCAATCAGCCACCGCGCAGAAAAATATGTAAGCACAGAAAAAAGTATTCCCGTGAAAAGCATCAGCGTCATAGAAATTTTAAAAACTCTCCGCGCTCCGAAAATATCTTTTAAGGCGACGCGCTCCGCCGTGATTATCGAAATTGCGACAGGCACTCCAGCTTGTGAAACTGTCATGGCGAAAAAATAAATTGGAAACGCCATTTGATACAGTCCAATTCCTTCGCCGCCCAAAATTCGCGAAACAAAAATCCAATTCAGCGAACCAATGACTTTAACTACAAAACTTGCTATCGTCAAAATAAATGTGCCTTTTAAAAATTTTTCGCTCTTGGATTGCGCGTCGGCTTTTGTTTCCGTCATTTCTGAGAACCACACCCTACAAAAAATTTTTCTATTCGATTCAAAAGATTATAGCATTTTTATTTGAAGGTGAATAGGAAAAATTTTTTTGCAAAAAAATCCTCCGCTCGGACAGAAAAAATTTTTACATTTTTTTATCTCTTGAATGTACAATCTAAGTGCAACGAATGAAAAACTCACAGCTCTCTGCTAAAATGTCTGTAACCCAACAATCAAAAAGGCAGGGAAATCTATGAGTTA
>CALEPR010000164.1 GCA_937910665.1 uncultured Selenomonadales bacterium
TGATGAATCCTTATTTTCTCATGAAACTCATATTCAAAAATTGATTTCCGTGGCGGTCGAGGCTGTCGATAATATTTTGAAAAAAATTTCGGCGACAAAAAAAGTGCTGGTAACTTTTACAGGTGACGAAAATAAACTTGATAATTTCAGCATAAACGCCGCGATTGATAAGATTTCAGAAAATTTTCCGGACGCAGAGATAGTTTGGAGCGTTGTGAGTGATGACCACATTGCAAATGAAGTTCGCGTGGTAATTGTGGCAGACTAAAAAAATTTTTCGACATTTACAAAATTTTAATCTGTCTGCATAATTATAAAAAAATTTTTGAAGGAGGAAATTTGATGAACTATTATCTCTTTCGCATCAATTATGATGATCGGAATGGCGGAAATTTTTCCATTATTCGCGGCGAATTGTTACAAGGTCGTTTACGTCAAGGCTGGGGAGCTGAAGGAATGGCTGTAAGCAATTCTGAACAAAATTTTCTTGCCGCAAGAGTTAAGGCATGGGGATCGTTTGCAAATGTGCCTGTCGGTCAAACAAAAGATTATCACATCAGAAAGTATCATAATCTGCACACAATGCTTGACATTAAAGTTGGAGACTTAATTGTTATTCCGAAAGTCAGCTTGAACAATCCGTATGTCGGCAGATATTTTACCGTCGCAAAATGCACCGAAGAATACAAATTTAATGTGTTACAAGGCGTGAATGATTTCGGACATATTATCGGCGTGGAAAATCTTTTCAGCTGCGATTACGATTTTAACAGCGATTCACAAATTATTTGCGGCAAACTTCGCGCCTATCAATCATCTATAAATAATGTTTTGAATGAGGATTTTAAAAATGCAGTTGATAATCTGATAAAAAATTACACAACCAATCCGCAAAATTTTTCTTCGAATAATGTTGCACAAAGTTCGTTGGATATGCTTGCACAAGATACAAAAAACGAGCGAGTAAAATATCTGCAAGAAATTGTTAAGTCTTTGAGGAAACTTCCGCCAAATACTCTTGAAGATATTATCAAAGAATTGTTTGTCAAAAACGGACATAAATTGATTCGCAGAAATTTTTACAATCGCAAAGGCGGAGATGTTGATTTAGTTTTTGAAACTTTTCCTGAGAATACTTTAATGCACGACATTTTTAAAGTTGGTGAAGATGAGTCAAAAATTTTCATACAGGTCAAGAAAAAAGTCGGCACTGATTTGGACGACACCACAGGAATAAATCAGCTGAACCAAATGAACGCCGACAACGGCAGAAATAATATTTGTATTCTGATTAACTTGACAGATGAATTTACAGACAAGGCAAAGCAATCAGCATCTGAAACAAATGTAATTTTGATTGACGGCTTGACAATGGCAGATATTATTGTCCGACGCGGTATTCCTGTAGGAATTTAAGGCAGAGTGATTGAAAATGTGTGTGAAAATTATTTGCACAGACATTAAGCCGCCTGAAAGTTTGAAAAAATTTTTTGCTGTGAAGTCAATTAACGGCATTGAAACAGATTTTTTGTCGTTGACGGAAAAAACTTCAGACGCAGAAATTAAAAATTTTATTTCTGATGCGTTTTGGCTTTTTGTTGTAGCTGATTTTGAAAGTGTAAAATTGGAACCTATGAAAAAAAGTCTGTAAATAGAAAAACCTTCCGTGATAGAATAAAAATAATCATAGGAGGTTTTAATATGGCAAAAAAACAGAAACCGCCTTCAATCGTAATGACTGACGGCAAGAGAGAAATTATCCGTCAACTCTTGAATGAGTACGACATCAAAACTGCAGAAGATATTCAGGATGCGCTGAAAGACTTGCTCGGCGGTACAATTAAAGAAATGATGGAAGCTGAAATGGGCTATCATCTCGGCTATGAGAGGTCAGCCCGCTCCGATTCCGAAAATGCCCGCAACGGATACAAATCTAAGCGCGTAAATTCGAGTTACGGAAATTTTTCGGTGGAAGTACCGCAGGATTGCAATTTAACATTTGCTCCGCAGATTGTACCGAAACGTCAAAAGGATATTTCCACGATTGACAAAAAATTATCTCAATGTACGCGCGGGGGTTGAGTACGCGACAAATTTCTGATACCATTGAAGAACTTTACGGGTTCGATGTTTCTGACAGTTTTGTAAGCGACGTCACCGATAAAATTTTGCCCCAGATTCACGAGTGGCAGTCGCGACCGCTCGACGAAGTTTAGTTGCTTAATTTTTTTATTTAATCGTCGGAGTAATAATTTACTTTGAATCTTCTTGAGTCGTCGTAATCAATCGCAAAATTATTTAATTGTGATTGAAACACCGTGCGGTTTTGCAGAATCCATTTCTTCCTGAAGATTTTCCAGCGAACAATTTAAATCTGTATCTGCTGTAACTTCTGCATCAATTCTCATTCCTTCGTTATAAACAACATTTTTGCCTTTCATAAGAAATCCGCCTACCCCAGAAACTAAAGCCGCAACTGCGACTGCTCCGCCATCACCTGCACCGTGTTTGTATTGCGTGTATTCGAGCGGAATTTCTACGCCGTTCAAAGTTTTTAATGAAGTAATTTTAAATTCCAATTTTCCACCACGCCCAAATCCTCCGGCTTTTCTTGAAATTGTAATAATCCCTTTGACTTCTGAACCTGCAGGCGCAACGATAACATCATTTATAATTAAATTTTCTACAAGTTTGAAAGGAATTGTATCGCCGACTTTTGATTTTTTTGAGGAAATTTCTTTTCTCAGTTCGACCTGCAAAACAGTGCCTTTAGGGATATAAGCATTTCCTTCAACTACGTTAGAAATTTGAATTTCCTGCGTAACATTTTCCTCCGCCGCAAACGCAGGGGTTGAATAAATTCCCGAACTGAAAATCATTCCTGCACAAATTGCCGCAGCAACAGATTTTTTCAAAGACTTTTGCATAAAAATACCTCCTAAAAAAATTTTAACTTCCAAGTGTTTGACAGTCATAATGTTCAAGCACTTCATTTATCAAAAACAAATCATAAATTTTGTTCTCAATAAAAAATATTCAAAAATTACGTCTTCCTTGCGCCCTGCAGTCAAATGATAGCCGGCGCGATTTAAAAGTATTTCCGCCTCCTCCGAATCCAATTCCAAAGCAATCACCAAAGCCAAAACTGTTTGCTTGCTCGGCATATAATTTTTTTCTTTGCGGATTTTTGAAAAAATTCTCCTGTCCAAGTTCGCTTTTTTGTAAACTTCGACTTCAGTTAAATTTTTTTGCTTGATAAGTTTGAAAAGATAATTTGAAAAATAACTTCCTGCCAAACCGATTTTGTCTTTTAAAGTCCTGATAATTTTTTCTGTACGACTGACGCTTTGCAAATAATCATGTCTGCCGACAGAAAATCTTATTCTGTGTCTTAAAAAATATGTTTGAAATTCTTCTTCAATTTCTGCAAGCGTTAAATCTTGTGCTTTTAACTGTTCGATAAATTTTTCATAATCTTCCCAAGTATCGAAAACCTCATAGCCGCGTTCAGTATATCTGTCAAATTCTTTTTGAATCTCTTCGTCGCTCAACTCGTGAACTTTAAGATACGCAAAAAAATTTTCGTAATTTTCCTGAGTCTCAAAAGCAAGATATTCTTTGCTTGTCCAATTCGGATTTATTTTTTTCGCAAACCAATCGTAATCTGTACAATTTTTTTCAAGATACTCCTCGACTTGTAAAATTATTTCTTTATTCAAAAAATCTTTCACTCCCTATCTTGAATTTTTTTTTATGATAACACATTCAAAAAAATTTTTGGTCGCTTTCAAAGGGACATTTTTATATTTCCGAGAAAAAAAAATCCTCCGCACTTGGAGGGGAAAATTTTTTTATTCAATGCCACGCAAATATTTATTTTCAAGTTTTTCTAAAGTTCCGTCGTCGCGAATTTCTGCCAAAACAAAATTTATATAATTTAAAAATTCTTGGTCGCCTTTCTGCATCAAAATTCCGCAAGAATGTTTTGTGAAAGGTTTGTCAATCAGCGGCGCGGCTAAATTTTTATCAATTTTTATGTAATTCAACGCCTCGACAGTTTCAGTAATCATTATGTCAGCATTTCCGATTGAAATTTGATGTGGAATTTCTGCATTGTCATTGAAAACAATCAGCGTCGCATTTTTTAAGTTCGCGTGAGCAAATTTTTCATTCGTGCCGCCGGGATTTATCATTACGCGAATATTTTTTTTGTCAATGTCCGAAAGATTTTTAAATTTTTTCGCGTCAGATTTTCTGCACAAAATAGTTTTACCAAAAATTCCAACGCCGTAGCCGTCCGACATTTCTAAAATTTTTTCTCGCGCAAAATTTCTGGAAATTCCGCACAACGCAATATCAAATTTTCCGTCCAAAGTGTCTTGCGACAAATTTTTCCAAGTCGTCGGCACATATTCAATTTTCACGCCGAGACTTTCCGCAATAATTTTTGAAATTTCCGCGTCAATTCCTTCGTACTCGCCGGTTTCTTTGTTGAAAAATGACATTGGAATATAATCGCCGGTCGTTCCGATTTTTATCGTGCCGCGTGACAAAATTTCTTCCAAATGCCCTGCCTCAACATTTTTTATTGCCGCAAAAAAAATTATCAGCATTAACGCCGACATTAAAAATTTTTTCATAAAAATCTCTCCAAAATTATTTTGCAACTTTTACATTGTCGCCATAAATAGTTTTCCAATCGTTGCGCATCGAAATTGTATTGTAGCCGCGCTGAGCTGCAAAATTTTTTTCTTTCTCAGCGCGATTTAAATTTCCAAGTTCGCGTTCAACGTCGTCGCACAAAACATAAAACGCCATGCTACGATATTTTTCATTCTGCAAAGTGTATTCAAACATTGAAGTATCGCCTGAAGAATTTCCGAACGCCAAGACAGGTTTTTTGCCAATCTGATTGATTATCGAAAAAATTTTTGCAGTTTTACCATTTTCTTTGATCGGTTCGCCTGAAATTATAATTTTTTCTTTATTTCTGTCAAAAAAATGTTTGTCGGGCAAATCTTTTTGCATATTTGTCGAAGTGTAAACAAAATCCGACGCTAAAATTCTGTCGTAGCGAATCGGCAAAATATTTTCGATAAGTTCGCGCGTCGTACTCACTCCGCAAGCCGAATCGATATAAACCGCAAAATTATTTTCGCTGAGGTAAGAAATTATTTCGACCATCGGCAAATAAAAAGCCTCGCCGCGTTTCAAATTTGTAAATCCGACTTCACTTGTCTGCATAAAATTTCTGACATAGGCGCGGTATTCTTCGTCAGTCATTCCTGCGTAGGCTTTTGTCAGGTAATTGAAATATTTTTTGCTTTCTGCTGCAGTCAGACCGGCTTTGTTGAAAACTTTCGGCTGAATTTTTTTTGCAAAGTTCACCATATCTTTTGGAGCGTCAAAATTTTTATCTTCAAGTGCGCGGAAAAAAAACATTGATTCTTGAAAATAAATTGGAGCAGTTTCGCAATAAAAAGTTCCGTCCATATCGAAAGTTGCAACTCTGTCCTCGACAGGAATAAAATTTTCGCTCGCAGGATTGGTCGCGTCCTCAACAAAGTTTATAATTTTTTTCAAAGTCGGCGAATCTTCATTCCAATATTTAAAATCTTTCGCCGTCTCAACTTTGATTGCAGAAATTTCTTCGCGCGTCGCCGCGTCTGAAATTGAAAAACTTCCGAGCGTAAAAATTCCTGCCAAAATTGCCGATAAAATTTTTTTCTTCATTAAAAAACCTCCAAAATTATTTTTCGTCCGCCAACTTAGTAAATGTGAAATAAGTGTCGGGATAAGGTTCATTCTCCAAAGTAAAATGCCACCATTCAGTTTCCAGAGGTTTAAATCCGTTTCTAATCATCGCGTCACGCAAAATTTTTCTATTTTTTAATTGTTGTTTTGTTAAATTTCCTTTGTAATTCGGATGCGATTCAATTCCGAAATAGTCGAAAGTTCCGCCCATGTCCAATTCTTTGCCGGTGTTCATGTCAAACAAAGTTAAATCAACTGTCGAGCCGCGACTGTGACCGGATTTTGCGTCGATATATCCTTCAGAAAAAAGTTTTGTCTTGTCGACTTTCGGATAAAAATATTTTTTCATTCGCGTATCGGAAATATCTTCAGCCCAGCGGACAAAATTATCAACAGCCATTTGCGGACGATATGCGTCATAAATTTTCAATCTGTAGCCAAGTTTCATAACGTCGTCTGAAACTTTTTTCAAAGCCTGCGCCGCCTCAATCGTCATCAACGCACGCGGTTTTTCGTAGCCGTCAATCCTGTCGCCGACAAAATTATAAGTCGAGTAGTAGCGAATTTCTTGAATAATATCCGGCGCAACCTCCGACAAAATCACAAATCCTGAAGAATCTTCCGGCGAAACTGATTTTGCATTTGCCGGCGAAACAATAAAAAATGTCGCCAACATCATCGCCATAAAAATTTTTTTCATAAAAACTCCTCCCTAAAAAAATTTTCGACATTGTACTACAAAAAAATTTTTCCTGCAAAATTTATTTCCAATTTATTTTGCGCGAAAAATCTATCAAATTACAATCGCGAACTATTATTTCAACAACACCGGATATTTGTGCCACAAAAATATCTGCAATCATTATTACGCCTATCGAATCGACAGAAAAATTTATTTGCGTTAATAATAAAGTCATCATCGCCATCATTCCTCCGCCGCCGCTATTGCTCGATGAAATTGCAAATTGTATTGAAAAAAATATTATGATAAAAAGTTGCGAAAGTGTAATTTGTTCGCCGGAAAATTGCGCCGCAAAAAATGTCCACACTATAAATGCAACTGTTTTCATTATCGGACACATCGGATGCGACAGCGGAATATAAAAATCGCAGAGCGTTTTGGATATTTTTAATTTTTCTCTGCAAATTTCAATATTTTTCGGCATTGATGCACTTCCGCTGGCTGTCGTGAATGTTATTACGCACACAGGATAAATTGTCTTCAGAAAATCTAAAATTTTTATTTTGTACAAAAAATAATTTTTGAAAAGCATTAGCAAGCTCAAAAAAATATAGATTGAGTATTGCGTCGCAACAATTTTCCACACGCTTAAAATTTCTTCGATTGAATTCAACAAAATTATTTTAAATACGCACAAAAAAATTATCAGCGGAATTATTTTGAAAACTATATCGACCATTTTAATAATAATTTTTTGCAAGTTTAAAATTAAATTTTTAATGTCTTGAACGCGCTCGCCCAAAATTGTTATGCAAACGCCGGTTATCAACGCCAAAACTACAATTTGCAAAACATTTTCGCTGATAAAAGGTTCAATAATATTTTTCGGAATTATCGACAAGATTAAATCGAAAACTTTTTGCATTTCGTCATGATTTTGCTGTAAAATTTCGCCGAAATCAAATTTTATTACCTGAAAAAATATTTCACTTATAGCGGTGGCAGTAACTGATACAAAAAATAAAATCGACAAAAATCTTTTGAAAATTTTTAAGCTCAAATCGTGAAGCATAGAAACATTTTCCATTGAGCAAATACTCGCGACAATCGAAGTAAAAATCAGCGGAATATTTACCGCGATAATTACTCCGAACAATTTATTTAAAATGGGCGTGACAATTTTATCTGTAATAAAAATTTGTGCAGTCGGGGAAAAAAATTCTTTGATAAAAATCGCAAGAAAAATCGCCAGCAAAATTGAAATTGTATTTGAACCGCCCGGAATTTTTAAATTTTTAATTTCTTTATTAGTGGCGGCAGTAATTTCATTGCAACCATTTTCATAGCGATAAATTAAGCCGGCTTGCTCATAATTTGAAAGATTTTTTATAATCTGTTCTGAAAAAATATTTTCTTCGCTGTTATCTTCAATCGGATTGTATGGCGTGCCTTTAATTTTTATCAAAATTTTTGGCGTACCGAACCATTTTCTTGTGACAAGTTCAAAATTTTTATCTTCGCCGAATTTTTCTTGATAACGCAGCAGAGATTCTTCAATCATCAAACAAATTTTAATTTTGTCTTTCTTCGACACATTTGCAGACTCAAAAAATTTTTCAATTTTTTCAACAGTCTTTGCAATACTTTTGTTTGTAAGTTGCAAAAATATCACTCCAAAAATTTTTTCTTGATTATACCACAAAACGCTACAAAAAATTCTGTCGATTTGGTGGGAAAAAATTTTGGAGTGTCACTGAATTTTACCGCAAATGGAAAGAGCGTCCCGTCGCAAATTGGGCTTTGGTCAGGAAAAAACTTTTGCATGATGAACGTATGGTTGCTCTTTTCGATAAATTTGATTTTTAAATTTTTTCACTTACACAAATCTATTGACACTCCCTTGATTTACAACTAAATTTTGTCATTCGAGGTTTTCATTGTGGAACTTTTTTTATCTGTTCAACTTGATTTTACAATTCGCAAGAAAAAAATTAAAAAAAAGGGGTTGACAGAGGGAAAGGAAGGTGATAATATATGCAAGCTGATTCACAGCGGCTCCTTGAAAACTAAACAATGCTAATGCTAGTGCAGGTCTTTTTTTTAAGACGAAAGATGAGAAATGAGTAAGATTGAACTTGAATAAATGGAGAGTTTGATCCTGGCTCAGGACGAACGCTGGCGGCGTGCTTAACACATGCA
>CALEPR010000165.1 GCA_937910665.1 uncultured Selenomonadales bacterium
TGAACCATATTCGTCCAACTTGACAACAATTTCTTCGCCTGAATTTTTTATCGTGACAACCGCTGCCGCATCTTCCCAATTTGAAGTGCCTGAATAAATTGTAGTGAAAATCAAAATGCGTCGAATTTTTTTCAGAAACTTGCCGTTAATTTTTAAAGTTTCGCCGTTGTAAGTTTGTCCTGTCCTGTCGTCGCGATTGAGTTTGATGTAAGGTTCGTCGCTCAGACTGCCGAAAAAATTTCCCAACGCCTGAACTGCTCCGACATATTCGTCATCAAGTTCATAAAGGCAACACAGATCCAAGTCAATATTTTTTTTCGACTTCTGCGGACTGTTCCATTTCAAATTTATTTCGATAGTGCCGAGCTTGCCATTTTTTGTTTTTAGTTTGCTCCGCTGACCACGCTGCATGACTAATGAGGAATTAGGAGTGAGGAGTGAGGAATTATTTTGCACAGGTTGAGAATTTTTTTGTTTCGGTGGTGCAGGAGGAATAGAAAAATTTTGTGCAGGTGGAGGAGAATTTTGTTCCTCTGAAACTTCAATGCCAAAATTTTTACAAAGTGCAGAAAGTCCTCCGTTGAAACCTGCGCCGACTGCGTTAAATTTCCAATCGCCTTTGTACCTGTAAATTTCTCCGAGAACGATAGCAGTTTCAATATTAAATTTTTCCGGCGTGAAAGAAAAAATTTCCGCGCCTGTCGAGGTTGAAAAAATTTTTAAAACTGCGCCGCTGATTTTGCTGAAATTTTGTTTGCGATTTTCAGCGTCGTAAATTGTCGCCGTGAAAGAAATTTTTTTTATCCGCGCAGGAATTTTTTGCAAATCTATTTCGAGAGAATCGTCTTCGAGGTGAACGACTCCGCCTGAATGATGATTGGGATTTCCATAAAAAATAAAATCTTCGTCAGAAACTTTTTCGCCGTCGCCTTGAAGAAAAGCCGCCGTGTCAATTTCAACTGCGCCGGAATTTCTTTCAAACTTCACGCACAAAAAATTTTCATGCAACAAAACTTTTTGCCCCTTGCGAATTTCCATTTACTCACTTCCTTCAAAAAAATTTCTATCGGCGGCGAATATTTCCGACCGCCTCTCTTAAAACTTGTTCTTCTTCTTTTGAAAGTTTGTATTGCTTTGAAACTCCGTCCTCTATGGGCTTGGCGTAAGTGCTGGAAGAATCTCTGCCGTTGAGCGAAGAAATTATAATTCCATTATTTTTGTCGTCCAACAGAGCGATTGAAAAACTTAAATCGGAACTTATATCGTCAAAGGCATCGTAACGAAGAATCGCAACGCGAGTTATCGCCTTCGCCAACAAATTTTTTATTGCGGAAATTTCATCGTCCATGCGTTTAACTTCAGCCAAAACTTTTTTCATATTGTCGGCGTTGTCGTTCAGCATTTTTTCCAAGTCGTAGCCTTCCGACTCGCCCATCATTTTTTTGTAACGCTGACGCATTTTAGACAAATCAAATTTCAAACCGATAATCAGGAAAAGCATCAGCAAAAAAATTATTCCGAGCGCAACAATTATGTAGAAAAAATTATCTGCTATCAAAGTATTCAGCTGATTTAAATTGTTCATAAAAAAACTCCCCAACTTTTTTTGTACTTGGAAATTTTACACTTCGATAGAAATTTTTTCAATCCTTTTGCCGAAAGTTTGACAGAAAATTTTTTTGCAAAAAAAAATCTCCGCGAAGTTTTTTTACTCCGCAGTGATTTTTTTCTGTGCCTGAAAATTATTTTTTCAACTCGGAAATAGTTTTTTCCAAACTTTCTAAATTCTCGACGTTGAAACTTGAAATTTGTTTGTCGATTCTGCGATTGAAACCGCACAAAGTTTTTCCGGGTCCGCACTCGACAAAAATTTCCGCGCCGAATTTTTTCATGGACTGAACACAATCGATCCATTTGACAGGATGATCTGCTTGCGAAACTAAATTTGATTTTATCTTAGCCGCCTCAGTTTCCAGTTCACCTGTAAAATTCGCCGCGATCGGAAATGCCGCATCTTTAATCTCAACTTTATCCAATTCTGCAGAAAGTTTTTCAGCCGCAGGTTTCATCAAAGTCGAGTGGAAAGGTGCGCTGACAGGCAAGATAACTGCCTTCTTCGCTCCCGCCGCCTTCAAAAGTTCAACAGCCTTTTCAACGCCCGCCGAAGTTCCCGCAATTACAGTTTGTCCCGGGCAGTTGAAATTGACAGCTTGAACTGCTCCGACTTCAGATGCTTTTTTGCAACTTTCTACAATAATTTCGTCGTCCAGTCCGATAATCGCCGCCATCGATCCTTCGCCGACAGGAACAGCCTCCTGCATAAATTGTCCGCGCTTGTGAACCAATTTAACTGCCTCAGCAAATTTCAATGAGCCTGCCGCGACCAACGCAGAATATTCGCCCAAGCTGTGACCGCCTGAAATTTCCGGAGTAATTCCTTCCGCTTTCAAAAGTTCCGACGCAATTACGCTGACAATCAAAATTGCCGGCTGAGTGTTTTCAGTCAATTTTAAATCTTCTTCCGAACCTTCAAAGCACATTTTTTTTATCGAGTAACCGAGCGCGTCGTCTGCCTCGTCGAAAAGTTTTTTCGCAATGTCGAACTTGTCATAAAAATCTTTTCCCATTCCGACAAATTGTGCGCCTTGTCCGGGAAAAACAAAAGCCAACTTACTCATAAAAAATTTTCCTTTCAGTAAAATTTTTAGTAGTCAGAGATCGGTAGTCAGTTGTCAGCAAAATTTTTTTTTGTTGCTGATTTCTAATTTCCTTCCGTTTCAAAGATAATTTTTCTGAAGTTCGGCGACTGCATTCGGCAAGCCGTTTACAATGTCGTCAATAATTTCCTGAACTGATTTAATGTCGTCCAACATTCCTGAAATTTGTCCAATCATAACCGAACCGTTTTCCACGTCGCCTTTGTGAGTGGCAAGGTGAAGTTTTCCTGCGCCGAGTTTTTCAAGTTCCTCAGCAGGAGCTCCAGCGGCTTCCATTTCAAAAAATTGTTTTGTAAGTTTATTTGCGATGACGCGAACAGGATGTCCCAAAGTTCTGCCCGTGACGACTGTAGACCTGTCTTTTGCTTTCAAGACAATTTCCTTGTAATTCGGATGAGCGATACATTCTTTGCTGACGACGAAACGCGAACCCATTTGAATTGCGTGTGCGCCGAGCGCAAAAGCCGCAGCCATTCCGCGCGAATCAGCAAAACCGCCGGCAGCAATTACAGGGATATCAACTGCATCGACGACTTGAGGAACAAGTGGCATTGTCGAAACTTCTCCGATATGTCCGCCTGACTCTGAGCCTTCGGCAATAATTGCATCTACTCCGCCTTTCGCAAGTCTGCGAGCAAGGGCGACGCTGGCAACGACAGGAATAACTTTCGTGCCGATTTCCTTCAAGGCGGGAAGATATTCTCCCGGGTTTCCTGCGCCTGTTGTCACTACAGGAACTTTTTCATCAACCATAAGTTGCATAACTTCCTTGACAAAAGGCGACATCAACATGATATTCACGCCGAAAGGTTTATCAGTCCATTCTTTGCACTTCGCAATTTCTTTCTTCAAAACGTCCGGCGGCATGTGTCCCGCACCGATAAGTCCAAGACCTCCGGCATTAGAAACAGCCGACGCAAGCTCCGCCGTTCCTACCCAAGCCATTCCGCCTTGAAAAATAGGATACTTGATATTCAAAAGTTTACAAATCGGATTGTTCTCAAACATTCAACGTTTCCCTCTCTTTCATCCAATGCACGATTAAAACTTACAAATTATAATTCCTCATTTCTAATTCCTAATTCCTAATTATTTTAACTGCCGCTGTATTCTTTTTCAAGCGCATTTTTGATATGACCCAAAACATCGCTGTTGACATATTCAGCCGCAATTTTTATCGCGGAGCAAATAGTTTTTGCATCTGAACTGCCGTGACTAATTATGCAACAGCCGTCAACACCCAAAAGCGGAGCTCCGCCGTTCTCGGAAACGTCCAACCTTTTGGCAAGACTTCTCAGCGTAGGCGTTAAAAGTAATGCGCCGACTTTGGCAGAAATTCCGCCGTTGTCTATTGCTTCCTTGATAAGTTCAAAAATTGTCGTCGCCAAACCTTCGCCGAATTTTAAAACTACATTTCCAACAAAGCCGTCGCAAGCCACGACATCAAAATTTCCTTTCGGAATATCTCTGCCCTCAGCGTTGCCAATAAAATTTATTGTCGAGGAACTTTTGAAAAGCTGATACGCTTCCTTAACTTGTTCGTTGCCTTTAGTTTCTTCCTCGCCAATATTCAGGAGACCGACACGCGGATTTTTTTTGCCGAGAACGTGTTCGGCGTAAAGCGATCCCATAATTCCAACCTGAAGTAAATGCTCGGGCTTGCTATCGACATTTGCGCCGCTGTCGAGCATCAAAGTCACGCCGTTCGGAGTGGGAATCGGAGTCGCAATAGCAGGACGACCAATTCCGTGAATACGCTTTAAAATAAGTTGAGCCGCAGCAACCGCCGCACCCGTAGAACCGGCAGAAAGTACTGCGTCGGCTTCGCCGTCCTTGACCATTTTTGTAGCCACGACGATTGAGGAATCTTTTTTGTTGCGAACTGCGTCGGCAGGGTGTTCACCCATTTCGATAATTTCGGCGGCATGTTTTACAGTGATAGAAAGATTTTTCCAATCCTCCTCAGCATTTAAAATTTCAGTGATTTTATTTTCATCGCCGACCAAAATAATTTCGCAAGAATAATTTTTCGCCGCCTCAAGTGCGCCTTTCACAATTTCTGAAGGGGCGTTGTCGCCGCCCATCGCATCGACTGCAAGTTTCACAATGCTTAACTCCTATTAAAAAAAAATTTAGCTGTCGGCGGTTAGTGGATAGCGGATAGATTTTTTGACTTCCAACTAAAACTAACAACTAACAACTAACAACTAAGTTTTAATGACCAATATCTTTAAGCTGTTTCTATAACTTCTTTGCCGTCATAGTAGCCACATTCCAAGCACACATGGTGTGGAAGTTTTGGTTCATGGCATCTCGGACATTTTACATAGTTCGGAGCTTCCAATTTCCAATTTGCGCGTCTTCTGTCGCGTCTGGATTTACTTAATTTTCTTTTCGGTGCTGCCAACTTCGTCGCCTCCTCAATCAAGTTTAAAATCTTTCAAGGATGCAAAGCGCGG
Source organism: uncultured Selenomonadales bacterium (assembly GCA_937910665.1). Taxonomy (GTDB): domain Bacteria; phylum Bacillota; class Negativicutes; order Selenomonadales; family Selenomonadaceae; genus Quinella. Next base: position 5,177 of record CALEPR010000165.1, read on the forward strand.
ATCTACAATCAATCTGTCGCACTCACATTCTTCAGTATTCAAATTTTTTCCGCAAACAGGACAAAGACCTTTGCAATCCTCTCGACACAAATTTTGAATAGGCAAACTTGCCAAAAAAGTATCGCGTACAAGTTCGGTGATATCGGCAACATTTTCGGAAATATTTTCGTCGTCAATTTCTTCCTCGAAGTCGCAAATAATTTCGCCGCTTGAAGGTTCAAGACATCTGTCGCAAAAAAAATTTCTGGAACAAGTCGCCCTGCCTCGCGCCACAAAAGTTTTTCCGTCGTTGAGAATTTCGCCGACAATTTCAATATCGCCAAAAAATTTTTCCTCGTCCGATAAATCTTTGCCAAAAAAAATTTCTGCCTCTTTCTTGAACTTGAAAGGCGCACTGCCTTCCCTGTAAATTTGCACTTTGAGCATTTTACAACACCACCGCTTACATTGTCAAGAATTTTAGCTTTTCAAAAACTTTTTGCAAATTGCAATAATAAGTTGAACATTTTTCAATTTCCTGAAAATTTTTCTTTCCTTCGTCAAAAATAAAATCCTTTCCAAATCAATCGAAAAGGATTTTGCAAAATATTTCAGTCAATCTTCAATTCAAAATAAATTTTTTTAAAACTTATGCGACAGTTGAAGTTGCCGAAGTTTTTCCTGAAAGTTCTTCGGTGCGTTTGTCGAAACGACTCATAACATCGTCGTAAGTTTTTTGCGTGATCTCGGGCATACTATCCTGACCGACTACATTTTTCCAAGTCACTCCGGCTTGTTTGAAACCTTCTTCGACAGCTGAGCGCATTTTTTCAAGTTTTTCGGGATCGTTTCCTGCGATTGCGCTCGCCAAGTCAAAAATTCTTCCCGCAACTGCATCAACCGACCAGTCGCCGCCGTCCGCGACAGCCTTCGCCGCATCTTCAGCATTGGTTGCGACTTCAGGCAGAGCGAATCTTGACGCATCGATCTTTGTTCCGTCGAAGTTCAAAATTCCAATTCCGTCATCCAACCAACTTTGAAGTTTGTCGTTGTTGTCGGTTAAAGCCTGAATCATCAAGTTGAGCATTGTCTGTTCGTTAGCGTCGATTTCATCTTGCAGAGCTTGAACTTGATCTGCAGACAAACCTTTTGTGCTGGCAGACGAATCGTCGTCGACTGTATCAGCCGCCGCTTTTTGTTGTGCCGCTTTCGCCGCATCGGAAATGTCCACCGAGTATGCGTCGCCAACTTTTGAAGTTTCGCTCGAAGTTGTCTGCGTTGCAGTGTCGGAAGATCTTGCGCTTGCCGCGCTTTTTGCTTGCGTCGCGTACTGAGCTGCGCCTTGCGATGCGACGCTTGTAATTGTTCCTACATCCATGTTGGTAACCTCCTTTTGAAGTTAAAAAGAATATTTTTTGGGAAGATAAACTTGCCTTCTCCATAATTTTTTATCTGTTACAAGTACCCGAAAATATTTTACATTAGCAAACTTAAAAGGTCAAGATTTTGTTTTGCCACCAACTTTGTCGGCTGTTCGCCGGAGGGAGTCGGCGGCGCGGAATAATCTGCGACAGGAACTAAATGCGGACGCAATTTTATTTGCTGGACAATACTGCTGCCGTCGTAAGTTGTAATTAAAATTGATCCGTCCGGCATAAATCTTTTAATTGTTTCGGTTGAAGTTTCGGAAGAATCTCCGCCGCCGGAAGATTGATTTTGATTCGACAAATTATTTTTGGTTTCATCGAATTCAGAATCAATTTCGGCGATTTTTTCTGCCAAAATTTTTGCGTAGTCGGAAGAAATATTTTCAGAATTATTTTTAGTTGTCGGCAAATAAATTGACTGCGACAAACTGGAAATTAAATTTGTTTCAAAATCAAAATTTTGGGCTGACATATTTTCACGCTCCCTGTAAAAACAAAAAATTTTTCAACAGTTTTATCGAAATTTTAAATTATCAGCTTAAAAAAATTTTTGCAGGAATTAAAATCTGAAATCAAGAATCATAAGACAGATTTTTTTGAATGGAGGAAAAATTTTTATGTCAAACTTTACGCGCAGACTTCCTGTTTATCTCTTGCTGGATTGTTCCGGCTCGATGTATGGAGAATCTATCGAAGCGGTTCGGCAGGGAATCGACACGCTTGTCAATGAACTTCGCGGAGACCCTCAGGCTCTGGAAACTGCATATCTTTCCGTCATAACTTTTGCAAGTACGGCGCAACAAATTTCTCCGCTCACAGAACTTATGCTTTTTAAAAATCCAAAACTTGAGGCGAATGGAATGACTGCTCTCGGCGGTGCGCTGAAAGTTTTGCGCGAATGTATTGACCGCGAAGTCAGAAAAAATTCTGCCGAGCAAAAAGGCGATTGGCGACCGCTTGTCTTTATCTTGACCGACGGTTATCCGACCGACGAAGAAACTTTGAATACTGAAGTTCAAAATATTAAAACTTTGAAAGTCGCAAACATAATTGCTTGCTTGACCGGCAGCGACGCAGATCCAACTTTCTTGAAACAAATTACCGACAATGTTTTGTGGATGAATAATAATTCGCCCGGCGATATGGCGAAATTTTTTGCTTGGGTTTCTGGCTCTATTAAAATGTCTTCAAAAAGTTTGGACGCAAAACCCGGCTCGGCTTTCCAACTCCCGCCGCCGCCACAAGGTTTTACTGTCGTTCCTTGATGTGGAGAAATTTTTATGGAAGTTACAATTCACAGCTCAAGGGAAGAAATTTATCAGCAACTCGGCAACAGCAAAATTCTTCGACAAACTAATTTTGTAAAATTGTCCGACGCTGAAAATAAAAAAATTTCTGTTCCTGAAAAAAATTTGCCTGAAGTGACTAACAAAAAAATTTCCGAAGTCGAGGAAAAAATTTCTGCCGAGAGAAAAATTTCCGAAGTCGAGGAAAAAATTTCTGCCGAGAAAAAAATTTCCGAAGTCGGAGAAAAAATTTCTGTTCCTGAAAAAAAATCTTTGACTGACGACGAAGTTACAAATTTCACCGCGCAACTTTGGAAAAATAATCCTGTGCCGAAAGATGAACCGGAGCCGACTAGAGACGTTGTAAAAAACAGTTACACAGTCGGAAAGTTTCAAGTTATCGCGGCGAGAGTTCGCGGAAAAAAACATCGGCACGAAGGCACTAACTGCGATGATTGGTTTGAAACTGAGGAAGTTGAAGGAATGATTTTTTCTGCAGTTTCGGACGGCGCAGGTTCAAAAAAATTTTCCAGAATCGGCGCAAGAATTTCCTGCCAAACCGCAATAAAATTTCTTGAAACTGAATTGCCGAAACTTTTAAAACAAAATCCCGACTTCAAAAAAAATCTCGGCAGCGATACCGCGTCAAAAAATTTTTCAAACGCCGCAGGAAACTTGGCAAATATTTTGCACCAAAGTATTTTGAAAGCTCGCCAAGCTGTTGTGGAAAAGTTCGAGGAAGTTAAAAATTTGCCTGAATACAAAAAAGTTGTCGGCAGAATTTTGGAACTTGGCGACTTCGCGGCGACATTTATTCTGTCTACGATAATTCCTGTTGCCAATGACAAAACTTTAGTGATGGCTTGTCAAGTCGGTGATGGAATGATTGCCGCCTTTGACGCGGATAAAAATTTTTTAAAACTTTGCGACGCGGACAGCGGAACTTTTGCCGGCGAAACAGATTTTTTGACAAACACAAGCCGCATTGAAAATTTGCAGAAAAAAACGCAAGTGTCGTTGAGGAATTTTGATTTAATTCTGTCGATGACTGACGGAGTGGCTGACGATTATGAAGGTAATGAGAAAAAACTTTTCGACGACCTGGTTGCGAATAAAATTTTGTCGAGTGATTCTCCTGCAGATAAACTTGCGAATTGGTTGGAAACTTACACCGTGCGCGGTTCATTCGACGACAGGACTTTGGTTGTGATTCGGAAGTGTGGCACGAAAAATGGCTGACACAAAAATTGCAATCTTGGAGGACGGCAGACAGCTTGAATATGTTGTAAGCGACAATCCGCCACGCGGAGGAATGAAATATACTTACTTCACGCCCGACAAAAAATTTGCAGTTCAATTTTTCAACAATCCTGCAGATGCCGCGTCGTCAATTATGCGCGACAGACTTAACAACATTGTCGGCGTGTACAATCCTACACTTTCGGAGGCGGACGGCGGAGCGCGTGGAAATTCGGCGCAGGCGGCAGAATATTTTTCAAAACTTTTTTGCTGGCCTGTTGCGTTGATAAAGTCGCCCGAGTTCGGAATTGTTTGCCCGACCTATCCGAAAAATTTTTTCTTCACAAAAAATTCCGCGAAGGCAGGAGTACAACTTCCAATCGCAGGCAAGGATAAAAAAAGTAGTTGGTTTACTTCCTCAGTCAGCAAATACATTTCAGACAGCGAGAAAGGAAATTTTCAGACAATGTTGCGCCTGTCAATTTCTCTCGCGCGGGCAGTTCGCAGACTTCACGCCGCCGGACTTTCGCACTCCGATTTATCCAGCAACAATGTTTTGATAGATCCTTCGACTGGTTCTTGCGTGATAATCGACATTGATTCGCTGGTCGTGCCTGGAATGTTTCCTCCTGAAGTTGCAGGAACGAGAGGTTACATCGCGCCGGAAGTTTTGGAAACAGGAAATTTGAAACTCGACGATCCGCGAAGAAAATTGCCCTGTGCGATGACAGACAGGTTTGCTCTTTCGGTTTTGATTTATGAATATTTGTTAAAGCGTCATCCGCTGCTCGGTCCGAAAATTTACAGCCAAGATACTGAGGAAGATGACTTTTTGGCGATGGGCGCGAAGGCAACTTTTATTGAAAATCCTTTCGACACTTCAAACAGACCAAAAGATTTATTTTTGACGATAAAAGATTTTGGCAGAGGAATTGAAAAACTTTTCCTGAAAACTTTTTTGGATGGCTTGCACGACCCGGACAAGAGACCGACTGCGGCAGAATGGGAGCGCGAACTTGTAAAAACTTGGGATTTACTCCAGCCGTGTTCAAATCCGAAATGTTCTGAAGGTTGGTTTGTCCTGCACGATGTAAAAAATCCTGTCTGCCCTTACTGCCACCAAAAACTGAAAGCTGAAGATGTTATGCACTTGAAGCTGAAAAAACAGATGTCGGGACGGCGCGGACAGTGGCAGCAGACCGGCGAAATAAATTTGTATGACGGTATGCCGCTTTTCAACTGGCACTTTTTGTCGGGTTGTTTTCCGGACGAAAAAGTTCAGGACAGGGAAATGAAAGCCTTCATCAGTCACCAAAATGGTCAGTGGTACTTGGTGAATAAAAATCTTGGCGGAATGTTGTCACCGAAAGGAAATTTAGTTCCTGCAGGTCAAGCAATTCAGCTTAAAGGCGGAGAAATTTTTCAATCCTGCAACGATACAAACGCTTTGCTTGTGGAAGTCTTGCAGTAAAATTTTTTTTGAAAGGTGGAGAGGTATTTTGAAAAAATTTTTTGTGGCAGTTTTAATGTCGGCAACAATTTTTGTCACAGGTTGCGGAGGAAATGAAACTGCTGAAAAAGCTGCCGAGCAGGGAAAATTGGCAATGGCGAGCGGCGATTACACGGCGGCGTTAAATTATTTAAAACTCGCGCAGGAAGAAGGCAACACCGACGCAAAAATTAAAGAAACAGTTCAAATTTTAGATAATTTTTTGAAAGCGAAAGAAGAAGTTGCAAATCATCAAACTGCAAAGGCGTTGGAATATTTAAACGCAATTCCTGCAAATTATAAAAATTCTGCTGTCGCCTCTGACATTGAAAAGTTGCGTCAAGAAATTGAAAAAGGCACACAGTCAGCCGCGAACATTGAGGAACAAATTTCTGCAGTCAGAAATTGGATAGCAAGCGGCGACTATGCAAGTGCTGCTTTAAACATTACAGAACTTTTTACAAAAAATTTGACACCTGAACAGCGCAAACAGGCTGAGGAACTTCGCGCAACTTTAGAAACTGCAAAGTCAAAAATCTCTGCAGCTGAACAGGCAGCAAAAGCGGCTGCGTCAACTTACACAGAAATTTCCGGCAATACAGATGTTGTAGCAACTTATTTTGTCGTGAACTGCAAACAGTCAATTTCGCTCAGAAGTTATCCTTCAACTTCGGCAACGGCAATTACGCAAGTTCCGCTCGGTCAAGCAGTCGGTTACATTGAGGACGCGGGCAACGGCTTTTACAAAATAAATTATGACGGACTTGTCGGTTACAGTCTTGCCTCCTACCTGTCGCCGAATCGCGGAGGAAGTTCTTCAAGTTCAACCGCGCAGGTCGTGAATTGTAATGAGTGGATAACACTTCGCAGTTATCCTTCAACTTCAGCCGCATCGTTGGACAGGATTCCGCTCGGCGCATATGTCGACTATATCGAACCTGCTGAAAATGGTTTTTATAAAATTCGCTATCATGGACAAGTCGGCTACGGCTTAGGACAGTATTTAGCAATAAGGTGAGGCAATGCGTAATTTATTTTTTGTAATTCTTGTGTCGGTGACAATTTTAGTAACAGGTTGCACAGAATCGAACGCTGAAGAAAATTTGCAAGTTGAAGAACAAAAAATTTCTGCACCTGTTCAGGAAGAAAAAGTTTTGCCTACACAGAAAAAATTGTCGGAAGAAAATTTAATAATCAACTCAACGCCTGAAAAATATTCCTATGACAATTTAGTTTCTGACATTGAAAAAATAAAAAATATCTGTCCGCAAGTACAAGTACAAAGTTTAGGCACGACTTTTGACGGCAGGGAAATTTTTGACTTGGTTGTCGGCGACTTGGCGAGTGACAAACATATTTTGATTTTCGGCGCAATGCACGCCAGAGAATATATCACGACGCAAATTGTTATGCGCCAATTTTGCAACGCGGTCGATGCTGTGAACGGTTTCGGCGGAGATTATAAATCAATTCCGACTGCGGAACTTCTTCAAGGCGTGGCGATTCACTTCGTGCCGATGGATAATCCTGACGGAGTTTCAATCAGTCAGTTTGGTCTGAATGGTTTAAAAAGTCCTGAACTTCGCGCAAAAGTTTCTGCAATGTCGGACAACTTTTCTGAATGGAAAGCAAATGCAGCCGGCGTGGACTTGAACAGAAATTTTGATGCAGGTTGGCAGGAGTTTGGTGGTTCGCCCTATCCAAGTTCAGAAAGATATAAAGGCGCATTTCCGGGCAGTGAGCCTGAAGCTGCCGCGCTGATAAATTTGCTGCAAAAATATCCAATCAAGCGCACGATAAGTTATCACACTTGCGGAGCATTGATTTATTGGTATTACAAGCAGTCAGGAAATGTTTTGGCAGAGTCTGAAAAATTTGCAAATACAATTTCGCGTGAGACAGGTTATTATCTCGACGGCGATTATACTTCTGTGGACGCGGCAGGTTTTAAAGACTGGGCAGTTTACAAAAAAAATATTCCCAGTCTGACTCTTGAAACAGGAGCGGAGACAGGCGGAGTTGTCGGTGTCGTTCCTGTAAGTCGATTTGCCGAGATGTGGAACAGAAATAAAAATGTCGTTTATGCGACGATTTATAACTTGAAGTATGAGTAAATGGTGATGAAAGATTTAAAAAAAATTTTTGCGGCGAAGAAAGATAAAATCGAACTTCAGCCAGGCGAGTACGAAGGTCCAATCACAATAGACAGCGACGGCTGCACGGTGGACGGACACGGCGCAACTTTGTGGTCGAAGTCGGGCGCGGTTTTGATAATCGACGCTGATAATGTCACGATAAAAAATTTGCGCGTCGAACTTACTCAATATTCCGCGACTGAAACTGCTGTCGAGGTACGCGGAGAAAATGCAAAGTTTGAGTCGGTCGAAGTCTTCGGTCAGGTGAAAGGTTTAAAAAATTCTGCCGAGAATTGGAATTTGCCGAGAACGATTGGCTTAGGAAAATTTGCGGCGAAGGTGCAGAATGAATTTGTTTGCAAAATAAATGTCGCTGAACCTTGCAAAATTATAAATCAGATTTACGGCTTGAAAATTTCTGCGGACACTTTGCCTGTCGGCGAAAATAATTTGCAGTTCACAATTTCCGCACTGCCTGACAATATAATTTTGTTCGGAGATTTTTTTCTTGCAACTGCGTCGGGATTTTTACGCAGAATTTTTGTAACAGGTCGTTCAGAAATTTCTGCGCCTGAAGTTCATCAAAAAATTTCTGTTGCTGAAAAAGTTCCTGCGCCGAAAAAAAATTTTAATGTCGAGCTTGCGGCGAAAGGTCAGCGCGTGAGTATTCCGCAGACAAAAAAATTTCAAGTCGTTTTTGAGGACGAAGGTCACGGCGGAATGGAAATTGATGCATATATTTTTCTCTTGGCGGCGAATGGAAAAGTTCGCGGCGATGACGACTTAATTTTTTTCGGCAACGACAAAAGTTTTGACGGCGGAGTTAAACTTGCTGAAAAAATTTGCGGCGCGGAAGTGGATTTGCAAAAAATTTCTGCGGAAATTCAGAGCGTGGCAATTTGCTTTGCGATTTACGGCGAAAATGCGACAGAAAATTTCTTGAAGGTGAAATCGCCTACTGTAATTATTTTTGCGGAAGACAAGCCATTTTTTGAATTTAAATTGCAAGTTGGAAATGTGAAGGCGATTGTCGCGTTGGAATTTTATCGACGCAGAGGAATTTGGAAAATAAATTTTATCGGCGCAGGTTTCGCGGCAGGTTTGAAAAAACTTTGCGAATCTTACAACGTCGAAGTGAATTAAATGACTGGAGGAATGAAATTTGATTAAAGTTTTGGTAAGCGGTGCACTCGGCAGAATGGGTCGCACGGTGATTGACGCAGTGAAAAATGATTCAGAACTTGAACTTGTCGGAGCGGTTGATATTTTTGACGGCGAAGTTGCAGGTTTGAAAGTTGAAACAGATTTAAATTCCGCGCTGGAAAAATTTCAGCCTGATGTTATGGTTGACTTCACTCGACCTGATTCAGTTTTTAAAAATGTCATGACTGCCCTTTCAAAAAAAGTTTCGCCGGTCGTCGGCACAACAGGTTTGACTGACGAACAGAAAAATAAAATTTCGGCGGCGGCGGACGAAAATAAAACTCCTGCCTTTATCGCTCCGAATTTTGCGATAGGCGCGGTCTTGATGATGCTTTTGTCGCAGAAAGTTGCAAAGTACATGCCTGACGTTGAAATTATTGAACTTCATCACGACAAAAAACTTGATGCGCCGAGCGGAACGGCTGAACTTACTGCAAAAATGATTGCCGAAGTTCGCGAAAAACATTTTCAAGGAAACCCGGACGAAGTTGAAAAAATTCCTCACGCTCGCGGCGCAGATTACGAAGGAATGAAAATTCACAGCGTAAGGTTGCCCGGCTACGTCGCGCACCAGGAAGTAATTTTCGGTGGACTTGGGCAAACTTTGACAATCAGACATGATTCGATGGGGCGAGATTCTTTTATGCCTGGAGTTTTGCTTGCCTGCAAAAAAGTTCGCGGTTTGAAAGGTTTAACAATCGGTCTTGATAAAATTTTAGATTGAGAGGAGATTTTTACAATGAAGGAAATTTTCACAAGGACAAGCGTCAGGAGTTTTGAAGATAAACCTGTCGAGAAGGAAATTATTTTGAAAATTTTGAAGGCGGCGTTTGCGTCTCCTTCGGCGAAAAATCAGCAGCCTTGGGAATTTTTTGTAGTCACCAACAAAGAAGCTCTGCAAAGACTTGGAAAAGTTCAACCTTACGCCTTCCCCGCCGCGAAAGCTCCTGCGGCGATTGTAATCGCTTACAAAAAAGAAGGTTTGCCGGTTCCGGAAAAAGCTCAAATTGACTGCGCGATTGCCACAGAAAATATTTGGTTGGCTTGCGAAGAATTTGGACTGGGTGGAGTTATGTTGGGAATTGCTCCTGATGCTGAAAGAATGAAAGCGACGGCTGAGGCGATTAACTTGCCGGAAAATTTGGCGGCGTTCACAATTTTTCCTTTCGGCTATCCAAGTAAAAAACATCAGCAAGAAGATCGCTGGGACGAAAATAAAATTCACTTCGTCGAGTAAAATTTTTTCGCGACGATAATTTTTTTTCAACAATCTGATTAGGTGTCTTTTGACAAATTCATCAGGTTTTTTTTTAATTATTTTTGGAACGGAGTTGAAAAATTTGTTCACGGGAATTATTGAGGAAGTTGGCAGACTGAAAAATTTTGACGGCGAAAAAATTGAAATATTTTGCTCAAAAGTTTTGGAAGATATAAAAATCGGCGACAGTATTTCCACGAACGGAATTTGTTTGACTGTCACCGACTTTGCAGAAAATTTTTTTGCAGCGGACGTTATGCCTGAAACTTTTAGAAGAACTTCGCTTGCCGAACTTCACGCAGACGGAGTTGTAAATCTTGAACGCGCCATGAAAATTTCTGACAGATTTGGCGGACATATTGTGAGCGGTCATATTGACGGCACAGGAAAAATTTTAAATCTCCGCACGGAAGGCAATGCGGTTTTTATAAACATTTCTGCAGAAAAAAATTTGTTGCAACAAATCGCCGAAAAAGGTTCTGTTGCTTTGGACGGAATAAGTTTGACAGTTGTCAAGGCGACGGAGGAAAATTTTTCTGTGTCAATGATTCCTCACACTCGCGAAGTCACAAATTTTAAATTTAAACGCATCGGCAGTCTTGTGAACATTGAAACAGATATCTTAGCGAAGTACATTGACAGATTGATAAATTTTAAAAATGTGTCGCAGACTTTGACTAAAGATTTTTTATCGGCAAATGGATTTTAGAATAAAAAAAATAACAGACAAATTTGGAAATTGAAATTGAAGAAGGGGCGAATCAGATTGAAACGATCAGCAAAAATTTTTCGATGCGCTCCGAAACGCTCGGCAAATAAGCTGAAACATTTTAAGGATCGTTCACAATTTCATCGCCCACGCGATTACATCTGTCTTATCAATTTTTCCGAATTTGTCTAACAAAAAAAAGTTTGATTTCCAAAAAATTTTTCTACTACTCACCATTGTTGCCAACTTGAGTGTAAGGCGTGGCGATTCTGATAAAAGTTCTGCCGCATCGGCAAGGCTGACTCATTTTTCGAACTGCTTGACCTGTCCTGTAACGAATCAACGGCATCGCCTGTGCGGTTAAATTTGTGACAACAAGTTCGCCCATAACGTCGGCTTCTTCAATAATTTCTTCCGAATTAAATTTAACAATCTCGGCAAGATAATTGTCCTCTTGAATGTGATGACCTGAAACACTGCTGCACTGGAAAAATATTCCTGCCGTTCCGATCTCCGCAGGCGCGAACAAATTAAAAATTTCTGTGCCTGCCCGCGCCTCGATATGTTGTTGCAGAGGATTTTGAATATTGTTGACGTTGATACAGAGAATTTTTTTAATCGAGTAGTCGATAATATTTTTCCAAGTCGCCTGAAGTTGGATAATCAACTGCATGACAAGTTGCGGAGTGCTGATCAAAGTATCCAGACTAAATTTTTCTAAAATTTTCAGCCAGTAACGATAATCTGTGCCGAGCGGAATGACAGTCGCGCCGATCGATTCCAGCGCATAAAGAACATCTAAAAATTTTCCGTCCGCCAAATCTCCCTGAAGTCCCACCGACGAACTTCTGTTAATTCCTGCGGCGGCAAGACAGCGAGTCATCATTTCCACGTCTTGCTGAATGTCGCCTTTGGTATAAAATTTTGCGATGTCTCCTCCGCCAACTTCTGCGGCATGGCAAATGCGGACGATACTCGACAGCGGCAAAGTTAAAAAATCTTGCGAATCAGTTCTGTTAATTTCTTCCAAAGTCAGGAACGGAATTTTTTTTACGTCGGCAAGGGTCTGAATATCTTCAACTTTTAAATTTGCCTCGTCAAAACTTTTTTTGTAGAAAGAACTTTTTTCGTACGCCCAACCGACAATTTTCTTCAGCCGTTCCAGTTGCAAATTTTCCAGTGTCTCGCGATCCATTTTTTCAAGTTTTTCATTCGCATACATTGTGAAATTTCTCCTTCGGTCGAAATTTTTTTTAATTAAGAATTATGAACTAAGAATTTTTAACTCCTCATTTCTCATTCCTAATTCCTAATTATTTTTCAGGTTTCTGGTAGAAGAAAGGTTGGAAACTTGTATAACCGAGTTTGCGGAAATTTAAAATTGCTTCCGTCGCGCCGACGAATAAAATACCGCCCGGTTTCAGTGACTCGAAGAAATGACCATAAAGTTGGTCTTTCGCCTCTTCAGTGAAGTAGATAACAACATTTCTGCACAAAATCAAATCAAAGCCGGTTTCAAATTTATCTTTCAGCAAGTTGTGACGTTTGAACTCGACGGCAGATTTAATTTCAGGTTTGACAAGATAAGTTCCGGCAGGAGTTTTTGTAAAATATTTTGCCTTGCGAGCGGGATCCATCGCTTTAAGTTCGTTGTCGGTGTATTCTCCTTTGCGAGCCTTCGCAAGAATATCGACATCAAGATCGCTTGCCAAAATTCTGTGGCGGACGTTCGGAGTTAATTCTTTCATGATAATCGACAGCGAATAAGGTTCCGCGCCAATCGAACAGCCCGCGCTCCAGATATTGAGCTTGGGAGATTTTTTCAGCAGGTGAGGGATAATTTCTTTTTCAATTTTGGAAAATTTGTCGGGGTTGCGGAAAAATTCCGACACGTTAATTGTCAGGTATTCGATAAATTCTGCAAAATCATCTTTATTTTTCACGACGTGATCAAAGTAGGCGGTAAAAGTTTTAAACTCAGAGCGTGTAACCAAATTTCCGATGCGACGTTTCATCTGCGGTTCTTTATAAAGTTGCAAGTCAATACCTGTTTTGTCATTCAATTTTTTCTTAAACAGTTCCCAATCCTTTTCGTCCATAAGTATCTCCTCCTCAAAAATTTATAATATGAATGCATTTTAACAGAGCAGAATAATAATTTCAACATAAAAAATTTTCTAACGCTTGACGTTAATTTTGTAAGGGTGATAAAATTCTGCAAAAAGTTTTGGAGGTTTTTGGAAATGAGCGAAATTGTTTTACATTATACAAGGGCAGGTCACATTGAAAATATTCATCGCGGAGACGTGGCGGCGGTGAATTGTTCGGGAGAAATTATTCACTCGGTCGGAAATGCAAAATTGCCGATGTTCTGGAGGAGTGCAGCGAAACCTTTTCAAGCATTGCCTTTCGTGAAAAATGGCGGACTTGAAAAATATAATTTGTCGCAGGAAGAACTTGCAGTTTTAGTTTCCAGTCACAGCGGCGAGGACAATCATGTTGCGCTTGTCAGAGGAATTTTGAAAAAACTTGGCGTTGATGAATCTGTTTTGGATTGCGGCGTACTTCGTCCGCTGAACAGCAAAGTTTTCAAGCGCATGATTAAAAATGACGAAGAATTTTTGCCGGTTCACAATCAATGCTCGGGAAAACATTCGCAGATAATCGCGTTGGCAATTATGCTCGGTGTTCCTGTGGAAGGTTATGTTAAACCTGAACACGAGGCTGAGAAACTTATTTTCAAACATGTTGCGATGGCTGCGAAAGTTCCTGAGGACAAATTGGAAATTGGGATCGACGGCTGCGGAGTTCCTGTTTTTTATCTGCCGCTTTACAATATGGCGTTGGCTTATGCGAGACTTTCCACGCCGAAACTTGGCGACTGGGGCGACTATGAAGTTGCCGCTACAAAAATTCGCGACGCTATGTCAAGTTATCCGCAAGTTGTCAGCGGCACAGGCAGAATCGATCTTTCAGTTCCTGAAATCACGAAAGGAAGAATTATTGCAAAAATTCCGTCAAACAAATAAATCATTTTTCATTGACATGCCAATGCTCCCCGTCCGGCAGATCAGCGTTCCAGCCGCTGCCGAACAGGGAGCATTTTTCTATTTGATCTTATCCTGCAATCATATGAGAAATGAAAATCTTCAGACCAATGCCGATCAGCAGCAATCCACCGAAAATCTGTGCCTTGCTGCTCAAATGTGCGCCAAAGCGTTTGCCTGCCAGCACACCGCAAATGCTGAGGCTGCATGTCACCGCCGCAATGATTCCGACTGCAATACTGACCGAAAAGGAGCCGAGTGCCGCAAAGCTGATTCCGACCGCAAGTGCGTCGATCGCCGTGGCAATGCCTTGTAGCAGCAATAGCTTCCATGTCATCTGTGTTTCCTGCTGTGCCC
>CALEPR010000166.1 GCA_937910665.1 uncultured Selenomonadales bacterium
TGGCGTGCTGACGCACTTTTTGATTGAACTTACACAAAATTTCTGACACAGTCGACAGCAAAGAAAATATCTTGCCGTCCTCCAAAAATTTTTTTTGAAATTAAATATCTAAATTTTTTACAAGCAGAGCATTTTCTTCAATGAATTGTCTGCGCGGAGCAACTTGGTCGCCCATCAAAATTGTAAAAAGTTCGTCTGCCTCTGCCGCATCCTCGACTTCAACTCGGAGCATCGTCCTCGCCGCAGGATCCATTGTCGTTTCCCAAAGTTGATCGGGATTCATTTCGCCCAAACCTTTGTAACGCTGAACAGTAGAACCTTCGCGCCCGACTTCATCAAGTTTTTTTGCAAGTTCATCGTCGCTGTAAGTGTACCAGTGATTTTTTCCTTTGCGAATTTGATAGAGCGGCGGCTGGGCAATGTAAACGTGTCCATGTTCGATTAAAGGTTTCATATACCTGTAGAAAAATGTTAAAAGCAAAGTTCTGATGTGCGCTCCGTCAACGTCCGCATCGGTCATGATAATAATTTTGCTGTAGCGACGTTTTGCAAGATCGAAGTCGTCGGAAATTCCTGTGCCGAAAGCTGTAATCATGGTTCTAATTTCTGCGTTTGCAAAAATTTTATCAAGTCGCGCCTTTTCGACATTTAAAATTTTTCCGCGCAGAGGTAAGATAGCTTGAAATCTTCTGTCGCGACCTTGTTTAGCCGAGCCGCCTGCGCTGTCGCCCTCGACGATATAAATTTCTGCCTTGTCGGGATCTTTTACGCTGCAGTCGGCAAGTTTTCCCGGCAAGCTGGAAACTTCCAATGCATTTTTTCTGCGAGTAAGTTCACGAGCCTTTCTCGCCGCCTCACGCGCCCGTGCAGCCATTACTGACTTCTCCAGTATCTGTTTTGTTATGGAAGGATTTTCCTCGAAAAATTCGCTCAATCCTTCGCCTGTGACAGCGTTCACTAAAGTTCTGATTTCTGAATTGCCAAGTTTAGTTTTTGTCTGTCCTTCAAATTGCGGATTATGAAGTTTCACGCTGATAACGCAAGTCAAACCTTCGCGGACATCTTCGCCGCTCAAAGTTGAATCAGCATTTTTCAGCAAGTTCAAACGCTTTGCAAAATCATTTGCAACTCTGGTGAGTGCGGCTTTGAATCCGACAAGGTGAGTTCCGCCTTCTTCAGTGTTAATGTTATTGACGTAGCTGAAAATATTTTCTTGATAGCTGTCATTGTACTGCATCGCAATTTCAACGACTGCGTCGTCGCGCTTGCCATTGAAGTAAATCGGCGTTTGGTTAATTTTTTGTTTCTTGCGGTTTAGGTGTTCGACAAATTGAATAATGCCGCCCTCGAAGTGAAAAGTTTGTGCAACTTCTTCCTCGCCGCGTTTGTCAGTCAAATTGATTGTGATTCCGCTGTTCAAAAATGCAAGTTCGCGCAGTCTATGTTTCAGAGTGTCATAATTAAAAGTTGTCACCGTGAAAATTTCTTCGTCCGGCACGAAATGAACTTTTGTTCCTGTGCTTTCAGCGTCGCCGACAATGTGCAAAGGTTCGACAGTATTTCCTCGCGAAAAAGTTATCTGGTGAATTTTTCCGTCGCGCTTGACTTCGACTTCCATAGATTTAGACAAAGCATTGACGACCGAAACTCCAACGCCGTGAAGTCCGCCGCTGACTTTGTAACCTTCGCCGCCGAATTTTCCTCCGGCATGCAGGACAGTCAAAACAACTTCGACGGCAGGTTTTCCGCTCTCATGCATATCGACAGGGATACCGCGACCATTGTCGGAAACTGTGATCGAATTATCTTTTTCAATCGTGACATTTATTTCGGTACAGAAACCTGCAAGTGCTTCGTCGATGGAATTATCTACCACTTCATAGACAAGGTGATGAAGTCCGCGCTCCGAAGTCGAACCGATATACATTCCCGGACGAAGTCTGACAGCCTCCAAACCTTCAAGAATTTGAATTTGATTTGCATCATAATCTCCCTCGACTGCGTCGACTTGCGCGCTCTCTGTGTCGAGGTGAATTTCTATATTTTCCTCCTGCGCCGAATTTAAATTTTCAGCGTCTGCATTTTCGATTTCATTTTCATTCAAAATTTTTTCGTCCACTTTATTACCTCCAAATAATTTCAACGTCTAGAAGTTTATCACAATAAATTTTTCGTGACAAGTTTAAAAAAGTTGACAGATTTTATTCGACTGTGCTAAACTGCGCTTTGTTAATTTCGACGTTCCGCTGAGAAAAAAATTTTTTCATGAACGTCAAGGAAGGAAGAGATTTTTATGAACATTATTGAGATTTTGGAAAAGGAACAACTTCGCGACAATATTCCGAAGTTTGCCCCGGGCGACACCGTGAAAGTCCACGCAAAAATTATTGAAGGTACTCGTGAGCGTATCCAAATTTTTGAGGGCGTTGTGATTTCGCGTCACGGTAGCGGAGTTCGTGAAATGTTCACTGTGCGTCGAATTTCTTACGGCGTTGGAGTGGAAAGAATGTTTCCGGTTCATTCTCCGCGCATCGACAAAATTGAAGTCGTGCGTCGCGGTAAAGTTCGTCGCGCCAAACTTTATTATCTGCGTAAACTCACAGGTAAGGCGGCAAAAATTAAAGAAAAGAAAAGCTGATTAGGAAACTGTCGTCACAGTTTCAGCAATCGGTTACAAGTTTTAAAAATTTTTTTCAGCAATCGGTTACAAGTTCTAAAAATTTTTCAGTAGTCGGTTACAAGTTCTAAAAAAATTTTCAGTAGTCGGTTACAAGTTCTAAAAATTTTTCAGTAGTCGGTTACAAGTTCTAAAAATTTTTCAGTAGTCGGTTACAAGTTTTAAAAAAATTTTTTTCAGTAGTCGGTTACAAGTTTTAAAAATTTTTTCAAGTCTGTCGGACAATCGGCAGATTTTTTTTGTTCAAGAATTTTTTGAGGCATGAACTTTCCAGACAAATTTTGGCAGAGCGACTAATCTTCCAGCGCGACTCGGTTGCAACAGCGCACGAAAGAGCCATTCAAGTTTTGCCTTTTGCATCCAAAGCGGAGCGCGTTTAACATTTCCTGCCATTACGTCGAAAGTTCCGCCGACACCGATCGACACAGGAACATTTAATTCTTTTTTGTGAGCGGCGAGCCATTTTTCCTGTTTCGGAACTCCGAGTGCGGCAAGCAAAATGTCCGGCGCAGAATTTTTTATTTGCGAAATAATTTCCGCTTCGTCCTCAGATTTAAAATAACCGTTACGAGTTCCCACGATTTTTATTCCCGGGTAAAGTTCCTCCGCTTTTGCTTTTGCTTTTTCCGCAACACCGGGCGCAGAACCGAACAAAAAAAATTTTATCGACTTCGACGGCGCAATTTTCATAAGTTCTTGGACTAAATCGAAACCCGCTACTCGTTCCGGCATTTTTTTTCCCAGATGATGCGCCGCCCAAACTGTTCCTGCGCCGTCAGGTACGACAAGTTCAGCCGAGTTCAAAATTTTTTTTAATTCCGCATCGCCGGTCGCCATCATCAACATTTCTGCATTTGCTGTGGCGACGATTGAATTTTTTTTCAGCGCGATTAATTTTTCCACTTCCTCGACCGCCTGACGCATCGTTAACGAATCGACTTGCACTCCCAGAATTTCCACTTTTTCAGTCATAAAAAAAATTCCTCCTCTGTCGGAGAAATTTTAATGTTTTGCTTTTCACTTTGTCAAGGCGGCAAGAATTTAAAAATTATTTTCTCGAATTTTTCGCCGCACGACCGCGAACAGTTCTATCCAAAATAACTTTGCGAAGTCTGATGCTCGACGGCGTGACTTCGACAAGTTCATCGTCGTTAATATATTCCAACGCTTGTTCCAAACTCATAAGGCGCGGCGGAACCAATCTGATGGCTTCGTCTGCCGAAGAAGTTCGAGTGTTGGTCAAATGTTTTTGTTTGCAAGGATTTATGTCAATGTCCATTTCTCTGGAATTTTCGCCGACAATCATTCCTTCATAAACTTGTTGATTCGGCTCGATAAACATTGTCCCTCTGTCCTGCAAATTCCAAATTCCGTAACCTGTCGTCGTCCCCTCCTCGAAGGCAACCAAACTTCCGCGACTGCGTCCGGGAATATCGCCCTTGTAAGGTGCGTAGCTGTGGAAAACGTGATTCATAATTCCATTTCCCTTTGTGCCTGTCAAAAGTTCGGAGCGAAAACCAATCAAGCCCCGCGCAGGAATTAAAAAATTTATTCTCATGTAACCTGCGACTTCAGTCATGTCAACCATTTCAGCTTTTCTGCGACCGAGCGACTCCATCGCAATTCCCATGAAATCTTGAGGAACTTCGACAGTCAAAAATTCTATCGGCTCAAGTTTCTGTCCGTCAACAATTTTATAGACAACTTCAGGCTTTCCAATTTGCATTTCATAACCTTCGCGACGC
This sequence comes from uncultured Selenomonadales bacterium, assembly GCA_937910665.1. Lineage (GTDB taxonomy): Bacteria > Bacillota > Negativicutes > Selenomonadales > Selenomonadaceae > Quinella. The sequence goes on from CALEPR010000166.1 coordinate 4,423, forward strand.
ATCGTTTCAATCAAAATTGAAATGTGAAGTTCTCCGCGTCCGCTGACTTTGAAAATATCTGCAGAATCTGTTTCCTCGACTCGCAAGGCAACATTTGTCTGAGCCTCTTTAAAAAGTCTGTCGCGAATATGTCTGGAAGTTACAAATTGTCCCTCGCGCCCGGCAAATGGACTTGTATTAACTCCGAAAGTCATGCTTAAAGTCGGTTCGTCAACTTTTATTCCGGGCAAGGCTTCAGGATTTTCTTGGTCAGCGATTGTGTCTCCGATCGAAATTTCAGCCAAACCTGTAAGCGCGACAATTTCGCCCATCTCCGCCTCAGGAACTTCGACGCGACTCAATCCGTCGTAAGTAAAAACTTTTCCGACTTTGCCTTTTGAAATTTCTCCGTCGCGCATCAAAGCAACAGTTTCGCCGCCTTTAATTTTTCCGCGCTGAACTCTGCCGATAGCAATTTTTCCGACATATTCGTCCGCTTCCAAAGTTGTGACGACCATTTGCAAAGGAGCATCGAGTTCTCCTTCAGGCGCAGGAATTTCTTTGACAATAGTTTCGAGCAGAGGTTTTAAATCTTGATCTTCTTCGTCCATAGATTTTTTTGAAATTCCCGCCTTCGCCGCCGTGTAGATGACAGGAAAGTCAAGTTGCTCATCGTCCGCATCCAATTCCATGAACAGTTCCAAAATTTCGTCGTTGACTTCATCAATTCTGATTTCAGGTCTGTCAATTTTATTTATGACGACGATCGGTTTCAATTTTCTTTCCAGAGCTTTTCGCAAAACAAATTTAGTCTGCGGCATCGGTCCTTCAAAAGCATCGACAACCAATAAAACTCCGTCGACCATATTCAAGACGCGCTCAACCTCTCCGCCGAAGTCAGCGTGCCCGGGCGTGTCGACAATGTTAATTTTTATCCCGTTGTAAAAAATTGCTGTGTTCTTTGACAAAATTGTAATTCCGCGCTCACGCTCCAAGTCGCCCGAATCCATGACTCGCTCGGCAACTTGTTCGTTATCTCGGAAAACTCGACTCTGTTTAAGAAGTGCGTCCACTAAAGTAGTTTTTCCATGATCGACGTGTGCGATGATTGCAATATTTCTTATTCCTGAATTTATTCCCATAAAAAAATTTTCCCTTCTTTAACTAAAAAATCCAAATAACCTCGTCACAGATTTGCAAACGAAACTGCCACAAGATTACATTTCTCTACAGTGATTATTTTTATATCATATTTTTGTTATAAGTACAACTTCTAAAACAGATAGTCCAACCAAGTGAATAACAAAAGCGCGATCGAAACAATTCCGTTTCGCAAAAAATATTTCTGCGTAACTTGACTGAAGTCTTTCGGGCTGACTATAGCATGTTGGTAAATTAAAGTTCCCGCCGCAATTCCCACGCCAAGAAAATAAATTGCTCCTAGTTTTAAAATTATTCCCAGCACAATCAAACTTAAAATCGAAATTAAATGCCAAATTTTTACAATCCTAAACGCTTTGCGAACTCCAAATTCAGTCGCGAGTGAATGTAACTTTTGTCGCTTGTCAAATTTTTCGTCCTGCGCTCCGTAAATTGCATCAAATCCCGCAATCCAAAACATTATTGCAACTGACAACAAAATCATCGGCGGCGCAAAAATTTTTCCACCCGACGCAAGCCAAGCTCCTGCCGGAGCCATCGCCAACGCAATTCCCAAAATCAAATGACAAAATCCTGTGAATCTTTTTGTGAAAGGGTAAATTATAAAAGGCAAGGCGGCGACAGGCAAAAGTTTCAAACAAATCGGCGGCAACTGCGCGACCGTCGCGACCAATAAAATTAAGCAGCAAATTATAAAAATTATCGCTTCTGTTTTTGAAATTTCTCCGCGAACCATAGCTCGGTAAGACATTCGCGGCTGAAGTTTGTCATACTTCAAGTCGACTAAATTATTTATTGCCAACGCCGCCGACCTCGCAGTTGTCACAGCCAGCGCAATTAAAAAAAGAGTCCACGCAGAAACTTTTCCGTCCGTCGCCATCAATGCTCCCATGAAAGCGAAAGGCAACGAAAAAATTGCGTGCGGCAAGGCAACATTATTTATGTGCGCTTGTAATTTTGTCAAAAAAATCTTCCTCTCAAGATAAATAAAATTTTACCAACGCAAAAGGACAATTTTCTGCAATAAGGAGCTGGATCTTCGCGGCAACTTCTGAATCGCTCAGGGCTTCATGTGGATTGTGTTCCAAATTCAAAGCCTCTGCGACGTTCACCAGAGAATGACTCGGCAAATCCAGATAATCTCGCGCATTCGCCAAAATATCAAAGGCAGTAAATTTCGGTCTGTCAATTTTGTAATAATCAAGCGTGGCGGCAAGGCATGACCAATCAAAAAATAAATTGTATGCCGAGATTGTGTGACCTTCAAAATAATTTTTAATTTCCGACCACAACACATCAAACGTCGGCGAAAATTTCACATCATCGAAAGTTATCCCATGAATTTTTGTATTTGTAAATTCTTCGTACGGCGGATAAATGAAAAAACTTTTCTCCTCAACGATAGAATTATTTTCCACAACGACAATTCCAATTTGACAAATCGAATCGAAATAATCATTCGCAGTTTCAAAATCAATCACTACAAAATTTTTTGGAGGTGCGCCATAGTAACTGTCAACATAATTCAAACTATATGTGCGGAAAAATTTTTTGGATTTCACTTTGTTAAGATTTTTTTCGTCTGCCGTGAAAAGTCCCAAGTCCATTGCCAAGCGATACATATGTTTGCAAGGTTTTTGTCGGTGCGAAAAATCAATGCAAGTGCAACCGTCCAAACTGACAGAATAATTTTTTATAACGCCGGTTTTAGAAACTCCATCAACCGAAGTCATTTGCAAACTCAACGCACTTTTCTGACGCTTTAATTGATCTTTAGTTGCATGCAATTTTCCGGAATTTGAATCAAAAAAATTCACAAGTCATCACTCACATTCAACGTATTCTACTAAAATTTCTCTGCCGCTTTTCAAAATTAAAATTCCGTCGCACTCAGGGCAAAAAAAATTATAGTGCGAAACTTCAAAAATTTTTCCGCACTTGTTGCACTCGGCAGAAACCGGGACGCGGTTAATTTTTAACTCCGCGCCCTCTGCCATCGTGTTCGCAGTCAAAACTTTAAAACTTAAATTCAACGCCTCAATTTCCACGCCTGCCATGTCGCCCAATTTCAAACCGACGGCAGAAATTTTTTTTGCGGAATTTTTTTCGGCAGTGTCAATCGCAATTTTCAAAATACTTTCCGCGAGTGCCGCTTCATGCAAGAAAAAAAACTTCCTTTCGTGAGGAAAGGGGTAAGGGAAAAGTAATTCTTCCCCCTTCGCTCTTAAACTTTAAACCTAATCAAACATTTACTCCGAAATTTCTGCCGAGTGCGGCAAGTCCTCCGCTAAAACCGGAACCGATTGCGTTAAATTTCCACTCTGAACCTCTGCGATAAATTTCTCCGACGACGACAGCAGTTTCCACAGAAAAATCTTCTCCCAAGTCGTAGCGAATCAATTCTTTGCCGGTTGTATCATCGACGACGCGGATATAAGCGTTTGAAACTTGTCCAAAAGTTTGTTTGCGAATTTCAGCGTCATAAATTGTCACGGTGAAATCAATCTTGTCAATATTTGCGGGAACTTTTGCCAAGTCGATTTTAATTTCTTCGTCGTCGCCTTCGCCCTCGCCGGTCAAATTGTCGCCCATGTGTTCGACTGCGCCGCTTTTGTGTTTCAAATTATTGTAGAAAATAAAATCTTCGTCCTCATTGACTTTGCCGTTCGCGTTGAGCATGAAAGCCGCCGCATCCAAGTCGAAATCAAAACCGCCGTCATATTTATTTACGTCCCAGCCGAGTCCGACCAAAATTTTCGACAAACTTGGATTGCCCTTCGTCAAGTCAACTTTCTGTCCTTTTTTCAAACTGATTGCCATGAAAAAAATCTCCTTTCAAGATGTAAGCAGTTCAGAAAAAAACTCCTAACTCCTCACTCCTAACTCCTAATTCCTAGCTGTCCTTACTGCCTGAAGTCCATTGAAGTCCCCAATCAAAGTCTTCGTCCATTTCCTTTGAATCATAATAGAAATTTATAATTTTTTCAACAGCAAAAGTATTTCCGACATTTTCAAGCAAAGCAATAGCGCAAGTAGGTTTTCTTGAACCATATTCGTCCAACTTGACAACAATTTCTTCGCCTGAATTTTTTATCGTG
>CALEPR010000167.1 GCA_937910665.1 uncultured Selenomonadales bacterium
AAGTGCGTCAGCACGCCAAACTCAAAATCACTTACACAAAAAAATTTACACTCCCAAAATTTCAAAAAACTTTCTGAGTAAAAAAATGTTTCTGCAAAATCATACTTGAAGTTTTGCAAAGGCAGTAAAAAAAGAACTTTGACGACTGATGAGGATTTCATTTTTCATCAAAGCCTATCATGTTTAAGAAAAATTTTTTTTATTACAATAGTTGGCTAAAGTTCTGTGAGTGCAAAAAATCAAAATTATTGACATAAATTTTCGCAAAAAAATTCCTCCGCTCTTTTCGGCAGAGGACAAAAAATTTTTTCTCAGCCCGGCGGCCACTGCATACTTCTTCCGCCAAGCAAATGAAAATGCAAATGTTCGACAGTCTGACCGCCTTCCTTGCCAGTGTTCACGACGAGTCTGAAACCTGTTTCATCAACTCCAAGAATTTTTGCAATTTCAGGAATGACATCAACAAGAATATGTGCGGCAAGTTCTTTGTCGGTGACTTCAAGAATGTTTGCAAAATGTTTTTTCGGAATGATTAAAATATGTTGCGGAGCTTGAGGATTCATATCGCGGAAAGCAACAACTTGATCGTCCTCAAAAATAAATTGCGAATTGATTTCTTTGTTCGCGATTTTGCAAAAGATACAATCTGACATTTTTTTTAAACCTCCTGTGACTAAAAAATTTTTTTCAAACTGAAGTATAAAATTTTTTTCGACTAAATTGCAATAAAATTTTTTTTGAAATTGAAAAGGAACTGCCGACTAAAGCCAACAGCCCCTTCTCAAGAAAAGATTCCGAAATGCCGTATTCTCCCAATGCCTAAAACCTGCGACTCGCAGGTGGGCTTCCTAAGTTCGGTTTCTGTTACTCATAAACTATGTATAATTCTCCATCTGCCGACTCAAATCGGATTCCCTAAAATGAATGTAGGTTAGACATTACCAAAGTCCTCGCACACTCCAGACGACCCTTCCCTTGCGAGTATGATAACATAAAAATTTTTTTGTGACAAGACTTGTAAATTTTTTTAAATCGAAAGCGAGAAAAATAAATTGAAAAATTTAAAAAGCGGTTTCACGACAGGCGCGGCGGCGGCGGCGGGAGTTAAGGCGGCGTTAATTTTTTTTTCGACAGGCAAAATTGTCGGCGAAGTTGAACTAAATGCTTTGGACGGAACAGTTTTAAAAATTCCTGTAGCTAAGGTGGAAAGATTAAAAGATGGAAAGATGGAAAGTATTGTGGTTGAAGTTGTAAAAAATTCAGGCGACGATCCAGACATTACTAACGGCGTTTCAATCTTCACGACGACAAAAAAAATTTCCGGCAACAAAATTATTTTCCGAGCCGGCGAAGGCGTTGGAAAAATTACAAAGGCAGGTCTGCAACTTCCTGTCGGAGAACCTGCAATAAATCCCGGTCCGCGTCAACTGATAAAAAATGTTGCGGCAGAATTTTCTTGCGGCGGTCTTGAAGTTGAAATTTCAATTCCTGCGGGCGTGGAACTTGCGAAAAAAACTTTGAATCCTGTCTTGGGAGTTGAGGGCGGAATTTCTGTAATCGGCACGACAGGAGTTTTGCGACCAATGTCGGAGGATGCTTTTAAAAATTCCCTAGTTCCGCAAATTGACGTGGCGAAGGCGGCAGGTTTTGAAATTTTAATCTTCGTGCCCGGCAAAATCGGTGAAACTATTGCAAAAAATTTTAACTTTCCTGAAGGCGCGATAATTCAGACAAGCAACTTTGTCGGCTTTATGTTGGAGGCGGCGGCTGAAAAAAATATTTCAGAAATAATTTTGTGCGGACATTTAGGAAAGTTGGTAAAAGTTGCGGCAGGAAATTTTCACACTCACAATCGAATTTCCGATGCTAGGCTTGAAACTTTGGCGGCTTACTCGGCGGCGGAAGGTTTAAACTCGGTCGAAGTTCAAAAAATTTTAAACTCTGCGACGACTGAGGAGGCGACAAAAATTATTTCCGCGAACAAAATTGAGTCTGTCTACAAAAAAATTGCGGCGCGGGCAAGTTTTCGCGCTGAAAGATTTGTTTTCGGCAAATTGAAAGTCGGAACAATTTTAGCCGACTATGCAGGAAAAATTTTAGGCTGTGACGAAACGGCAGAAAAATTTTTAAGTAGTCACAGCTTTTTAGGAATTAGGGGTTAGGGGTTAGTGAAACTTGAACGAGGTGGAAAAGTGATTGAAATTGAAAATGTAAATTACACTTACATGAAGAAAACGCCTTTTGAAAAGACCGCACTGAAAAATATTTCTTTCGTGATTGAGGACAGAGATTTTTTTGCAATCGCAGGTCACACAGGCAGCGGAAAATCTACGCTGATTCAGATTGTCGCGGGACTGATTGACTTGCAGAGCGGAAAAATTTTGGTGGACGGCGAAGAAATTAAAAATAAATCTGCGCGGCAAAAAATTGGAATGGTTTTTCAATATCCCGAACACCAACTTTTTGAAGAAACTGTGGAAAAAGATATTGCCTTCGGTCCAAAAAATTTCGGACTCAGCGACAAAGAAATTTCTGCGCGAATTGATGAGGCGATGAAGGCAGTCGATTTAAAATCTGAAATAAAAAATGTGTCGCCGTTTGAACTTTCAGGAGGACAAAGGCGAAGAGTTGCCATCGCCGGAATTTTGGCACTCAAGCCGAAATATTTAATTTTGGATGAACCGACGGCAGGATTAGATCCGAAGGCGCGAAAAAATTTATTGGCAGAAATAAAAAAACTTCACAAGTCCGGCGTGACAATAATTTTAGTTTCGCACTCAATGGAGGACATCGCAAACTTCGCGAACAAAGTTTTAGTTTTGGCGCAGGGAAAAATTTTATTTCAAGGTGTGCCGCGTGAACTTTTTCGACAGACAGAAATTTTAAAACAGGCAGGTTTAGAAACTCCGCCGGTCACTCAACTTATTCAGGAATTGAATCGCGCAGGTTTGAAAATAAATTCGGACGCTTTGACAATGGACGAACTTGTTCAAGGAGTAATTAGGAATGAGGAATGAGGAATTTTTATGAAGAAGGTAGCTTTTTTTGATTCGGGGATTGGCGGCTTGTCTGTTTTGCACCACGCGATGAAAATTTTGCCCGGCGAAGATTTTATTTTTTTCGCGGACGAGGACAATGTTCCCTACGGCACAAAAACCGTCGAGCAAGTTTTAGTTTACGTCGACGACGCATTTAAATTTCTGATGACGCAGAAAGTTGACGCAATAGTTGTAGCTTGCAACACGGCGACAAGCGCGGCAGTCAGAGCGATGCGCGAAAAATATTCTCTGCCGATTGTCGGAATGGAGCCGGCAATAAAAAAAGCGTTGGACTTGTATCCGACGCAAAAAGTTTTAGTCACGGCGACAGAGGCAACAATCAAAGGCGAAAAAATTCATCAACTTATAAATCGATTGGACGCAAAAAAATTTGTCGAACTTTTGCCTTTGCAGAAACTTGTAGAATTTGCGGAGCGGCAAGAATTTGTTTCGACGGAAGTTGAAAATTATTTGCGCGAAAAATTTACAGGCTATAACTTTGAAAAATTTTCTTCGCTGGTTTTAGGTTGCACACATTTTAATTACTTCAAAGACACCATGAAAAAAATTTTGCCGCCGCACATAAAATTTTTGGACGGCAACGAAGGAACTTTAAATCAACTTATCAGGTTGGCGAATTTGAAAACTGATCCTGCGACAAAAAAAATTTCTCAGGTAGAATATTTTTATTCAGGAAGAAAAGTCACTTCGGCAGAGGAACTTTCGCGTCTGGAAAAATATTTGCGTCGTTTGGACGAAATGTATTTACTTTAAGAATTTGTATTCACAAGTTCTTAAAAAAGTCCGGAAATAATTCCATCGTCCGTGATGTCAATTTTTTCTGCGGCAGGTCGTTTCGGAAGTCCGGGCATAGTCAAAATATTTCCGAGCAAGACGACAATAAAACCTGCGCCGGCTGAAATTTTTACTTCGCGGACGGTGACGGAAAAATTTTTCGGTCTGCCAAGTTTATTCGCGTCGTCGGAAAGCGAGTATTGAGTTTTTGCGACGCAGATCGGAAATTTCCCAAAGCCGAGATTTTCAATTTCCGCAATTTGTTTTTCGGCGGCAGGAAGATAATTTACTCCGTCCGCGCCATAAATTTTTTTAGCGACGGCAGAAATTTTTTCCTTGACAGAAATATCGTCGGCATAAGTCAGCGTGAAATTTTTCTGCGTATCGAAAACAGATTCGACAGCCTTTGCAAGTTCAATTCCACCTTCGCCGCCGTCAGAAAAAACTTTCGACAATGCGAATTTAACATTTTTTTCCGCGCAAAGATTTTTTACAGTCTGAATTTCTTCCTCAGTGTCTGTCGGAAAAAAATTCAGCGCGACGACAGGCGGCAACCCGAAACCTTGAATATTTTCGATATGTTTTTCTAAATTTTCCAAACCAATTTTCAAAGCGGTGACATTTTCCTCCGACAAATTATTTTTCGCAACTCCTCCATGCATTTTCAAAGCGCGAACAGTTGCGACAATCACAACAGCATCGGGTTGCAAATTATTCAGTCTGCATTTTATATCTAAAAATTTTTCCGCGCCCAAGTCCGCTCCAAATCCTGCCTCAGTGACAACAACGTCGGCAAGTTTCAGCGCATACTTCGTCGCTGTGACCGAGTTGCAGCCGTGAGCAATATTCGCAAATGGCCCGCCGTGAATCAGCGCAGGAGTTCCTTCCAAAGTCTGAACTAAATTTGGTTTAATCGCGTCCTTCAAAAGCAAGGCGAGCGAACCTGTAACATTTAAATCGTTCGCCGTGACAGGTTGATTGTCGAAATTGTAGGCGACAATAATTTTTCCAAATCTTTCTTTCAAGTCGGAAAAATTTTTTGCCAGACACAAAATCGCCATCATTTCAGAGGCAACGGTAATATCAAAACCACTTTCGCGAGGAACTCCGTTCGCCTTTCCACCCAAGCCGACAATAATATTTCGCAAAGCGCGATCATTTAAATCCAAAACTCTTTTCCAGACGACGCGACGAACATCAATTTTTAATTCGTTGCCATGATGGATATGATTGTCCAAAACTGCGGCAAGCAAATTATGCGCCGTCGTGAGCGCATGAAAATCGCCTGTGAAATGCAAATTTATATCTTCCATAGGAACAACTTGTGCGTAACCTCCGCCAGCCGCTCCGCCTTTAATTCCGAAACAAGGACCGAGACTGGGTTCACGAAGAGCGACGCAAATTTTTCTGCCAAGTTTTTGAAAAGCATCAGCCAATCCGATTGAAGTTGTAGTTTTTCCTTCGCCGGCGGGAGTCGGAGTTATCGCGGTGACCAAAATCAATTTGCCGTCGGGATTTTTTTCAATGCGTTTCCAAACGTCAGCAGAAATTTTCGCCTTGTACTTCCCGTAAAATTCCAAATCGTCTTCCGTCAATCCGAGTTTGCTTGCCGCCGCCGTAATTTTTTCAACCTGCGCGGCTTGTGCAATTTCAACGTCACTCAACATAAAATCGCCTCCAAAAATTTTTCCACATGATAACAAAAAAAATCCCCCGCCGCAAATTTTGACGGAGGATAAAATTTTTCAAGCTTCAAGTTCTTTTGCTTTAACGAAGTAAGCTTGCGCTTTGGTCGCGATGCCTAATCTTTTATAAGACTCGCCGCACCACTTATAGGCAAAACTCCCCTTAGGATTGAGCTGAATAGCTTTGTCGAAGTCTTGAATTGCTCGCCCGTATTGTCCGAGATTGTAATACGCCATTCCGCGCCAATTATAGGTAACACTTCCCTCCAGATAGAATTTAATCGCTTCATCGAAATCCTTAATCGCTTGCTCGTATTGTCCGAGATTATAATAAACTGTGCCGCGCTTAAAGTAATCTAATGATAAAATCTCATCTAACCAATCAAGTTCAATCGCTTTGCTGTAGTCGGCGAGTGCAAAGTCATATTTTTTAAATTCTTTATAAAAATCGGCACGGCGGCTGTAAACAATAGCATCATCAGGCTCCAATTCAATCACCTTTTTGTAGTCGGCAAGAGCTAGGTCATAGTTTTTAAACTCTTTATAAAAATCGGCACGGTAACTGTAAGAAATAGCATCATCAGGCTCAAGTTCAATCATCTTGTTGTAGTCGGCAAGAGCAAGGTCATAGTTTTTTAAATAGTCGTAAAAAAAGGCGCGGCTACGATAATTCGAAGCGGAAGGCTCCAATTCAATCGCTTTGGTGTAGTCGGCGAGTGCAAGGTCATAGTTTTTTAAATCCTTGTAAAAATAGGCACGTTGATGATAATTCGAAGCGGAAGGCTCAAGCTCAATCGCTTTGTTGAAATCGGCAAGTGCAAGGTCATCATTATGTCCCATAAAACTATGACAATCCCCGCGATAAATATAAGCTTTGGCAAAATTCGGCTTGAGTTCGAGAGCCTCGTTGCAAAGTTTCAGTGCCTTTTTATAGTTGCCCCAAAATTTATGTGACTCTTCCAGCTTTTGTTCTGCCAAAAAATCTCGGTCAAGTTGTTTGAGCCGGTCGACGAGCTTGTCCTTCTCGGCTTGAGTCTTCGCGTTTTTGTATTGCGTTTTCAATTCCGCGATTAGATTCTCGTTTTTGGCTATCGCATCTTGAAAACTTTCATTTTGCTGAACGATTGTAACTTTATCTTTCTCGTCGCGTTTGATAAATTCGTAAATGCCGTTCGTATCGATATTGGCGGTTAAATTTGCCGTCCAGATGATAACCTGCTCGCCGTCAACCGTCTCAATTTTTCTGTCGTATTTGACCTCGCCGACAATGTTTGTGATTTGATTCATGACGGCAGAAACTTCGTTGTCAGTCAATTCGGAGTTAATGGAGCGTGAATAAGATTTCACATAAACGCCCGCCTTTTTTTGAGCGTCTTTTTCGGCACGATACCTTGCACGTTGCTTGGCAATGTCTTGATTCTCGAAATCGCTCATGACATATCGTCCGACGCCGTCATAAGTTTTAATTTCGGCTTCAACGCCCACAGTGAACAGCAAACTCACGATAATTATCAGAGCCGTTGCCGTTGCTCGAAAAATTTTTTGCCAAGACATAAAATCACCTCCAAAAATTTTTTCAATGATAGCAAAAAAATTATCGCCGCAAATTTCTCCGACAAGAATTAATATTTTTGATTCTCATACCTTATATCCCAATTCTTTTGCCCGCTCAAAATCTTCTTCAGCCGGTTTAAATTTTTTCAAACTCACATAGGCAACAGCGCGATTATAGTATGCATAATAACAATCGGAATCTAATTCGATAGCCTTGCTGAAATCTTCTATAGCCGATTCATATAAATCTAACTTTAAATAAGCTTTTCCACGATTGATATAAAAAATTTCTTCATCAGGAGCCAACGCTATAGCCCTGTCAAAATCTTTAATTGCAAGTTCGTATTGATTTAATTTAAAATAAATTTCTCCGCGATTATTATACGCTTCTTTAAATTCTTTATTAAGTTCTACAGCTTTGTTAAAATTTTGAATCGCCGATTCATATTTATTCAGTATACGATAACTTATTCCCCGACATAAATACGACAATTCATCATTGGGATTTTCTTGAATTTTTCTCGTATAGTCAACAATCTTTTTTTCATGCCACCAAGCAGGCAACATCGCTATATCACTCCCAAAATTTTTTCGAGGAAATTTTAATCGTCAGCCGATAAATTGACAAGTGCCCCGCGTAAATTTTAGCCACGCGCCCGAAATGCCGATAAACTTTTGAAAAAATTTTTTGGAGCGTGATTCATATGGGCATTTGGGAAGTCAATAACATTTCGGCGGTCGTGAGCGGCAAAGCTTCTTTCAAGACGACCTCG
>CALEPR010000168.1 GCA_937910665.1 uncultured Selenomonadales bacterium
TGATTGAATCTCTCGCCAATCCAATTTCTTCAACGATTGCGGAAGGTTTCAATAGCGGCGAAGATTTTTTCGCGCTGAAATAATTTTCTTCAAGCAACTCGAAAACGTCCCAAGCCTTTTCTGTGCCGAGCATTTTTGCGTGTCGTGCCGCTCCGCGTTTTGTCCACAAGTACAATGTTCTTGTCATCGGTGAAATTTGCAATCCGCAATTTGCGGAACGCAATTTATTCAGTTCTTCACCTTCAACCTTGAAATAATGTTTGCCTTCAACAAAATGCTCAACGTTACGATTAAAATTTTCACTTATGCGTTTCACATCTGTTTCATAAAACTGTGCAAGCTGTTCTGTCGTCATAATAATTTGTGCCGCATATTCCACTGGCTTCAATGTTTGAATCATTTCATTCTCCTCCGTCAAATTTCCTCAATCTTGACTACAATTTTCATTTTTCATCTGTTTTAAAATTGAAAGCATCCTTCTTGCTGCACCAGCTTTAAATGCAGATTCGTGGCTGCCGCTGTCCGTGTAAATATTATTCTGCTTTTTCAGAAATTCTTCTAACTCCAAATGCAAATTTTCAAAATTCTTTCCGGCGTTAATTTCACGCTTAATTTCTGTTCTGATTTCTTCGTACACTTCAATAACTTTTTCAATTTCAGCGAGTGAATCTTCGTCCAGCCGCTCAAGTTTTGAAAGGTTTATCATCATCTTTCACTCCTCATTCAATTTTTTAACAAGTTCTGCAATATATTTTTTTGCGTCATCTTTATTATCAAACTTTTTTATGTTGTACTCCGTTTCTGCGATATCTTCTAAAGCTGCGACTACAAAATTTGAGTACGTATTAAAATAGATGCAACTGCACTTTGAAAGATTTACTGCAGTTCCGCCTACCGTAATAATCCACATAATTAACACTCCTCAATCTTGATTACAATTTTATTTTCGTCCGACTTAAATTTTCTGCAACGCTTGAACTCTACACATTGCGCATCATCGACGTAACATATTCCGCTCAATGCGTCCATTACTGCCTTCACAAAATTGTCCAAGTCTCCAAAATTTTTGTTCAGCAAATCCTGTGAAGTCTTTTTGTGAACATCGACGCTGATTTTAAACGCGCCGCTGATTATCTTTTTGCCGTTCATTGTCAACCGCGCTTTGTAGCCCAGCTCAGCTTTAAACGCTGTATATCTAGCCGTATTAAATACTTTGCCTTTGCTAAATCGCGGTCGGTTATACGGTACAGGCTTTATTTCTGCTACAATCTTAATCATTTGCAGCGTTACCTTTCATCGCGTTCATTATTTCTGCTAAAACTTTCGACGCAGGAACAAATACTGCACAAGAATGCCAACTGTCACTTTCTTGTGTTTTGCATCCATATTTTTTCACCCATTTTTTCCCATTCAACCAAAATATTTTTCTCAAAAGCTGAAACGGCAAGAGAAAATATTTGTCGCTGTCTCTTTTGTCAAACGTGTATAAAATGTAGTCAACTCCTGTAGCGTCGCTTAATGTCCAGCCGAGTTTTTTTTGTTCAACCACACTGTAAATTTCAAGTGCAAGTTCCGGCTCTCCATAGTTCCAATATCGACTGCAACCTTTTTCTCTTGTCTTTGCGTCAATTAAAATTTCTGCGCCGCCTTTAAGTGTCACCACATAATCCACGCCTTTTTTGTCCTGTGCTAAACTTGTCTTTTTTATTTTGTGGCAGTTCGGAATATGTTTCTTCAAAATCGCAATATCGAAAGTCTGTTGTTTTGCCAAACTATATTGCAATTTTCCTGCGAAGTTATTCAACCGTTCTCACCCCACACTGTCCAACCTTCGCGTTCCTTCCTGCCGAAAATATCTATAAATGGCGCATAACTGCAACTTTCCACCATTTTATAAAATTCAGCAGGCTTTTCACTGTGACTTTTTCCTCGCGGTGCTGAAAAACTTGTTCCAACATCGTGTCGCTTTAATGGCTGACTGCCTTTGACTGCAAAAATCACTTGCTCGGTATTTCCGCGAAAATAATTTCCCATTCCTATTGAAGGTTTTATCCAAGTCAAACAGGTTATGTAGCGAAATTTCCAAGCCGTGACAAGTTCAAACGCTTTCGGCAAACTTCTATTTGTTACCCACAAATACAAATGGCAATTATCATCTGCAATTTTTTCCACAGGCAAATTTTTTATTTCTTCAAGCGGCATTGTGTGATATTCAGGTTTGGCTCTGCCGAATTGATTAAAATCTCCTTCGTCGCCCCAATCCCACGGTGGATCTATCACAATAGTTTGGAACAAGCCTTGCGCATCTAAGGGCGTTGCAAGTTCCTCAATTTTGGCTGAATTTTCAGCGCGGAGATTTTCTTGTTTGTCGGCTTTTTCTCTGCGTTTATTTTCTTGAATTTCTTTCATAACGCTCGATTGACTGACAATATCGCCGCGCTCCCGCGCCTTCGCCATTGCCGAATGTACCGCGTCGGGATTATTCGCCATCTTTTGAAGTTGCTCGACTTGTTTTTGCGTAAAACCAATCTCCTTTATGACTTCGCCTTTCGGCTTTATTTCCGGCTCTTCAACTTCAATTTTTTTCTCTGTTAAGAAATCGAACCCCCTGTCGATTTCTAAATCTTGTTTTTTGTGGTTAGTGGTCGCTTTTGGAATTTCTTTCAGCAACTCGCCCATTCGCATTTTGGCAAGTGTCACCATTTCGGCAACGTCTTGTCCTTCGCGAAGTTTTTGCTCGTGAACTTCTTTTGCAAGCCCGAGTTTTTTTATCGCCGAAATTTCGGCTCTGACTGCCTGAAGTTTATCATTGCCGATCAACACAAACTTTGACAACTCCTCAATGTTCGCCGGTAAATTTTGCCTTGCTATAATTAAATCTTGCATCTTAATTTTTTTCCTTTTCAGATTCTTCTACTGACTTTTTCTCCGCAATTTCTTTCAGCCAATCACGCAAAATTTGTTCGCGTTCGTTATCATCTGCCGCGTCGTTCAACTTCATCAGCCAACTAAACGCATAGCCAAGTTTTCCGGCTTTAAGCGTGTATTCCGCCTCCGAAGGTTGAATATCCGCGTAAACGTCCGAAAATTCTTCCACAAGGTGAATTATTGCCTCGTCCGCACCTTCAATTATTTCTTCAAGGCAACTTTCCAAATCAACATTACTGCGGTTTTTGTAATGCAAATGCTCCGCAATGTCTTTAATTTTCAGCAACAATTTAAAATCGTCGCGATATTCTTCAACTACATAATCTTCCATTGTAAAA
>CALEPR010000169.1 GCA_937910665.1 uncultured Selenomonadales bacterium
GGCGGAACTGCTTTGACAGATCTGAAAAACCGCAACAATGAAAGCCTCGAAATCGAATCGACTGACTATGTAACTGCAAGCTACGTCAAAAATGGCGAGACTTACACAACAAAATTCCAAGTCGGCACCGGTAGTACTTTGGAAGACATTTTCAAAAATCTTGACAGCGCTAACACAAAGAAAGTCTTTGCGGGAACTGGAACAGGCGCAACGATTAATTCGGTTGACACCGCTACTGCTCTTGCGAAGGTTAACCAGCTTTCGACTGATGCACTTGCTGCGGTGGTGGCTAATGACTCGGACACTGTTTTGACGCAGTTGGCGACGGAAGCAGGGGACGCTACGGATTTAGAGGCTGTTTCTGATGCTGCGATCACGGCTTTGGAAGCGTACGCAGATTTGACTGATGAGAACTTAACCACCAACATCAATAACAACACCAGCGGGATAAAAACTGCTATCAGCAGCGCAGTGTCTGGTACTGCGCTCAATAGAACAGCAATCTACGTTGCATTTGGTTCAGGTGCGTCGACGACTGCAACAAAAGTTTGGGACAGCACAACTGACACATCAACAAAAATCGGGGCTAGTGCTGGCGACGCATATTCGGGGGCAGATGACTCTGATGTCGTTGTTCAGAGGGTTATTACCGCTGTTAACGGCATTGCAACAACGGATATTGACGATACTTTTAAGTTTGGCGCGAATAACACAGCATCCACTGCAGAGGCTAACGCTAAGGCTGCGACATCTGACAGCAGCGCACAAGCAAGCGGTACCGGTATTGCAGATTCGAATTACATGAAGGCTCGTTATGCTGCAGACGCTAAGACGAACGCATCATCTATTGCAAATGCAATTAAATCGAAATATTCTACTTCCTCAGGTGGAACCGGTATTAGCGTCGAATCGCAGACTGACGTTGTGATGGCTGGTACAAAAATTGGGTCGAACGCGGCTGGTGACCAGGTCGATACAGCGGACAAGACACCGGGCTTGACGATTTCTTCAGCTGGAACAGGCGTTGCTAACATGATTGCAGGCGTGACAATTAGCGTTACTGACAGTCAGGGTAACGTCAAGAAAGCTGCTAATGCATCTCTCGACGACTTCACAACAACAATTTACGCGAAGAATGATTCAGCGGCTAACGAACTCAGCTTCCAAGTTGGCGCATCTGCTAACCAGGCTATCGCGGTCGGTCTTGAAGATATGCGTTCAGAAGCTCTCGGTCTGAAAGGTTCGGACGGCAGCAAAGTCAGCGTTGCGACTCAAGACAAGGCAAATGCGGCTATCGCAGTTTTCGACAACGCAATCAACAAAGCTCTTGACCAGCAGACCACAATCGGCGCAATCGAAGCACGTCTTGCTTACACAAGTGAAAACTTGACAGTCAGCTCCGAGAATACTCAGGCTGCTGAAAGCACAATTCGCGACGCTGATATGGCTAAGGAAATGACCAACTACACCAAGAATAACGTCCTCTTGCAGGCGGCTCAATCAATGTTGGCGCAAGCTAACCAGAGCAGCAGCGCAGTTCTCAGCTTGCTCCAGTAATCTGAAACTGTTCAGGAAGTTGTTTGAAGTTGAAAGGTCAGACAAACTTAACTTGACATTGGTAGTAAAAAACACATATAGGCTTGGAGTTGTCGACTATTCAGTCGGCGGCTCTTTGCCTTTGCAATTATAGATTTTTATTTGTGGTTAGGAGTCCATCGTCGGGAATTGAAAAAATTTTCAGCTGACCAACCTTGAACCAAATTTATTCCGAGCTATTATTGCGGCGAAAGTCGCTTTGATAGATATTACTACCATGAAAAGCCTCTTTAGACTAAGAGGCATTTTTTTTTGCACCTTGACTGTAAATTTTACCGAAAAGCGGCGAAACGCTCGCAAATGGAATGTAAAATAAATTATTGACAAAAAAAAAATTGCGGTGTATTATTGCCGATGTTGACAATTAGTTTCACAGGGGTATCGCCAAGTTGGTAAGGCACGGGATTCTGAATCCCGCATGCGTTGGTTCGAGTCCAGCTACCCCTGCCATTTTTTTTGCAAAATTATTTGTGACAGGAAGTAAGACGGAAATCAATTTTTGAATATCATTATCAGAGCCTATAAAAAAAGTCTGTAAATAGAAAATTCGATGTAGATTTAACGACATTTATTTTTCTATTTACAGAAAAAATTTTGCAGGGTCTGTTATTATGGCTATTGCTTGACAGATATTTCGGAAAGTTTTCGGATCATCTGCAAGCGTTTTCTTTTATGATAAAAGTTTTTTAAGCGTTCGAATCGTCGAGTAAATCTTTCAAAGTAATTCCGAAAAAAAAGTCATGTGTCAGCTTGTCAAATTTCTTCCAGAGAGGCAAAGTTTGACAAAAGTTTTTTCTCGCGCAAGGAGGAGAATTTTTATCCAGACAAGACACAACCGACAGCGTGCCTTCAGTCAGTTCCAAAATTTCGCCGACTGAGTAGTCTGCAGGTTGGCGAGTGAGTTTATAACCGCCACCTTTGCCGCGCAAACCTTTTAACAAATTATTTTGCACCAGCGTTTTCAAAATGGTCTCAAGATATTTTTTTGAAATTTCTTGCCTAGTTGCAATTTCTTCCAGAGGAATAAATTTTTTTGGGTCTTGACCGGCAAGATCGACCATAACTCTGAGCGCATATCTGCCTTTTGTAGAAATCAAAATTTTCACCTCGCAAACTTTTTCGATTATACAAAAAAAATAGCTCGAAGGCTACAGGAAAATTTATTTTAAAATTTTTCGACTTGCAAAAAAATTATCTCAACGCCTTTCACGCTGAGATAATTTTTTTGTTTTACTTCATTGATCCATAAAAAAATTTTCTTATCAAAGTCCGTCAATCATCCAAAATCTTGAGGTGGAATTATAAAATTCATAGTAATCATTTCTTTTCCAGTTTTTATTTCCTGAAATTTCACAGATCATAACATCGCCGACAGATTTATAGCCTTCGCCGTCTATAGTATCGCCGCGCAAATGAATTTCAAAATTGTTTGCTTGAATTTCGGCTTCTTTAACTGCTTGAACCAACATCATACTCTGACTTGCCAACGTCAAAGCATTTCTTTCATGTTCGTCATGCGTCAATAATTCAAGTTTGTCGCCTTCGCTTGCTCCATGCAATTTATAGTCAGCTCGCTCAGTCAAAATTACATTCACCGAACCATTTGACAGATACTGATATTTTAATTTGCCGCTCTGTTCCCAACCGGCAATTTTTTCTCTTGCCTTTGCAATTTTTTCTTGTTCTTCCTGAACTTTTTTCTGTTCGGCGGCTAATTTTTCTTGCTCGGCTTTCTGTTCGGCAGCTAATTTTTCTTGCTCGGCTTTCTGTTCGGCAGCTAATTTTTCTTGCGCAGCTTTTTCTTCAGCTAATTTTTTTTCTTCAGCTTCCTTTGCTTTTTTTTCTTCTTCGCGCTTATTTCTTACATCTCCGATGGCTAATTTTTTTGCATCGTCTTCAGTTTTGCCTTCTGCAATGTAGGTGTTGAATTTTGTGTCATAAAAAGTTTTGTCCTCGCCTTCCAATGTATTGAGAAGTCTTTCATCACCGCTGGGAGCCATCACCGCTAAAATAATAAAGGTTACAACAAAAGCAATTCCTATCTTTCGCTTAATTTTGCTGTTTAATTGGTAGTCAGGATCATTTTGATAATTTTCACCCGCCGCCAATCTCGCCTTGCGTTTTTTCCACCAAAAATATATAAACGCCGGAATAGATAAAAATTCCACCAACTCTACAAGTGTGCTCAAAATTTCCATAAAAATACCTCCTCAAAAAAATGCTAAGTCATTAAAAAAACTACCTGTAAAATTTTTTCCATTGTAACACATTAGACAAATTCGGAAACATTGACAAAAGTAGTATAATGTAGTCGGTGATTTTT
>CALEPR010000170.1 GCA_937910665.1 uncultured Selenomonadales bacterium
AGAAAATTGAAGAAAAGACAGCGTAGGTTGCAACGCTCCATTTCGCGTAAGTACGCAATGAATAAAAAGGAAGGAGATAGTTACTTTAAAACTTGCAACATTATAAAAAGTGAAAGACTTTTATTGAAAATTCATCACAGGCTGGCGAATATTCGGCAAAATTACAGGCATCAAATAACTTCAAAAATAATTGCTCGAAAACCAAGAGTGATAGTTATGGAAGATTTGAATGTCAGTGGAATGATGAAGAATAAACATTTGTCAAAAAAAATTCAAGAGCAAGGTTGGTATGATTTTCGCAAGCTGATTGAATACAAGGCAGAGTGGGCAGGAATAAAAGTAGTTTTGGTTGACAGGTTTTATCCTAGCTCAAAGACTTGTATTAAATGCGGCAAGATAAAAAAAAATCTGAAATTATCAGACAGAATTTATCGTTGTGAATGTGGCAATGTCATAGACCGCGATTTACAGGCAGCGATAAATTTGAAACGATATTGCGACAAATGATACTCGTTCGTTAGCGAGGAATTTAAGCCTGTGGAGTGTTACATCAAACGCAAGTAGCCTGTCAGAAATGGCGGCAAAAGCGGACGCTTTGAAGCAGGAATGAAACTTAAAAGTTTTTTATAACTTTTTGTAAGTTTTCAGTAACGGATTGAGTTTTTTAAATCTTGCGCCGTCATCTTAATCCTCCAACAAAATTTTTATAAAATCTTCGGGAGTCACGACAGAAATTTCACTGCCAAAAAAATCTTCGGTGTTTCGAGTGATGATATAATCCATCACGTTTGACTTTGCAACGGAGTATTGAACAGCGTCTTCAAAATCACGCCAAGACAAATTCAAAGCCGCGGCAATTTCTTTTTCAGAGACGGCGGCGACCTTGACGATTTTCAAAAAATTCTTCAGCAGTTGCAACGCCAAATTTCTGTCTCTGAGTTCACGCCTTGCCAAGTAGTAAACGTCCGTCACAGAGGCGGCTGAAACATACGCCGAAATAATTCTGAAATTCGCCGTTTCGATTATCGTTTCCGCAGCCGGGTAAAAAGGTTGGCGATGAAGAATAAAGTCTAATGCGACATTCGTGTCAATCAAAACATTAAGCATATTTTTCCGTCAACCTTTCCTCGCGGAGTTCTTCCAAAGTTTTATTTGCGGTACTGCCATCCATAAATTTGTGTGTGCTTTTGATAAAATCTATTGACGCTTGAATCTCGGCGGCATTTTCTTTCAAGCCGTATTTTTTCGCCATAATTTCACGAAAATTTTTCAGGTCAGGTTGTGCAGATTTTTTTTCTTGTGGCTGAACCAAAAAATTTTTGCGGATATAATTCAACGCCGCCGAAATATTTTCTTCCGGCAAAATTTTTACAACGTCAAAAAGTTCCTGTCTTAAAGCCGTCATAAATTATCAGCTCCATTCAATTTAAATTTAATTTCGGCTAAAATATTTTCAATTTCGCTTTCAAATTCCCTGCGCTCGATCAAATAATTTTCCATGAGTTCATTCGGCTCAAAAATTTCTTCTTCCTTGTGAGGAAACGGGCAGCATTTATCAAAATCATAATTCATCGCCGTGAGTTCTTCGACAGTAAAAAATTTTGCCTTGTCTTTACCGTCAACTTCGATAAATTTTTTGTCGTCCCACCATTCGCGCACGGGATCAAAATGTTTGTCCTGCATGGGCTTGGTCTTTGTAAAACTTTTTACGCCTTCGGGATAATCAAGCCGGTAAAACCAAACGCCCGAACTTTTAACGCCTTCCTCCGCTTGCCGAGCAAAAAAGAATTGTCGAGAAGTTGGAAGAGTTGTTGCCTTTGTGCGACAAGTTGAAAGAAAAATTTGCGTAAACTGACCAGTACATATTCATAAAAAACACATCATCATTATTATGGCGCAAAAAATTTTTCAGGTTTAAGTGAAACGAGGTACTCAGAGCCTCATACAAGCGTTTTCTTATGCTCCAACGAACCACTTTAGCGGCGAAATCTGTGCGTCTAAAGCCATACTATAGCTTGAAAATAGACTGTCTACATAAAAAATTATCCTCCAAGTTCGGGGGATTTTTTATTATCTTTTCGTGACGTTAAAGGAAATTCTTGCGTCGCAACTCACGACGCAAGCCCAAAAACTCTTGCAAAATGAAAACCGTTCCTGTATAATACGGGAAAGTGTTTCAATACTTTAAAATCCCAACACAGAAACGGACGATTTTCATATTCAATTATGAGTATTGTAGCCGATTCTGTGGAGTTTGTCAAACTTTATTCAGAGGAGGCTATTTTTTATGGCTAAGAAAAAAATTCAGGCTTTGGTCGCGCAGATTGCTGCTCATGACGATTTCGGGCAGTTCCGTTTCATCAAAACCGATGACGGTGAAATTTGGTTTGCGATTCCTGATGTTTGTAAAACTTTAGACTTAAAAAATCCGACGATGGTTGCTCGTCGCCTTGGTGAAAATGAAAAGGCTAAGTTTAACTTAGGGTATTCTGGAAAGCCTGGAAATCCAAATATTTGGTTTGCAAATGAGCCGGGACTCTACCGCTTAATTTTTATGAGCCGTAAACCTGAGGCAAAAAAGTTTCAAGATTGGGTTTATCATGAAGTGTTGCCAAGTATTCGCAAGACCGGTTCTTATTCTTTGCCGAAGAAAAGAATTTTTAAAACCAATCAGAACATAGATTTATACGAAGAATTTGATAACGGCGAATATGAATTTACCTCCATAAATAACGCCACTATCGAATATGACGAGAACGGAAAAATTATTGCAATTTATGACGAGAACTCAAAGGCGGTGGTAATTTATGCGTGACCACCTGTCAATCACCAATTTTCCTAATAATATCGAAATGGAAAAACAAATTTTAGGCGCAATGCTCATTCGCAACGGTGAGAAAATTCCCGCTATTTTAAACATCATTGATGCGGACGATTTTTACCGTCCCGAACACAGAGTTATTTTCAAGCATATTGTTCAGCTTTACATGCGTGGCATTTCTCCCGACCTGCTTTCTCTCATCGAAGATATTCGTAAAGCCGAAGATGCTAAAGGACTTGACTTGACTTATGTTCTTGGAGCTACCGCTTGGACTTTTACCAACGCTTTCGCCATTCGACACGCCAGAGTTATCAAAGAAAAATCCAATCTGCGGCGATTGATGCAATTCGCTACTGAAATTTTTGACAACGCTCAAAAAGGCGTTATCGACGTTTCCGAGATTATTTCCTCTGCTGAAAACAATTTTGCCAACCTCATTACCGACTCCGATGAATCCGCTAGAATCTCTTCTTTCAAAAATTATCTCAATCAAGATTTTAAGTCGGAAATTTATGTTGCTAAAAAATATGCCAACCGTAAAACTGGCTTTGACAATATCGATGAACATCAAATTTTCGGCACCGGTTTATATTTGATTGGTTCTACCCCTGCAACCGGCAAGACTACTTTTACTTGGCAACTTGCTGAACAACTCGCTAAAAATGGTGAGTCCTGTATTTTCTGCAGTTATGAAATGAGTCGCCTTGAATTGTTTTCAAAATCTGTAGCCCGAAATCTCTTCATTAAGTACCCTCAAACAGCCCTCACAGCCGCCCAGATTCGCCGTGGAGGCACGTCACAGGCTTTGGACGATATAATTATCGAGCTGAGCAATTCTGACGCGAATTTGAGCGTCCTAGAGCTTCAAAATGAATCTGTTGACGATCTTTTAAAAATCTTGCGTCCGCTTTGTACTCATCAAGATAAATCGCCCATCGTTTTTATCGACTACCTTCAAATTATTCCTTCGAGCAAAGACAGCGTAAAAAATGGCATTGATGATTCTGTTCGCAAATTGAAAGTCTTTCAACGTGACACCAACACCACCTTCATCGTCATCAGCTCTTTCAATCGCTCCAATTATGTCAATCCTGTTTCGTTTGAATCTTTCAAAGAAAGCGGAAATATCGAATATACTGCCGATGTTATTTGGGGTTTGCAGTTAAACATTTTGAATCAGATTAAAGGCGGTGCCAATATTTCCGACACTCGTAAAAAAATCGATGTCGCCAAACAACAACAACCCCGTCACATTCATCTCAAATGCTTGAAAAATCGTCAAGGTTACAATTACGACTGTTATTTCAATTACTTCTCCGCTCACGATCTTTTTGAGCCTTGCTCACAGACAGATTTTGACGACGCTTCAAACTGCATTGATTAACTTTTGACCAAATAATTAAGGCATGTCATAATCACCTTGCGAAAGTTTTAAACACGCCCAAACTATATTCAATTTTATTTATTGTACTAGTTCCGAGCGTGAATGTCAATTTGAAAGGACTGATTTTTATGGCTAACATCTCTCCTACTGACCTGTTCACTACCAAGCAGGCTGCTGAAATTCTTGATGTTAATGAAAAAACTCTTCGTCGTTGGAACGAAAACAAAATTTTCATGCCGTTCATCATCGACCACAACGGAAATTTTCATTACACTCGCGAGCAAATTTCTCAGTTGAAATCTGTCTATCACAAAGGCTGGGAAAATATTTACAAAAATTCCGCGCCGTTGAGCGATGTCCGCACCATGTCCGCAGGTCAAAATGTCAAACTCGACGACTCTCCTGGCGGGCAGAAAATCGAAGATTTTTTCAATGCACCTGAGAATAAAATCATAAAAAAACTTAATGTTCAAGTTTATCCAAACAAAAAGCGCATAGTTCCTAACTTCAAGCTGGTAAAAAAGATTTACAATCTTTCCGATGAAAATTACGATGGCATGGTCGTCAATGGCAATTCTCGTAAGATTCTCGAAAAGAAAAATCACAAAAAAAACGGCGACGACGTGATTACCGTCTACAAAATTGCTAACTCCGAAGGCTATGACAACACCGATCCGCTCACTGAATTTGACCGCGCTGTTCTTAGCGTTTGCATTTCTGAATTTGACGTTGGCAACCTTTGTACTACTCCCGCAATCATTCTTCGCGGACTGACAGGCAAAGTCGGTGAAAGCGGGGCTAAAATTTTCCCAAATCAGCGTCTCGCCATTATGACCAGCATAACTAAACTCATGCAAACTACCATTCAAATTGACGACACCGCCACTAACGAGCAACTTAACTATCAGCCGGTTCAAAACTCCAAAGAAACCTCCAACTTGTTGCCTGCTCATTACATCGAAAAAACTGTCAACGGCAAAGATACCACCGTAATTTATTTTGACCGCGAAAGTCCTTTCATGAAAATCGGACGTTCTCGCAAACAGCTTTTAACTTTCGACGCTCGACTTCTTGATGTTCCTAAGCAAAACAACACTCCCATGAACATCACCATCAAAAATTATGCTATGAACCGCGTTCAAGAGATTAAACTTCATAGACTCCAGCCCATTCTTACTTTCGACGACATTTTCAAGAAGTGTCGTATTGAACACGCTGGAAACAAAACCAAAATGGATGCTCGCAACACCGTGATAAAATTCTTTGAACATCTCCGGAACGAAGACGAAATCAAAGCATTTGAACTCACTAAAAAAAGCAATGCGTTCTACTCCATTAAATTCTCCTACTCCAAAAAAATTACGCGGTTAATTCAGCCTAATTGAACGCGATAACCCGCGCCACTACGTCAAAAAATCTAAATGAGAATACCCGCATTCCAATGCGGGTTCTAAATGAGAATGGCGTTAAATCAACATCGCGGATGGCGTTCTGTCGGGCATAGGCGATTCGGTAATTTTGCATAGGCGATTCGGTAATTTTGCATAGGCGATTCGGTAATTTTCAAAAGTCCCAAAAATGCCCCTCAACCCGCATTACAACGCCATTTTCAGCCACCCCAAAATTTTGCTTAGATACTGTAGATATCGTAAGTATCGTAGCGGACGCGAAAACCGCTACGCTTGCTACCTTACAGGTAGCATTTTCGCTTGCACTGTAGACATCGTAAGTAGGTATCATGTAAGTCATGGTTATCGTAACCCTAAGTGAAAATGGGGCGGCTTGACATTTTGACTTTTCGATTTATCTGGGGGAGGAAATATCATGCACTTTCTTTGAGTATTCTGCCGACTGTATTTGTGCTGATACCAAATTCATTTGCAGTAATTTGATAAGTATGTGCAGGACTTTCATTGTAAAAGTCGATAACGCGCTGACGGAAGTCGGAATCATAGCGAGGTCTACCTGCGCGACCAGGTCTTTGAGACAAAGGAGCAAGTTGAGCTTGAAGTCTGGTATTTTCTAATTTGAGACATGCAAGTTCTTGACCCAACTGAGAATTTTCATTTTTTAAGAAATCAATGATAAGATTTTTTGACTTCAACAGGTTGAGTAAGTCGTTCACATGTGCTTTAAAATGTTTAGCAGAATTAAGGAAGTAGTTGTGATTATCAATCAAAGAGGAATAACGTAAGAAAAACAAGAGTGGATCGCGTTTAACCAGATTTTCTAATTCTTCTTTAGTCAGCTTTACTTTGATTAAAGATTCGCAAATCTTGTCGTCAGCCAAAAATTTAAAATCTTCAGTCATAACAGTAACCTCCTGTTAAAAATTATCAATGTCTAAAGTTGCTCCAGCTGATAAATAGGATTGGTAAACTGTGGGATACCTCTGTCTTTAGGAATCAAGACAGGGTGTAAATCCAAAGAGCGTATATGCTTTAAGCGGTTGCGAAAAGTATTGGCACTGCCTTCAACAACGATGTTAGTACGCTTAATTCTGGTGCCACCTGCAATAAATTGATTTTTAGCAGAATCAATATGGCGAGCCTGTGCAATTAACTGCATGGTCTGAAATAGCTTAGCTTTAGTAGATGGTCTAAAATCAGAGGAGTCGATAAGTTTTTTAGCTCGATAACGATACATAAATTCTCCTCTTCCTACGGAGCGATCATATTCAGTAAGCAAAATATCGCGAGCAATATCAGCGTTAAGATAGTTGAGGATAGAGCGAGAATCAAGATTGTATTTGTTGAGAAAATTGCGTATGCGAGGTTTATAACATTGAACTTCAAAGCGAATGATATTTTCCGCTTGTTCAATAAGGCTTAATTCCTCATCAGTCAGGACGTGATAATTACCGCCGTAAAGATGTTCGAGTTGCTCTTGTTTATCATAGAAAATAACTTTTACAGAACCGTTACGCTCAGCCGTACTTTGTTCTGATCTGGGAATGGTAGAAATATAGGTATCTTGTCTGCGAAAGTAATTGGAGCATTTACGAGTCAACTCTAAAAACAGATTTTTATTCTCTGCAGAATTAAAGCGAAAATTATGAGTATAATCGATGCGTTGACAAAGCCAATTAGACAACTGAGTGAATTTTTCGTCAGTGGTATAGACACGCATATTATCAGCAAATCGTCTTTCCAACAAAGAGATATGATAATTATCAGGTCTAAATAACTCAATAGTACGTCTACTGATGATCATAACTTGCGGATCAACTTCGATAAATACATAGAATTGATGTTGCAAGGTATGAGGATCGTCATAGCGATAAAAAGTAAGGATATGAAAGCCGTTGGAAGGAGAAGTAGAGCCAATGTTAAATGAAATTCTGGGGTTGGCAGATGTAGCGAATAAAGGTTGAAGTTGCTCTTCAGGAAAATGAAATCCCGCACGTAAAAATTGTAATTCGTTGAAAGAAATTTCTTGTTGTGTAGAAAAAGTATGAATCATTGTTGTTATCTCCTCTCAGTGAGTTAGGATTTACGCAAAAATTTTCAGACTTGAAAAAGATTGAGAAAACAGTCTAATACCGACAGCCGTCGGCATTAGACTTAGAAAAAAGAAGAAGAATTTTGTACGGAAATCCTAACCCTTAATTTTGTGTCTCTCAATGTAGATATTAGATTTTCCATTGTCTAAATCAAATTTTAAAAATTTTATCGACCCCCTAAATATTGCGTGAGAGGCTTTCTGAATAGAATCTTTAGCCCCGCCATTGTTTTATAGTGTTTTTAGTGACCGTCCAGAAATGGGCGGTTTTTTTTTGCCTAAGAATAAGATAAGGAGTGAGAATTTATGTCCGAGAGAAGTCCGCCGTACAAGAAAAGCGGCAAATTTTTATGTGTTATCAATTTTTAAGAAAGAGGCTGACAACAGATAAAGAAAACTTATAAAAAATTATAAGAAGTATTGCTGATTTTGAAAGTTTATTGTAAAATAACTTTGGTGGTGATTCAGTTGAAATATTTTACAATAAACAAATTTGCAAAGATTGTGGGAGTAACGCCGCAAACGCTCAGGAATTGGGACAAGGCAGGAAAACTTATTCCACATCATACCGCCGAAAATGGCTACAGATATTACTCGGACGAACAGTTAAAACAAATTACAGGAGTTTTAACTAAGCCGAAAATTACAATCGGCTATTGCAGAGTGTCAAGTCATAAACAGAAAGATGATTTGGAAAGACAAATTGAAAATGTAAAAATGTATCTTTTGGCGCAAGGTAAGCCGTTTGAAATAGTAAGTGACATTGGTAGTGGAATAAATTATAAACGCAATGGACTTTCAGAGTTGCTGGAAAGAATTAACAATAACGAAATTGAAAAAGTGGTGATTTTGTACAAAGACAGACTTGCACGTTTCGGTTTTGAACTTATTGAATATGTAGCAAGTTTGCACGGTTGCGAAATTGAA
>CALEPR010000171.1 GCA_937910665.1 uncultured Selenomonadales bacterium
TGAGAGAACCATTCACAAAATTATTGCAAAATGAAGAAATAAACGCACATTCGTTCCGCCATACTCACGCAACAATGCTGATAGAAAACGGCGCAACGGCAAAAGGTGTAGCCTGAAGATTAGGTCACTCCAGCACCTTGATAACTTAGAATCTTTACACTCACAACACGAATAAATTACAGGAAGATACAGTCGAAATTTTCGCAAAAAACTTGCAGACAAAATAATTAGAAAGAGGTTTAAAATTCATAGAAATTATGAGAAAAAATTTTTTAAGTAAAATAATTCGCGCCGTCGTGGAATTTGATATGATTCAGGACAGCGACAAAATTTTAATTGGACTTTCGGGTGGCAAAGACAGTTTATTTTTGACTTATGCGCTGGCAAATTTAAAGTTGCGTTTGGCAAAAAATTTTTCGCTCGCCGCGCTGACTATAAATCCAATGTTCACAACTGATTTTCAGGAAAAAATTTCTGCGCTGGAAAATTTTTGTCGCGAACTGGAAATAAATTTTGAAGTTGAAGAAGTTGACATTAACGGCGCGATAAAAATTTCCGACAAAAATCCTTGTTTTACTTGTGCGTTTTTTCGGCGCGGCGCGATAAATCGAGTGGCAAAAAAAATTGGCGCAAACAAAATTGCTTACGCTCATCACCTCGACGACGCCGTTGAAACTTTTTTCATGAGTTTGCTTTCTTCAGGTCAGCTGACAACTTTTTTGCCGAAAACTTTTTTAAGTCGAACTGAATTGACTGTAATTCGTCCGCTTGTCTATTTGCGCGAAAAAGAAATTTCAAACTTCGTGACTAAAAAAAATTTTCCTGTCGTCAAGTCTCCCTGTCCAATCGACGGCACGACCAACCGACAGACTATAAAAAATTTAATCGCGGAACTTGGAAAAATTTATCCCGACCTGTTCGAGAGGTTAGCCGCCGCGATGAGAAAAAGTTCTGTCGGAGATCTCTGGGATGCGCCGCTCAGTAAAAAAGATATGCGCGAAATTTATTTTTCATACATCCACAGACGTTGATTTTCGCTTTCGCGTCAAAAAATTATCTATGCACCATTCTTCAATCGGTTTATAAACTGCCCTGATCTTGTAACTTGCCACGACGACTGTGCCTGTTATCAAAATCAGCATGAAAACTGTTCCGAACTTAGACAACCTCGTGAAATCAAAACTTTTTGCAAAAAGCAAAATCACAACATGCTGGATCAACATCGCCATGTAAGAAATGTCGCTGTAACTATTAAACTTTTCCAGCGTCGACGAAGAAATTTTTTCGTTCAACCATTCGGCAAATGCGAAAAACAGATAACTTGCAGGTAAACTAAAAACAAAATCTCTTTCGGTGCCAATGAAAAGTCTTCCCCTAAAGATCGGCTGACCAATATCAACAGTGATGAAGGAATATGCCAAAATAACCAACACAATGGACAAGCAAATTTTATTCAGTATCGAACGATGTTTCAAAATAAAATCTCGATAAACAAAAATTGTCATTCCCACCAAAAATTGAGGAATTCTTACTACGAAACTCCAACTGGCAATCATGAGGCTGGCTTTTGGAGAATATCCTGAAATGATAAAGTGGTACATCGCAATAGCGACAATAATTGAACCTATGGCGGTAAGAATAAAATTTTTTCTTAAACATTTTTCAAGAAATGGTGCTATCAAGTACATGAAAACTATCATACCAATAAACCATTCGCCAATGAACCAATAGTATGGCAGCTGAAAAAGTTTAATAATGTTCATGTCTATCGGAACAATTCCATATAAGACTCCCAAGTATTTGCCGCCTTTGTAAATTATATGATTGAGCGGCGACCTCTCCGGAAGAGATGGTTCTAAAATACCGAGCAAGATAAAAAGCGTCCCAAGAATCACATAAGCTGTGGTAAATGGAATAACGATGCGTATCAGTTTTCGGCGATAAAATTCCCAAATATTTTTTGAGTGTTTCAAGGAATTGCTCGCCAAATAGCCGCTAATTGCAAGAAAAAGAATAACGCCTATCTGACCAATTCCTCCAAAAGCCCAATATATATTTGCGTGAGTTGTCCGAAATTGATCTAACAGGGCGTAGTGAGATAAAATTATGGTGAACGAGGCAAAAACTCTGACTGTATTCAACCAAGCAACTCTGTTTTGCTTTGTATCTGCCAAAACAACACAACCTTTCAGAAAAAAATAACTGTTTCCATAAAAAGTGTTCTAAACGCCGACAAGTTTACCAAAAAAAATTATCCGGCGCAAGAAAGTTCATAGACATAAAGATTTTTGAAAAAACAACAGTCTCATAAGAAGTTATGATTAAAATTTCGCTTTGGAAACTCTCAGATGATTATTTATAAAAGTATTTTATCAAAATTATTTTTAAATTTTTTTTGGAGGATTGAATTTGAAAAATAAAGTAGAACTTTTGTCACCGGCAGGAAGTTTCGACGCATTGAAGGCGGCAGTTGAGGCGGGAGCGGACGCAGTTTATTTGGCAGGAGAAAGTTTCGGCGCTCGCGCTTACGCAGAAAATTTTAATCGCGAAACTTTGCCTGAAGCCGTCAAGTTTGCACATTTGCGAAATGTTTCCGTTCACGTCACCACGAACACAATTTTGGCTGACGACGAACTTGAAAATTTCGCCGACTACATAAAATTTTTGCGCTCGGCAAATGTGGACGCATTTTTGATTCAAGATTTAGGCGCGGCAAAAATTGCAAAACAAATTGCGCCTGAAATTCCTCTGCACGCCTCGACGCAAATGACAATTCATAATCTTGAAGGCGTTTTGGAACTTCAAAAACTTGGTTTCTCTCGCGCAGTTTTGAGTCGCGAACTTTCTTTAGCCGAAGTCGAATACATTTCAAAAAATTCGCCGCTGGAGATTGAAATTTTTATGCATGGTGCGCTTTGCGTCTGTTACTCGGGACAATGTTTGATGAGCAGTTTAATCGGTGGCAGGAGCGGAAATCGTGGGCGTTGTGCTCAACCTTGCCGACTGCCTTATACTTTGGTTGACTCCGACGGAAACGAAGTTTTAAAAAATGTCGGCGAATATTTGCTCAGTCCGAAAGATTTAAATACTCTCGACTTGCTGCCGAAAATTATTTCCGCTGGAGTCAATTCGCTGAAAATTGAAGGCAGAATGAAACGCCCCGAATATGTCGCAACGGTCGTGAAAGTTTATCGCGATGCATTGGACAGAATTTTTTCCGACAAAAATTTTTCTGCGACTGCGGACGAACACAGAAAGTTGGCGCAAATTTTTAATCGCGATTTCACGACGGCGTATCTTGAAAAAAATCCCGGCAAAAATTTAATCAGCGACAAACGTCCGAATAATCGCGGAGTTTTGCTCGGCAGAGTGACGCAGGTCGAAAAAAATAAAATCTCAATTAAGTTGGAAAGTAAAAATTCCTCACTCCTCACTCCTCCTTCCTCATTGAACAAGGGTGATCAACTTGAAATTTGGATAAAGGTCGGCGGGCGGCTGACTTTCACTGTAGAAAATTTTTCTGTCGATAAAGATATTTGCTCAGTCGAAGTTGAAAATACTCGCGGCGTAAAAGTTCGCGACAGAGTTTTTAAAATTTTTGACGCTGAACTTACCGCGCAGGCGAGAAAATTTTTTACAGGCGGCTTTGTCAGAAAAATTCCTGTCGATGCAAAAATTTCTGTCGCTGTCGGAAAAAAATTAACTTTGTCGATGACTGATGCGGACGGAAATTTTGCGACTGCCGAAACAAATTTTGTCGCCGAACTTGCAAAAAATCATCCGCTGACTTTTGAAACTTTGCAAAAACAAATTGGTCGGCTCGGCAATACAATTTTTGAACTTGAAAATCTTGAAGTCGAACTCGGCGAAAATATTATGATTCCGATTAGCGAGCTTAATGAACTCCGCAGAAAAGTTGTAGAGCTTTTGGAAATTCAGCGACTTAAAAAGTTTGATAAGGTGGAAATATGGAAAGATGATAAGGTGGAAAGTAATAATTCCTCATTCCTCACTCCTAACTCCTCATTGTTAATCGCGCAGGTTGACAGTCTTGAAAAAATTTCTGCCGCGCTTGAAAGTGGTGCGGACGCAATTTTGTTCGGAGGAGAAAATTTTAAAAATCGCAAAGTCACAGCGAAAGAAATTTTGTCTGCCGAAAAAATTATTCACGACGCAGGAAAAAATTTTTATCTGTCAACGCCGCGCATTGTTCGCGAAGAAGAAATTGCGGACTTGGAAAAAATTTTGTCGATGAAAGTTTTCGATGCGGTTTATGTTCATAACTTGGCAACTTTAAATCTTGCGAAAAAATTTTCACTCGCTCCGATTCATACAGATTTTTCCATGCCGGTTTTCAACAGCGCAACAATCGACTACTTGAAAAGTTTGGGCGCGGACGGCGCGACGCTCTCGCCGGAGTTGACTTTGGAACAGATTAAAAATCTTGCAAAAAAATCTTCCTTGCCGCTTGAATGTATTGTTCACGGCAAAATGGAGTTGATGATTTCAAGTTATTGCGTTCTTGGAAGTTTTCTCGGCGAAATTGACAAAAAAAATTGTCCGCACATTTGCCGAAAAAAAATTTTTTATCTGCGCGACAGGAAAAATATTTTCTTTCCAATCGCGACGGATCAATTTTGTCGTATGCATATTTTAAATTCAAAAACTTTGTCGATGATTGAACACAGAAAAGAATTTGAAGGCGTTGCAAATATTCGCGTCGATTGCCGCGCTCTTTCTGTTGAGGAAACAAAAAAAATTCTCCGCGCCTACAAGTTCGGCGGAGCGGAGATTGAAAATTTTACTCGCGGACATTATTTTCGCGGAGTGACTTCGGTCGATTGAAAAAATTTTTTCGCCAAAAAAAGTCGCCGACAATTTTATCGACGACTTGAAAAATTTTTTCGATTCAAAATTTTTCTATCCAAGAATTACAAGCGACTCATGAGCCTTGACACTCTGACCTGCCGCGACGTTGAACTTTTTAACTGTGCCATCAGCGTCAGCAGTAATTTCATTTTGCATCTTCATAGCTTCCAGAATCAGAAGAACTTCGCCGGCTTTGACCGCCGCACCTTCGCTAGCCACAAGTTTTACAACTTTGCCGGGCATCGGAGCGTCAATCGAATGTTCTCCTGCTCCTGCCGCCGCTTTTGCAACGGGAGCAGCAGCCGCTGGAGCTGCCGCAGGTTTCGGAGCGGGAGCAGCATGTTTCGGAGCAGCGGGCTTGGGAGCAACAACTGCTTTCTTCTCGGTTTCTACTTGATAGGTCTTGCCATTAACGGTCACTTCACTCAGACCATTCTCTATTTCGTTCACGGCAGCTTCGTAGGCTACGCCGTTGATGGTGAATTTGAATTGTTTCATTGTCTTGTCGTTTTTTTATTGGATTAAGTTTT
>CALEPR010000172.1 GCA_937910665.1 uncultured Selenomonadales bacterium
CAAGTGTACACTTTTCTCGCTAACAAGCATATCTTTCCTAAATTTGGCAGTTTGATAATTCAAGAATTAACACCTGCAAAATTGGACGGCTGGATTCGTGAACTTTTAAAAGCCGGATACTCAAAAAGTACAATCAGTCACGTTCACACAATTATTCGTCGCGCTTTGGATTATGCGGTGTATCCTGCGGAGTTAATTTCTTCCAATCCTGCAAATTATATCAAAGTTCCAAAAAAAGCACCGACTAATATTATCAAGCGTCATATTATCACAAAAGAAAAATTGAATGAATTGCTTGAAAAAAATCCTTTCGGAACGCCGTACTACATACCGATTTTAATTTTGTTCTGCACAGGTGTAAGGATAGGTGAACTTCTCGGCTTAACTTGGGACAACATTGATTTAGATAAAAAAATTATCACTTTAGACAAGCAAGTTGTTTATATTAGCAAGCGCGGATATTTTTTCACGACGCTGAAAACTTGGTCAAGCAACAGGTACATCGTTATCGATAATTTTCTTGCAGGAGAATTGCGACGTTGGCAGAATAAGCAACAGGAAAATGAAATTGCCGCCGGTGATTCATACGTTTACATTTACTGCGACGCAGAGAATAAAATTTTTCATCAATCAAAAGGCATTGGTGAAATTGCAGATAAAAAAGTGCCTATGCTTTGTACTAGGGCTGACGGCAGAATGATTTTGAGAGAGCCATTCACAAAATTATTGCAAAATGAAGGAATAAACGCACATTCATTCCGCCATACTCACGCAACAATGCTGATAGAAAACGGTGCAACGCCGAAAGGTGTGGCAGGTCGGCTCGGACATTCAAACACACTTATTACTCAGAATCTCTACACGCACAACACAAAAAAGTTGCAAGACGACACGGCAGAGATTTTTTCCAAAACAATGCAGACAACAACCTAATGCAGACAATCTGCAGACAAAGTTGTCTAAGAAATTATATATTATCTACATTAAGGAAGGAGAATTTTTAATGATTGGTGTAAGAAATGTTGTAGCTATCGTTTGCGGCGGAGGTCCGGCTCCCGGAATTAACGCAGTTATCAGCGCAGTTACGAACACTGCAAATCGTCACGGCTGGGACGTTCTTGGCATGTACGACGGTTTTTCACATCTCGGACGCGGTGAGAAAAGTTATATTCGCCTCGACTCCTCCAATGTCAACAGAATCCATTTGACCGGCGGTTGTATCTTGCGTATGTCGCGTTTCAATCCGACTAAGAAAGAATCTGACCTGCGCACGGTCGTCGACACTTTGACTGAACTCGGCGTTGGTTATCTTGTGACAATCGGCGGCGATGATACTGCTTTCAGTTCGTCAAAAGTTTCCGAGTATGCTCGCAAGCTCGGTCGCACAATCAATGTCGTTCACGTTCCGAAAACTATTGACAACGACTTGCCGCTCCCTGAAGGTATTCCGACATTTGGTTTTGAAACTGCTCGCGCTTTCGGCACGACAGAAATTCAAAATTTGATGGAAGATGCTCGCACTTCAAATAATCGCTGGTACTTTACGATTGCTATGGGCAGAACTGCGGGACATCTTGCACTTGGTATGGGACGCAGCGCAGGCGCGGCAGTTACAATTATTCCTGAAGAATTTCCGCAACCTAAAATTCGTCTCCAGCAGATTGTTGACATAATCATGGGTTCAATTATCAAACGCTATGTGACAGGCAAGAGTTATGGCGTTGCAGTCATTGCGGAAGGCGTTATTGAAAAAATTGCTGAAGAAGATTTTGCGGAAATTGGAAATGTTGTCCTCGACGAACATGGACATATTCGCTATGCCGAGTTGGACTTCGGAGAAATTTTGAAACAAAAAGTTTTGGCTGAACTCAAGAGGATCGGTCTGGACTTTTCGATCGTCGACAAAGAACTTGGTTACGAATTCCGTTGTACTGCACCTATCGCTTACGACATCGACTATGCAAGAAATCTTGGTTACGAGGCGATGCAATTCCTCTTCAGAGGCGAGAGCGGCGCGCTCATCACAATTCAGGATAACCAAGCCGTTCCGATGCGATTTGAAGATATTCGCGATCCTGAAACAGGAAAAACTTTTGTCCGCCGCGTGAATATTGATTCAGTCCACTACAAAATTGCTCGCGGTTTCATGATGCGTCTTGAAAAAGCTGACTTGGACGATCCCGGTCTTGCAAACGCTTTCAGAATGGATCCTGAAGAATTTAAAAATCGCTACAGTTACCTTTTCGACAACGAGCCGACTTTGTAAAAATTTTTTAATGATTTATAGGCAAAAAAAATTATCCTCCTATCTGCTCGGAGGATTTTTTTTGTGAAGTTTTCTCTGTTCTTTTCCCAGTTCGGAAATTAAATAATATTTTTTTCGTATGCATCGTAAAGCAGTCGAAGTTCCTCAATTTTTTTGAAAATTTCAATCTGGAGTTTCGACGCTTTGTCAAATTTTCCTGAATTCAGCGCATTGACCAACCTCGTGAACAGAGATTTTTCATCGATAGAATCTTTTGCAAGTTCAGCGCGGAGTACAAAAATTTTATTCCAGTTATACGCGTCCTGATCCGTGACAAAAGGTGCGTCGATTTTTTTTGCCTTGCGAACAAAAGTTCTGAGCTCCGGCAAAATTCTGGAAATCAATTCAGTTTTCCAACGAAGAAGTGCGCCTTCGCGGAAGGCAGAAATAATTTTTTCCTGCAACGCTCCTCCGCTTGAAATAATTTTAACCTTGTCGGGATATTTTTCAAACGCCTCCATATTTTCCCAAACTGTCTGTGGAGGTTCTCCGAAAAGTCTGTTGCGCTCCTTTTCCGTGTACTCTTCATAAACGTCTTGCTCACTGCGATAGGCGCGATCTTTTTCCAGATAAAAACCTTCCTCGCCTGCGTCTTTGCTAATCTCTGTCAAAAGTTCTTCCGTCGTGTGCGTGACAGACATTTTTATTCCGTCCAGAATCGCAGAATACGCCGCCGCCAAGACCAAATAAATATTTGTGTAAGGATTGCAACTGCGAAGTTCAAATCTTGTCGCCATAGGATTTTCAAGATCGCGAATCAAGCTGACCAAAATGGTTCTGTTTCTGCTTGGAAATTTCGGAGTGTGGCCGAGCGAAGTTACAATACAAATCGGAGCCTCGAAACCGGGTTTCAATCTGTTCAGAGAATCATTCGTCGCGCTGACAAATGGATTTATAACTTCATAATTTTTCAGCAATCCCATGAGTGCGCCGTAACCGACTGCGCTCATGTAATCTTTTTCGGGATTTTTCGCGGCGAAAATATTGTAGAATTTTCCTTCCGCAGTCACCGCCGCAATTCCAATGTGAGTGTGTTCCCCGTTGCCCGCAAGTCCCGGCATCGGTTTTGCTTTGAAACTTACTTCAAGACCATTGGCGCGGAAAATTTCTTTCACGACAGTCCGAACTATAATTTCATTGTCCGCCGCCTGAATTGCGTTGTCAAATCTCCAGTCAATTTCTAACTGCTCGCAGACGTGAGTTAAATGTCCGCTTTCATCAATCTGCGCTTTCAAACCCCCAACTTCTTTGTGTCCCATTTCGACATGCAGACCATACTTGTCGAGTTCAATCAAAGTTTGTTCCAACGCACAGCGAACTGCTCCGTGCGTCCGCTCCCAATATTGCTCCTGCATAACTTGCGAGGCAGTCATCTCCTCAATCGCAGCTTCCTCCAGCGGAGTTTTTACCCAAAATTCCAATTCAGTCGCCGACGTGAAAGAAATGTCTGTAACTTCTTTTCCGCTGACTTCAAGTCCGCTGATTCTGGGATAGTGATGAAATAAATCAACCAATTCTTTTTTGACATGAATTAAAGTATCAGCCAAAACTGCGCGAGAGTCTACGCGCTGTCCTTCGTGAATCAAAAAACTTGGAATACGCAAAGTTCCGACAGGACGATTTGTCAAGTTGTCATAGTGTTCAAAATTGTAATCGACAAACCAATTGACTGAAGAATCGACAGGCATATCAACTTTTGCGTTGTTCAAAGTTGCGATGCCGGGCAAGACAACGCTGCTGCCGTCAGTCTGAACTGCGCGACCTGAAAAAAAGTCGTCAATGTCCTTGATAAAAATCTGCACAGGAATTTTTTCATCTGTGTCGTTCCCTGCCAAATCAATTCCCATCAAAGACACAAATTTAATTTCAGGATGATCGCGGAGCTGTCGAATAATTTCATCCTTAGGTGTGTTCGCTTTTATTGTATAAAGTAATTCTGCCATTAAATCCACTCCCGGAAAAATTTTTAACTTTGAAGTTGCAACAAATTTATCACAGCTGAAAAATTTTGTCGATAGTTTGAAAATCAAAAAATTTTTTCTTACAAGTGCGGAGGATTTTTTTTTTGCAAGGGGAAAATTTTTTGTCTGTAGAAGTAAGAAAAAATTTTGGGATATGATTTATTTGCAACTTACAAACAAAAATATTGCGGAAGTCATAGAAAAAATTGAAAAATTTTACAAAAGAAGATGCCGCGCAAATTGCTGAAAGTAAAAAATTTTTTTGACGCAAATCTCTGCCCCGACGAAACTTATTTCGATTTCAGAATCTGTGCATACCATTTCTAACTTTCCGAAACTTCGCGCAAAAAAATCCATCCGTGCCGTCGATGTGCGGCAAAAATTTTTTCACTTCGACAAGTTCAAAATTTTTATTCGCCGACAAAAATTTTTCTACTACATTTTCATTTTCACGGCGCAAAATTGTACAGGTGCTGTAAACTAAAATTCCTCCGACTTTTAAAGCATTTGCTCCGCTCGACAAAATTTCAAATTGGAGTTGCGGAAGTGAATCAAGGTCGGCAGGATTTTTTTTCAATCTTAAATCTGCCTTGCGCCGAATCACTCCCAGACCCGAACAAGGCGCATCTACCAACACTCTGTCAGCCTGTTCAAAAAATTTTTCGCCAATCTCCCTCGCGTCCAACAAAACAGGTTCAATAATTTTTACGCCAAGTCTTTTTGCATTTTGCTTGATGTGTTCAATTTTGTGTTCGTGAATGTCAGCTGCAAGAATTTTTCCGCGATTCTTCATCAGCTCGGCAATGTGCGTCGCCTTTCCGCCGGGTGCGGCGCAACAATCAATTATAAATTCTCCGGCTTGAGGATTTAAAAAATGCGCGGCGAACATCGAACTTTCATCTTGAACTTGACACAGACCAAGTTTCAAAATTTTTAAATTGTCCAACGCTCCATGACTTTTGCAAATAATTCCTTCGGGAGCAATTTTTGATTCTTCGACCTGTGCGGAAAAATTTTTCAGTTCAGCCAAAACTTTCTCACGCGAAGTTTTTAAAAAGTTCACACGCAAACAAAGCGGCGGTTCAACATTATCAGCCGCACAAATTTTTTTCGCGTGGTCAATCCCAAATTCCTCGACAAAAATTTTTACCAACCAAGTCGGATGAAAATTTTTCAGCGCGATTGATTCTGCGTCGTCGCCTTCAGGAAATTTCGACTTCTCAGGATTTCTGACAGCCGAGCGCAAAACTCCATTCACAAATTTTGATGCGCCGATGCCGGAAATTTTTTTTGCAAGTTCAACAGATTCATTCACCGCCGCCGAGTTTGGAACTCTGTCCATGAAAAAAATTTGATACATTCCAAGTCGCAGGACTGATAAAATTTTTGCGTCAACTTTTTCAATCGGACGACTTAAATATTTTTGCAACTTCCAATCTAAACTCACAGCGGTTTTAATTGTGCCGTAAACCAATTCAGTGCAAAATCTTCTGTCTAAGTCGGAAAATTTTTCTTGCCGCAAAGTTTTTGCAAGTTCAATGTTTGCATATGCGCCTTTCTCCGTAACTGCGTAAATTATTTTTGTTGCCGCCAATCTTACTTTATCCAAAAATTTTTTCACCTCTTACAGTAAATCTAAAAACTTGTATTCACAAGTTCCGAGAATAAGTGATAAAGGAGGAATTAGTTGTTAGTTTTTTTTCTAACCGCTAACCACTAATTCCCAGCCCCTTAACTCTGAAACTTTGAATACAGTTTCTAAAAATTTCTAAAAGTTTTCGCGTATTATAGCAATTTTATGTTACAATGTAAAAAATTTTGGGGGTGTATGTATGAGTGAAGATTTTTTTTCGACCGTGAAGGAAATTATTAAGTATGGCGGTTCGACTTTCGCCGCGCTTGTCGTCATGAGTGTTTACATGACAACTGACGGACTTTTTATTGGAAATTTTGTTGGGAGTGACGGCTTGGCGGCGATGGCTTTGGTTTATCCTGTAACAATTATTTTTATGGCGTTCGGAATTTTATTTGAAACCGGAGGCAGTGCGGTAGTTTCTGAAAAAGTCGGCGCGAAAAAAAAAAATCTTGCTGAAAAAATTATGCTGACAAATTATTTTGTCGCGATCATCTTCGGAATAATTTTTTCGATTGCGGGAGATATTTTTGTCGAACAAATTTTAAATTTTCTTTCAAATGGTCACGAACAATATGTAACCGATCTTGCGATTGATTATTTGAAAATTAGTTTCTGGGGTTTTCCATTTTTGCTGACAATTTATTTGACAGGCGCATTTATGCGTTGCATTGATAAACCTTTCCATGTTTTTTATTTACTCGGCTCGACTTCGATTATAAATATAATTTTGGACGCGATTTTTATAATTTTGTTCGGCTGGGGATTGGATGGCGCAGCTTTTGCAACTGTCATCGCGCAGATTTCGGGAACTGCAATTACTTTTTGGTATTTCAGATTTTCTCCGCAAAAATTTAAAACTTCAAGCGGCATTGGCGAATTTGAATATATCTGGCAAGAAATAAAAATTGGCGGCGGTTTTGCTATTGGAACTTTGATGATGAGTTTCATAGAATATTTTTTGAATGTAGTTTTGCTTTGGAATGAAGCGTCGGAACTTTTGGCGGCGGCGGCGATTGGAAATATAATTTTAAGTTTTGTACTTTTGCCGCTGAACGGTTTGGACACAGGAATACAGCCGTTGATGAGCAAACTTTTTTCCGCGAAACAAGAAAAAAAATATTTGCGAGTCATGCGTTATGGATTTTCTCTGACGATGATTTTAACTTTCGCAATTTATATTTTGCTGATGATTTTCACGAAAGAACTGACAGATTTTTTCATAGCGGAAGGAGAAATTGTAACGCCGGAAATGGTAACATTTTTGCGGCTGATGTTTTTATTGCAACCCTTCGTCGGAATTTATACTTGGCTTAGCGGAATAATGGCGGCGTTAGAGGATGAATGGCGAAATATTTTAATAAGTTTAACTCCGCTTGCAGTTCAAGTTCCGCTGATTTATTTTTTGCCGAAAATTTTGCCGATAGAATATGTCGCACTGAATTTTTCTCTGGAAGATTTTTTTGAAGCGGCTCTTGCATTTTTGCTGATAAAATCTTTCTTCAAGCAGAAAAAAATTTCTTTCAAAAAAATTTTTACCGCCAGATAAAAAAAATTTTCCTCTGCACAGTGCAGAGGATTTTTTTGATTCCGAAAAAAATTTTTTACAGCAAATATTTTTACTTCCGAAAGAAAAAATTTTTTTATAATTCCAAGTCCACGACTGCGCCGCGAACTTTATTTTCAGTTTCAGATTTTTGTTCCTGTGCGTAAGGATTTTTTTGTTCGCTGCTGTGAGTTTGTTTCATTTCTGTGTGAGTTACTCCACCGGCGACAAAAACTCTGCCGCACTCGGGACAAATATCATTATGCAAAGTCACTGTGACATTGGCAACTTCGCCTTCGCCGTTGCGCTCTTTTTCATAAGCGTTGGCGACGTGTTCATGTTCGTGACCCAAAACGACAGTCGCGGCGATTGACGGAGAAATATGCGACGGAGTTTGGAAGGAAACATCACTTTCGTCGGAGCCGTCTTGATATTTTCTGTTCGCGCAGGTCTCGCACTCGGCGGGAGAAGATTTTTTTCCCAACGCCTTGTGAGTCGATGCGCCGGGATTTAAAATAATTCCGTGAGTATTTCCTGCCGCATCGGTGTCGTCATCATCTTTTTTAAACAAATCAAAACTGATTGGCGAGTAACCGCTTTCCTGTGCGTTTTTGAAAAGTTTGCTGACTTCCTCAGAAACATTTTTATTTTTCCTTCCGTCCGAATGAAAATTTTCTTCGTCGAGTTGCGGAAAATTTTTCTGTTCAAGATCGGGATAATATTTTGTAAGTTCACCGGATCTGTTCGGTTCAAAAATAATTCCATTCATTTCCAGACACCTCCATGTTGCTAAAAAAAATTTTAGGTATCCAAAACTTTCCATTCATAATTAAAAGTAAAATATGTGCAGGCAGGAACATGATCCCAATTTTCACGAACGCGGTCTGTAACTTTTTTTACTTCGCGATAAGCGTCGGCGTTAGTGAGGAGAGCGAAAAATTGACTTGTGCCATTCTGAGTAACTGCGTCGCCTTTTCTAAAAGTCGCGCTGATAACTGTCAAAAATTGTTCTGCCGCATCTGACATTTGAAGTGCGCCGCTTTTGTGTCGCTTGAGATAGAAAACAATTAAGCAAGTTTGTTTGCTGTAAGCTCCGCGATTGCGTTTCAAAAATCTGTAAACATTCCTGAACGCCTCGAAAGGAAAGACAATGCAACCTTCATCAGGATTTCTTTCGCCAAGAATCATTTCAACTTGATCAATTCCCGTGACTTCAGTTAAAGATTCCTCAACGTGTTCGTCGTCGTTGAAAATGCTGCAACCATGTCTGCCATTCTGTTTGACGCTGTAAAGTGCCTTGTCAGCTTTCTTGTAAAGTTCGGGAAAAACATTTCCGCTCATCGGGACGAAGACACAACCAATCGACGCACCGAGCGGAATATTCATTTCTTCGCCCATCAACTTTTTTGCCGCCTCAGCAACTCTTTCGTTAATGAACTGTGTCTTGTACTCAATCACGGCATCTTCATGAATACCTTTGCAGAAGACAACAAATTCATCTCCGCCCATTCTGCCGATAAAATCGTCCGGACGAAAAGCCGAGCGCAAAATATCTGCGAAACTTATCAAAACTTTGTCGCCCATGTCGTGACCATAAATATCGTTGACAAGTTTAAAACTGTCCAAGTCAATCATCATCAACGCACCGAGAGAATTTTGACAAACTTTCGTGAGTTCGACGGCAACAGAGGCTTTGTTCAAAAGTCCTGTCAGAGAATCTGTAGAAGAACTTTTCTTCAGGGTAGCAATCTGTTCAACAGTCTGCATAATGTTTGCAACGCGTTTGAGCAAAACGTCCGGGCTGAAAGGTTTGCGAATAAAATCCATCGCGCCATTTTCAAATCCTTGACTTTCGGTTTCTTCGTCATGGTCGGCAGTCATAAACATAAATGGAATTGTTTCATGAAATTCTTCCTGCAAGGCAAGCTGAAGTTCATAGCCTGTCATTCCCGGCATCCTCAAGTCAGACAAAACCATGTCCGGCTGTTCCTTCCTGTAAATTTCCATCGCCTCCATTCCCGAAGACGCACAGAAAGTTTGATATTCCTCCGCCAACATATTTTCAGTCATCATCAAGGAAACTTCCATATCATCAACAATCAAAATTTTTTTCTTCATCTTCACATCTCCTGTATGAGAAAAATTTTTTTTACCTGCAAAATTTTTTGATATTATAACATTTCCTTGAAACTTTGAAAGTATTTTTTGCAGTAGGCAACAAAAAAATTTTGGGGTTCAATTTGCATTTTTAATTCAGCAAAAATTTTTTCGGCAAAAAAAGCGGTTGAAGAATTTTTAAATATGAAGTAAAATTTTTGAAAAGTTTTTTTGGGAGGACAGAATGATTCACATAGTTATTGATTTGGAAATGAATCCAATAAAGCGCGACTTAAAGGAAGTAAGAAAATTTTTGCTCGACGAAGTGATCGAATTCGGCGCAGTCAAGTTAGATGAAAATTATCAGCAGATCGACACCTTTCAATGTTACGTTCAGCCGACTTTTGGAAAAATCAGCAATCACATTACAAAGTTGACAGGGATCACGGACGAAATGGTTGCCGACAAAGAAAAATTTCCTGAGGCTTTCAAAAATTTTTTCGACTGGGTTGGAACTTGGGACATGAAAATTTATTCTTGGAGCAATTCAGACATCAATCAACTCCGAAATGAATGTGCCTATAAAATCCCCGAATTTGACGTTAAAAGGCTCGAGAGACAGTGGATAGATATTCAGAAGAAGTTTGACGATAAGATTGGAATTTCGGCAAATCT
This sequence comes from uncultured Selenomonadales bacterium, assembly GCA_937910665.1. Classification (GTDB taxonomy): domain Bacteria; phylum Bacillota; class Negativicutes; order Selenomonadales; family Selenomonadaceae; genus Quinella. Next base: position 10,218 of record CALEPR010000172.1, read on the forward strand.
CGCGCTCAAGCACGCCGTCGGGGCGATGGACAGAAATTTTAAAGGCACTCAACACACCGCCCTTGCCGACGCTGAAAATACTGCCGCAATTTTGACGCTCATGCAGGACGAAGAAAAATTTCAGCAGACAATGAAACCTGTCATTGATATGTTGAATCCGAAAGCATTTTCAGAATCGATCGGAGATCTTTTTCCCGAGCTGAAAAATTTAAAATTTGACTGACAACAAAAAAATAAAAGCAACGCCGGCAACGCCAAGTTGCTTTTTTTAGTTATCAATGATGTAAATTTGTAAACTTTGCCGACCAAAATTTATCGCCTCCTCGTAAGTGTCGAAGGCAATATCAATTCTGTTTCCTTTAATCGCGCCGCCTGTGTCCTCCGCGATCGCTTCGCCGTAATCGGGAATATAAACTCGCGTGCCGAGAGGAATCACGGAAGGATCGACGGCAATAATTCCTCGCCGAACTTTTGTGCCGGAAGCCGTCAAACTTCCTCCGGAATGAGGATCGTTCGCGCAGTAAGCTGTCGCGTCAACATAAATTGTTCGCTTGAACTTTGGAAATTCTTCGACAGATTTTTGCCACTCGGCATCCTCCGTCGCGTACTGAGAATTTTCCAAAGCGGCGTAGGTTGAAATTCCGCAAATTCCGTCCGCCGTCAACCCGACGCTGTATTGAAAATCTCTAATCGCCGCAACAGTCGCCGCACCGCACCAACCGTCCGCATCGCCGTCCAAAAATCCGCGCTCAATTAAAAGTCGCTGAACTTTTTCCACGCCCGGTCCGCGCATACCCGGTTTTACGATGTCGCCGACCTCAGCAACTCCTGCGTCTTGAGGAATCGTTCCTTTAGAAATTGTTTTTGGATCGTTCAGCAAGTTAAAAGTTTTTTCATCAAAAATTCCCGTCGCCGCCAAGCCGACCGCAAATTGAAAATCTTTCAGCGCATTTTCTGTCGCCGCACCAAAATCTCCGTCCGCCGCTCCTGTCAAATATCCCAAGCCGATTAACATATCTTGCAATTCGCGAACTTCGTAACCTTGATCTCCGAATTTCAAAGGCTCGGCAGGTTGAGTTAAATTATTGGAAGTTTCGGAAGAAAAATTTTTTCCTGACTCGGAACTTTCCAACAAATTAAAAGTTTCCGCTCCGCAAATTCCATCCGCGATCAAATTATTGTCGGCTTGAAATTGTTTAATCGCGTCCTCTGTCACTGCACCGAAAACTCCGTCCACCGCTCCTTCCAAGTAAGCGAGACGAATTAAAATATTTTGAATCTCAGCAACTTTGTCGCCGCTGTCACCGAATTTTATTTCGGAAGTCGAGGAAAAATTTTCTTCGCGCAAAAATCGAAAAGTTTCCGCTCCGCAAATTCCGTCCGCGATCAAATTATTCGCTCGCTGAAAATTTTTTAAGGCGTTTTCTGTTTCCTCGCCGAAATCTCCGTCAGCTTCGCCGGTCAAAAAATTTTTTTCAATCAAAAGCCGCTGAACTTCCTCGACCTCCTCGCCTTTGTCGCCAAATTGAACATCAGCCGAACAAGTTGATAACGGACAGTGAAGAGCGGACAGCAGAAAAGCGATAAAAAAAATTTTTTTGCAGTTCATACCTTCTCACTCTCCAAAAATTTTTTTACTAAAATTTCTGCAACAATTCCGTCCACAGGCTCGGGAGGCGTTTGCATTGTTGTCGGCAAAAGTTTTCGCCAACCTCGCGGAGGATTTTTTTCCCAATACTCTCGACGTGCCTGCTCGGTTGTATGTTTTTCGTCCACGACTTTGACAGGTAAAATTTCTTCTAGAATTTTTTTCGCCGCCTGATGAGTTGTTCCGTTTCCCAAGACCGCGATTTTTAAATCAAAATTTTTTGCAAGCTCCCGAACAGTTTCCCTCAACTTTTCTGTCGCGATGACCGACTGAAATTTTATTTCGCCGTTTGAAGTCAAAACCGCAACGCCGCATTTGTCGCGACCGGGATCAATTCCTACCGCAAACATTTTAAAGTCCGCGCCTTTGCTCAACTTTAATATTCAGTCGCAAAGGTCCTATTGAAGTCGTCGCGTCCTTCGCATAAGCCGACAAATAAACTTTGCCGCGAATTTTTCCGACCGAATCCATAACTTCATAAAGTTGATCGCCGTCAATGATTCCGACCGAGCCGCTGATCGGATCTGCCAAAATTCCTCTGCCAACCGCCGCGCGATTTATTTCAGACAAAAAATTTTGCAAAATAATTTCTGCGTCCGCCTCTTTCACAACGTCGTAAGTTTTTGAAAAAATAAATTCTCCCTTGTCGAAAACAGAATCATTTTTGTAAAGCGACAGCGCAGTGCGAATAGGTTCACCGCGAACTAAATTTCCTGCCGCCGTGATTCTCAAAACCATATCTTGTTTGCTTTTTGAAATTGTTTCGATTGCGCGATTTAATTCAGGCTGATAAATCCAAACAGAACTGTCAATAGTTTCTCCGAAACGCGCAGAAATATTTCCTGACGCTTCGTCCGCTAATTTATTTATGTCGGCGGCAATTTTTTCTGCGGATTGATTCGGATTGATAACTCCGCTGGACAAAATTTCTCCGGCTTTAAAAATTATGTCGCCTTCGCGAATTGCAATCAAACCGTCGCGCAGATTTTTTGCGTGTTCCTCAAGTTCGGAATTATTTTTTGTCAGCTTTTCATTCTCCGAAGTCAAATTTGTGTTCGACGCAGAAAGTTTTTTGTTGCTGTCCTCCAGCGCGGAATTTGTGTCGGCTAAAGTTTTATTTTCCGCAGTCAGCTCAGATTTTTCCTGCTCAAGTTGTTCGTTGCCTTCCTTCAGGCGTTCGGACTCGGCGGTTAATTCTTTCTGCTCGGCTTTCAAAGTTTCAATTTCATCTTTCGACTGCAACAAATCTTTTCCGGCATCAGCCAATTCTCCCTGCGTCAAAAAAAGTTCGTCCGAAACTTCGGTAAGTTTTATTCTTGTGGACTCCATCGCCGAATTTAATTCTTCCATTCCAAAAAGAGCCGTGCGAACATTTTCGGAAGTCACAGCCAAAGTTCCCATCGTCAGCGCGGTTATCAACCCGCCTGTTATAACTGTCACAATCATGGAAGTGTGACGCGGACGAAGTCCGAAAATTGACAGGCGTTTTTTGCCGATCTTTGTGCCGAGCTTGTCGCCGATAAAAGCAATCGCTCCGCCTGTGACAATCATCACGCCCACCAAATAAATTCCATACATAAAAAAAATCTCTCCACTAAAAAAAATTTTTTCTCTGACAAATTAACATTTGCAATTTCGCCGAAAATAAAAAAATTCCTTCGCAAAAAATTTTTTATGAAATTGAAAAAAGTCGCCATCAAACTTTTGGAAGGACAACGACTTTTTATTTTTTGGAATTTTTTCAATGCGAATCAACGAAATTTACGCTTACGAGCCGCCTCAGATTTTTTCTTGCGGCGAACGCTGGGTTTTTCATAGTGTTCGCGTTTGCGAACTTCGGCAAGCGTACCTGCTCTTTGACAGGTGCGTTTAAAGCGTCGGAGAGCACTATCGATCGATTCGTTTTTTCCTACCTTAACCTCATTAGCCACGGTTATTTTCCCTCCCTCCGCTTCAAACTGCGTTAAACAATCAACAGCGCAATTATATCACTGCAAACTTTTAACGTCAACGTCGATAAAATAATTTTTTGTTGTCAGTGTGGAATTTTCAGATATTAAAAAATCAAAAATTTGCGTCGGGAAAAAGTTTTTGCAAAAGTTGAAGCAGCTGAGGATTTTTTTTCAACTCAAGCTGAATTTTGCTGTGTGCGCGAATAACAGTTGCATGATCGCGCTTGCCGAAAAATTTTGCAATAACCGACCAAGAAGTTAAAGTCAATGCGCGGCAGAGGAACATTGCAATTTGTCTTGGGCGAGCAATTTTTTGTGCGCGGCTGTTGCTAAGGAGTGAGTCGGGAGTTAAAGCAAAATGTTCAGCAACTTTTGCAACAATTTCCTGCAAGGATAAATCAGTTTGCGGCTGAGGCATTTCAGGTTTCACAAAAATATCTGCCTGTAAATTTTTTTGGTCGTCGCCCTCCAAATCATTAAAAGCATCTTCAAAACTTCTGTGCATTAAAGTAGCGCGAGCGACGACGCGATTAAATGCTCCTTCCAAGTCGCGAACATTTGAATCAAATTTTTCTGCCAATCCTGAAATAATTTGCGGAGGAATTAAAATATTTTCCAACTGAGCCTTCTTTTGTAAAATTGCAATTCTAGTCTCAATGTCGGGAATCTGAACATCGGTACAAAGTCCCCATGAAAATCTTGAACTTAAACGCTCCTCAAGTCCTGCGATTTGTTTCGGAGGTTTATCGGCGGCGATAACAATTTGCTTGTTGAGGTTATGCAGTTCATTGAAGGTGTGAAAAAATTCTTCCTGCGTCGCATCCTTTCCGGCGAGGAATTGAATATCATCGATCAGAAGGACATCAGTTTTGCGATATTTTTCCTTGAAGGCATTCATTTTGTGTTCGCGAATGGAAGTTATCAATTCGCTTGTAAACTGTTCGGCAGAAACGTAGAGAATTTTTTTCTGCGGCGAAGTTTCAAAAATTTTATTTCCGACAGCTTGCATTAAATGAGTTTTGCCGAGACCGACACCGCCATAGATAAAAAAAGGATTGTAATTCATTCCTGGATTGCGGCAAATTGCTTGAGCGGCGGCGTGAGCAAATTCATTTGACTTTCCAATGACAAAATTTTCAAAAGTATATTTTTTATTCAGCGTGGAATTTTCAGGCGGCGGAGAAATTTTTTCTGTCGCCTGAGGAAAATTTTTTTCTTCGCTCATCTCCAAAGTCATCTGAACTTCGTTTTCAGGTTTGACTTTAAATTTTGTGCGGCGCATAGTTTTTACAACAATGCTCAAATGTTCGCCGGATAAATCAAAAAAAGCCTCTTCCAATTTTGAAAGATAGCGATCCTCAACCCATTGCCGCAAAAGTTCGTCCGTCGTTGCCAAAGTCAAAACATTTTTTTCCAACGACACAGGTCTTAAAGGTTCAATCCATTTTGCGACTGCATTTTCAGAAAGATATTCGCGTGACCTGGATAAAACCTGTTGCCAAAGATTTTTAATTTGATTAGGTTGCATAGTTTGCTCCGATTTTTTTTAGTTCGCCAAAAATTTTTTTACAAAAATCTTAAACTTCCGAGTCAGGTTTAATATAAAATTTTTCTGCCAATTCGTTCGGAATTGTAAATTCTCCCAGCGCACTTACAAAACGTGATGCAGTTCCATGAAAGTCGCTGCCGCCGCCCAATAATAAATTATATTGCGACGCTAAAGTTTTGTAACGCTGAACATCTTCTTCAGTATGGAAAGGATAAAAAACTTCCAGTGCGTCAACTTTTTTACAAATTTCCTCAACCAAAAAATCATCTCCGACAAGTTTCGGGTGAGCCAAACAAGCCAGTCCGCCCGCTTGGTGGATGACTTCGACAACTTCATCAATTTCAGGAAAATATCTCGGCGCGTAAGCAGGTTTATCTTTGCCGAGCATTTTTTCAAAAGCCTCGCGGATATTTTTAAAAAATCCTGCCTTCACCAAAACTCGCGCAACATGAAACCTGCCGATAGACCTGCTGGCTCCGGCGACTTGCAAAACATCTGTTTCGCGAATTGGATATTTATTTTCCTGCAACTTTTTTACAATTTCGCTAAACCTCGTCCAACGCGATTCAGAAATTTCGTTAATCATCTCCGAAAGTCTGCTGTCGTAAATGTCAATGTTGTAACCGACAATATGAACATCGTGCTCGGGATTGCTCGCGCTGATTTCGATTCCGGGAATAATTTTAATTCCTTTGTTGGGATAGAGGTTATTTTCATATAAATAACGAACGCCGTCCACCGTGTCATGGTCGGTGACGGCAAGATATGTAAGACCAACTTTTTTTGCTTCCGCGACAAGTTCTTCAGGCGAAAAACTGCCGTCAGAAAAATTTGTGTGCGTATGTAAATCTGCGGGCATAAATTTACCTCTTTTCAGTTGTCGGAAATTCAAATGAAATTTCGGTAAATATACTTTCCGACTAAAAAAATTTTAACGCGGCTCGACAATCAATTTAATTGCAGTGCGCTCGCTGCCGTCAATCTCGATGTCCGTGAACGCAGGAATACAAATTAAATCTACTCCATGCGGTGCGACAAATCCCCGCGCGATGGCCACTGCTTTAACGGCTTGGTTCAATGCGCCTGCGCCGATAGCTTGCATTTCCGCGCTGCCGCTCTCGCGAATAACGCCTGCAAGTGCTCCCGCCACAGAATTAGGATTGGATTTAGCCGATACTTTTAAAACTTCCATGATAATTCCCCTTTCTCGAACTTTTACAAGTTTGCCTTACTATTCTGCAAATACAGCTAAAATCCTTCACTTGTCTGTTAAGTTGGACATAAAGACATAACAAACTTGTGAAATTTTTTTTATCTCCGGCGGGAAAAAAATTTTTTTTATCAAACTTCCTCGACAATTCGTAGTCGCTCGACTTTAAGCGGCTGATTATTTTTGTCATCGACTTCGACAATCAATCCGCAATAGACGCAAGGCGCATCTGCAACTTCAAACTTAGTCATTCGGCAAGTCAAAAATTTATTCAGCGCATTATCAATTTTTGTGCCAATGATTGAGTTCAAAGGTCCGACCATTCCCAAGTCAGTCATATAGATTGTACCTTTCGGCAAAAATCTTTCGTCCGCCGTTTGAACATGAGTATGCGTGCCGACAATGGCGGTAACTTTTCCATCCAGAAAAAAACCTAACGCAAGTTTTTCTGAAGTCGCTTCGGCATGAAAATCAATCAAAATTATGTCGCAGTCTTTTTTAATTTCCTTCAAGATTTCCTCCACCTTCGCGAAGGGACTGTCAAGAGGTTGCATAAAAGTTCTGCCTTCAAGATTTATCACGCCGATATTTTTTGCTTTGTAGGGATAAATGCAATATCCTCGACCGGGACAATTTTCAGGATAATTTGCCGGGCGAAGTAAAAAAGGTTCGCGGTCAATAAATTCATAAATATCCTTTCTGTCCCAAATATGGTTGCCTGTTGTCACGATGTCTGCGCCGCCGCTCAAAAGTGCGCTGAAAGTTGCCTGAGTTAAACCTTTGCCGTGCGCCGCATTTTCGCCGTTGACAATCACAACGTCAATATTTTTTTCCTGTTTGATTTTAGCAGTTTGTTCAGCAAAAAATTTTCTGCCGGGTCGTCCGAAAACGTCGCCGACCATTAAGATTCGCAAAAAAACTTCCTCCTCAATCAAAAAAATATAATCAGTCCCAAAAAAAGCGAGGGCAGTATAACCGTCTCGCTCTTTCCTCCTGTTCATTTTGCATAAGTTTATCAGTCTTTTATAATCTCTGTCAACAAATTATTTTTTTTTGCGCGAAAAATTTTATAAATTTGTTTTTCCAAAAAGTTTTTCTCTGGAAAGATTTTTCTCTGGAAAGATTTTTTTCAGAAAGATTTTTTCTTCGGAAAGATTTTCTCCAAAAAGATTTTTTCTTCGGAAAGATTTTTTTCAGAAAGATTTTTTTCAGAAAGATTTTTCTTCAGAAAGTTTTTTCTCCGAAAAGATTTTTTTCAGAAAGATTTTTTCTCCGAAAAGATTTTTTCTTCGGAAAGATTTTTTCTTCAGAAAATTTTTTTCTTCAGAAAGTTTTTTCTCTGGAAAGTTTTTTCTCTGGAAAGTTTTTTTTCAGAAAGATTTTCCCTCCGAAAAAAAATTATTTACTGTCCGCAATCCAATCGAATTTACTGATTGGCATTTCTTCCGGTTTAAGTTTTGCATCTTTACTGCTCAGGTGACCGCGACTGTGCCCAATCATCACCTCAGTATTTTTTTTCGCCCAGACCAAAATAGTTCGATAAATTTTTCTGGAAATTTCTTTGTTTGAAAAACTGGACAGCGGAATGGGATGCAAATTTTTTTCACTGTCAATGGAAGTAAAAGTTGAGTCGAGATTGCAACGCTCGATAACTTGAACAGTTCCAATTTCCAAATCGAACTTCAGATAATCTGCGCGACCAACTAAGTCGGAATATTTTTCTGTGCTCAAACCGCGCCAGCGTCTTTTCTGCAAAACGTCGTCGATCTGAATATTGTCGTAAGTGCAAATTGTCGGCGCGATGATTGTGTACAAGTCAATAGTGCCGTCGTCCTTCACTGCGTAATTTGTCTGCCGAAAATTAAAATAATAATTGCTGCGCGGCGTGGAGTCGATCCACTGATAAATATTTTCCGGCACTTCCACTTCACCGGCAAAAGCAGTCGACATTAAAAAAGTCACCGCAGCAAAGAGACTGACAAAAAATTTTTTCATAACAAAATTTCCCTCCAAAAAAATCTCAGCCGATCGAATCAATTTCAAAAGGCGTTTCTTGATAAACATAATAATTCAACCAGTTGGCAAAAAGCAAATGCGCCACGCTCCTCCACTTAACCACAGGTTCGCGTGAAGGATCATCTGCAGGAAAATAATTTTGCGGAATTTTAGGATTCAGCCCTGCTTTTAAATCGCGCTCATATTCCGACTTTAAAGTGTAAGGATCGTACTCGGCGTGACCTGTGATAAAAAATTGACGCTTTTTTAAATTTGCAACAGCGTAAACTCCTGCCTCATAACCCTCAGCCAAAATTGTAAGCTCGGGAATTTTTTCAATATCTTCCCTGCGTTCCTCTGTGTTCCTTGAGTGCGGAACAAAAAATTCATCGTCAAAGCCGCGAAAAAGTTTTTCATGCTGCACACAAAGTTTATGAAGATAAACTCCGGAAAGTTTTTCAGGCAAATTATATTTCGGCACGCCGTAGTGATAAAAAAGTCCGGCTTGCGCTCCCCAGCAAATGTGGAAAGTTGACCAAGCGTGAGATTTGCTCCATTCCAAAATTTCCGACAGTTCATCCCAGTAAGCAACTTCCTCAAAGTCCATGAGTTCGACAGGCGCACCGGTGATTAAAAAGCCATCATACTTTTTTTGTTTGACATCTTGGAAAGTTCCATAAAACTCAGTCAAATAATCTTGCGAAGTGTGAGTTGGAATATAACTTGCTGTGTAAATGAAATCCACTTCAACTTGCAGAGGAGTATTTCCAAGCAAGCGAAGAAGTTGAGTTTCAGTGACGGACTTGATCGGCATCAAGTTCAAAATTAAAATCTTCAGCGGACGAATGTCTTGCGTATACGCTCTGTCCGCATCCATTACAAAAATATTTTCGCTTTCCAGGATGTTCGCCGCCGGCAAATTGTTCGGTATCTTTATCGGCAAAAAAAATCATTCCCTCTAAAATAAATTTCCTAAATAATTCGTCAAACCGATTTACCTTCCCTGCAGAAAAAATTTCTCTTTCCAAACCTCCTGAACTTGTTGAAAATTTTTTCTTGCAGGAAAAATTTTTTGTCTGCCGAATAACTTTTCACTGAATTTTATTACATAATAGGGAATTTTTTATGAAAAACTCAACAAACTTTGTGAAAAAAAACTGAATTATTGGGATTTTTTTTTCTTGCTATAGCATAAAAAGTTTTTTTATAGTAAAATGCGTTGGAAACTTTTTTAAAATATACCCTTGAAAAAAATTTTACGGATGAAATCTATGAATAATGGGGGCATAGAATGTGTTAGATTTTGATGATAACGGCTTGGATCAGTTAGCTAAGATCAAAGTAATTGGAGTGGGCGGCGGCGGAAGCAACGCAGTCAACAGAATGATTGCGCTTGGGTTGGAAGGCGTTGAGTTTATCGCCATAAATACAGATGCCCAAGCACTTGGAAACGCGCTCGCTCCCAATCGTATGCAAATCGGACAGAAGTTGACTCGCGGACTTGGCGCAGGGGCGCGTCCTGAAATTGGTGAACAGGCGGCTCAGGAAAGTCGCGAGGAAATTTTAGAAGCACTGCGCGGCTCGGACATGGTTTTTATAACTGCAGGAATGGGCGGTGGAACCGGGACAGGTGCTGCGCCTATCGTCGCACAATGCGCCAGAGAAATTGGTGCGTTGACTGTCGCCGTTGTGACTCGTCCGTTTGCTTTTGAAGGACCTAAGCGCAAGAAAAATGCAGATCTCGGAATTGAAAATCTGAAAATGAATGTCGACACAATTATTACAATTCCGAACGACAGACTTTTGCAAGTTGTTGACAAAAAAACTCCAATGACAAAAGCTTTCAGCATTGCCGACGATATTTTGCGTCAAGGTGTTAAAGGTATCTCGGACTTAATCGCAGTGCCCGGTCTTGTAAACTTAGACTTTGCGGACGTTAAATCTGTAATGAGCAATTCCGGCTCGGCGTTGATGGGAATCGGCGAAGCGTCGGGAGAAAATGCGCCGGTTGATGCCGTCAAGGCGGCTATTGACTCTCCGCTCCTTGAAACAGGAATACAAGGTGCGCGGGGAATTTTGTTGAACATCATGGGCGCAACTGATTCGCTCTCTATGCTTGAAATTAACGAAGCGTCTACAACAGTTCAGGAGGCGGCACATCCTGACGCAGAAATTATCTGGGGCGTGTCGGTCGACGAATCTCTTGGTGATACTGTGACCGTGACAGTAATTGCTACAAGATTTGACGACGAAGCTGAAATTGTTCGTCCACCGGTGAAAGCTAATGTCAAACGCGAAGAAAAATCTGCCGAATCTCAGCAACAATCAAAAGGTTTAGGGCTTGGCGGTTTTCCCGTTTTCGGCGGCGGTCAAAATAATTCCGCTCCGAAACCTTCAACAAATTCCAATTCCGGTCAAGGAAATGGTATTGGCGTCATCGAGATACCTCACTGGATGCGTAAAAATTGATTTTGAATATGGAGTATCGAACAATCCTCAAAAAAAAAATTACGTTTGCATACAGAATTTGAAAAAAAAACTTCCGCTGTGAATAGTTGGGAGTTTTTTTTGTGCAGTAAGAAAGATTGACCGAAAGAAAAAATTTTTGCATTTCCCTTCAAGAAATATTTTTTAACTGTTCAATGTGAAATTCAAGTTCATCTATCAAAATATCTCTCGCGTCATTTTGAATAAAATTTTCATACTCTGACAAAAATTCTTTGTCAATTTCGCTGAAACGACTGCCTTTGCGAATCAGCATCAAGTAGCTGTGTTCCGAGTACGCCTCTTCAGGATTCAAAAAACCTTGAAATTTTTTCGGCATCTGCATAACTTCATCAAATCGCGCCAAAAGTTTTTTTTCAAGCTGTGCACAATCTGTATCAGAGTTCCAAATTAACGACGCGATACTTTTTTGCTGTTCATCTTGATACAAAGTTTTTCTGTAAAGTTCCAACAAACCTTTCAAGCCGCCGGACTTAGTTTGCGGAAATAAAATTTTCTGCGCGACTTCGCGATAACTTATCCAAATATGATTTTTGCCTTTGACGGAGGAAAAGCTCACAATTTTATTTTTAACGCCGTCACTCAGGCAACCGATTCTTTTCTGTTCGACCAAAAAATTTTCGTATGCGTCAAAAATTTCATCCGTGTTGCTGTTAATGTCTTGAATTTCGCTGCGAATCAATTTTATAACATCCGCCGCCAACGGTCTGTGCCAGTGCAAAATTTCCAAAACGTCAGATTCATCTCGCGCAGTCAAAATGTCGCGGCGTTTTCTTGTAAAAATATTTTTCATCGCCGTCAATCCGACAGGTGAATCGTCTTCGTTATCGACTACGTCCATCATCACGAACAAAATTGCGGGAGATTTTTTTTTGTTCGCAGTCAAAAGCCGCGCTAAATCCTCAGTCGATTCTTTGCCGAAAGGAAACATTTCAAAAATCGCGCAGTTATCAAAAGCTGAAGTGTCGATATTTAAATTTGCTGTGTAAGCCGGAACAAAAATTTCAATTCCGGGCGGCAGATTGTAAGTCGTAAAAATTAAATTTCCTGTGCCGGAAATATTTTTTTCCAGAGGAGTTTCGCCGCGCCGCAAAATTAAACTTCTTTCCTCCTCGATGTCAGTCGATTCAATTTTCAAAATCCAACTTACAAAAATTTTTCGCGACTCGTCGCCCAAAAAAATCCACTTAGTCAAAATTTTTCCTCCACTCCTCAAGCCTAAAAATCAAAACCTCTGAACTTGTATGTTTAGGGGTTAGGAATTAGATTTTCATTCCTAACTCCTCATTCCTCCTTCCTCATTGAACTGGTCCCTAAGAAGCTGTGACTACAGTTTCTGAAACCTCTTCACCTTAAAGCTAAAATTTTATGCGTCTGCGGAATTACTCGAACATCTTTTAGAACTTTCAACGCTCGCGTCTGCAAGTTTAAAATTTTTTCCGAAGTCGTCGCCTGAATTTTTCCTACAGGCGTGACAGGTTGCAAAATTAAAAGTATCTCCGTCGAAGTTTCGGAAATTAAATTTATCGCTGCATCAAATTCTTCGTCCGAAGTTTCCGCAGAAATCACAATCTTGACATACAAATCTTTCTGTGCGGCGACTTGCAAAAATTTTCTGTGACAGGCAAAAAAATTTTCTTCAGTCACGCTCGGCAATTTTATATCCATGCTCACGATGTCAACGCAGTCGGAAATTTTTTCCAGTTCGTTAAACAAAATTCCATTCGTCTCCAGAAAAATTTTCATACCGAAATTTTTTAATTGCCTCGCAACCTCTCCGACAAATTTCCAATGCAAAAGAGGTTCGCCGCCCGTGAAACTGACAGAGTGAACAGGACTTTCAGAATTTATTTTCCGAACAATCTCAATCAGTTGCGAAACTTCGACAGGATTTTTTATAAAATTATTTTCGACGCTGCAAAGTTCGACCGATTTAAAATTTGTGTCGCAGTAAGCGCAGTTTAAATTGCAACCTGAAAGCCGAATAAAAATTTGTCTGCAACCCAAATATTTTCCCTCGCCTTGCACGGAAGAAAAAATTTCAATTAAATTCGCCGTCATAAAAATCTCCTTAAAAAATTTTTTCTGCCACAGGATAACACAATCACAAACTTTTTGGCAAAAAAATTTCATAACCGCGTGAAGAAATTGACAAAGAAGATGTTTGCTAAAAAAATAATTTCTGTGGCGGTTAAATAAATTTTTCAGGTATGTTATAATTTGAAAAAAATTGCGGAGTGTGATTTAAAGTTGTCCGATAAAAAAGTTTGCGAAATTTGTCCTCATCATTGTCAACTTGAAGTCGGCGAGGTCGGAAGGTGCAGAGGAAGAATTAACGACGGCGAAAAAATTACCGCGCTGAATTATGGCGCGGTGACTTCTTTAGCTTTAGATCCGATAGAAAAAAAGCCTCTGTATCATTTTTTTCCGGGCAGTTCGATTTTGTCTGTCGGAAGTTACGGTTGCAATTTAAATTGTCCTTTCTGCCAAAATTTTGAAATTTCTATGGCGGATTCGACTTTCCCCGCACATAAAACTTCTCCTGAAAAATTAGTCGCACTTGCTCTGGAACTCGCCCGCGAAAGAAATAATATCGGCGTTGCTTTCACCTACAACGAACCTTTTATCAGTTACGAATTTATTCAGGACACGGCGGAAATTTTGCGCGAAGTAAATTTAAAAACTATTTTGGTTACCAATGGAACTGTTTCGAGCGGTGCGCTGAAAAAAATTTTGCCGCTGATCGACGCTATGAATATCGACTTGAAAGGTTTCAGTCAAAAAATTTATGACCAACTCGGCGGCGATTTTAAAACTGTAAAAAATACAATTCAAATTGCGTCGCAAAGTTGTCACGTCGAAGTTACAACTTTGATTGTGCCGAACATGAATGATTCTGAAGATGAAATGAGCGCGGAGGCAAAATGGCTGGCTGATATTTCGGAAGAAATTCCTCTACACGTCAGCAGATTTTTTCCGCGCTACAAAGTTTTGAATCACGCCCCGACAAATGTCAGAACAGTTTACCGACTTGCCGAAGTCGCAGGACAATTTTTGAAATTTGTTCACACCGGTAATTGTTAGTAGTTAGTTGCAAAGTTTTTAGTTGTTAGAAAAATCTAGCTACTAAAAACTAAAAACTAAACCCTCAGCCTTTCGGACTTGCAATTATCAAGGCAACAAAAACTAAATCTTCAGTGCCGTTATTTTCAATTCCATGCATCGAGCCGTCCGGGCAAAAAGTTGTGTCGCCTGCAAAAACTTCGTAAGGATCGCCGTTATCGCTGTAAGTTCCCACGCCGCTCAAAATATGATAAGTTTCGCTGTCGCCGTAGTGATAGTGTTCGCCGATCGATGCGCCCGGCGGAATTAAAACTCTGGCGAACATTTTGCACTGACCGACCATTTCTTTTTCAGTCAAAAGGTGGGTGATGTAAATTTCATTTTTGCCGCCGGCTTTATTTTTTGCGGTAATGGTGTTGCTCTCAATAATCACAAAAATCCCCTCCAAAAAAGTTTATGCTTGAGATTTTTTCAGTTCTTTTAAATATCTTTCAACTGCACTTTGCCAACTCGGCAGACGTTTGAAACCTGCGTCGTCGAGACTTTTTTTACTCATTCTGGAATTGAAAGGACGCTTTGCAGGAGTAGGATAATCAACCGTCGCAATTTTTTCTACTTCAACTTTTTTTCCGGCTTGCTTGAAAATTTCCTCCGCGAACTCTGCCCAACTGCAAAAGCCTTCGTTAGTCGCGTGATAGAAACCAAATTTTTCAGTCTTTACCATGTCGCAGAGAAGTGGCGCAAGGTCTGCCGTGTAGGTCGGACTTCCAACTTGATCGTCCACAATTTTTAATTTTTTATTTTTGTCGGCAAGGTTCAGCATTGTTTTGACAAAATTTTTTCCATTGATGCCGAAAACCCAACTGATTCTCACGACAAAATTTTTTTCCAGAATCGCGGCCACTGCATCCTCGCCAAGAAGTTTACTCCTGCCGTAAGTATTCACAGGAGCTTTTTCGCTGTCAATTTCATAAGGCGCACGACCGTCGCCGCCGAAAACATAATCAGTGCTTACAAAAAGCATTTTCGCGCCAATTTCGCGGCAAGCCGTCGCGATCCACCTCGTCCCCAACCCGTTGACCGTAAGCGCAGTTTCGGCTTCGCTTTCAGCTTTATCGACCGCAGTATATGCTGCGCAGTGAATCACGGTATCAGGTTTCTTTTCCAGAATAAAATTTTTTGCTCCGTCCTCAGTCAACAAGTTAATTTCTTTCCGAGTCGCGGCGATAAATTTTTCTCCGCGCCTTTCAAGTTCCTTGACAACGTCGTGACCGAGTTGCCCGGTTACTCCGGTAACTAAAATCATAAAAAATTTTCACCTCAAGTTCGGATTGCGAATTTCTTCAATGTCCTCAGGATGCTTTTGAATGTAGCGAATGTATTTGTTGTACTCGTCCTCGAAAGATTTATCTTCCGATGCCGCAAGCTGAAAACTCAACATGGCAACGGCAGAGATACGCGCAATTTCATGCGCCTCAAAAGTTTCAACCAAACGCGAAACAGTTCTCGCAGTTTCGTCCAAAAGTTCTCTGTCGTAAGTCACGAAACGATTCAACAAAAGCATATCGAACATTTGCTGTTCAAGCGGCGACCAATTCAACGCAATTCCTGCATTTGAGCGCGGGTACAGACCGTGAATGTCAATTTCTTCATCAACCTCGCCAATATCCGGAATATACATATCTTCTTCGTCATCTAAAATCGGTTTAATCATAAAAATTTCCTCCTTCAAAAATTTTTTTTACAAAAAAAACTCTTGCTTGACAGTATACACTTTACAAAAGTTTTAGGCAAGCGAAGAGTTTTATTCAAAATTTACAGAAATTTTTTTAGCGAATTTTTTTTTGTTGTGCCATCCACTGGAAAAGTTTTACAGTTTTGCCGCCAATATTTTCTTTAAAATTTCTTTCGCAACAAAAAGCCTCCTCAGAAAAAGTTTCCTAAAAAATTTTTTTGAGGACACTTCAAATTTTTGAAAATTATTTGCAAACTTTTTTTAAATTTTTGTCGGTCTTTGAAATTTTTTGCCGCTCGGCTTCGGCAAGTTGATGAATTTTTTTAAATCTTTGATTCAGAGCGGGGCGAGTAATAAAAATTTTTTTTGCCAATTCTCCGACGGTACACTCCGGAAATTTCAATCTGATTTCCATAGCTTCCTGAAAAATTTCGCGAACTTTAATTTTTTTACTCTGCAAAAGTCTGATGTCTGCAAGTTGTCTTTGCGCGACTTCGATGGCGTGATCCATTCGCGCAAGTTCCACGTTGGTGACGCGATTGACTTGCAAGCGAACTTCTTTCAAATTTCTGGCAACTTCAAAACGCTCGACGGCATTTTCCGCTCCGATCATTCCGAGAAAATCGCAAACAGAATCGCCTTCCTTCATGTAGACGACAAAATTTTCTCCGCGTTCATAAATTCTTGCGACAAAATCCAACTTGGAAAAAGTTTTTTGGACAAATTGCATTTCACTTTCGATCGGAGAAAAAATTTCAATCCTGTATTCCGTCTCAGGTCGATTGACAGTGCCGCTCGCCAAAAAAGCTCCGCGCAGCCAAGCAATTTTATATCTCGTTCGGCTCGTGAGTTCCCTTGCGTTCAAATTGTGCAAAAAATTTTCTATCGAACCTGCAAAAAAAATTCTGACAAAATAACGCATCGTGCGTCGAAGTTTTTTCGTGCGGACGGCGGCGACTTCAAGCCTTGCATCGGGATAAAGTTTTTTTATCAGCGTGACAACTTTTCTGACAACGGCGGCATTTATGTTGGAAAAATCTCTGCGTCCCTCGACCTCGACGCTGCCAATTCTAAGGAGCGCGGCAAGTTCGGCGCGAAGAATTTCTGTGTCGTCGTCAAAAATTCTTGCAAGTTCATCTCTGACATCATCAGCATAAGAGGACATTTTTTTTACTCCCAAAATTTTTTTAAAGACCTATTCACACTTTCAGTTGCTAATATTTTCAATTTCATCACCTAAACGATTATATCTGCCTTGTCAATGTTTTCAAATTTTTGAAAGTCGATTACTTTGACTAATTTATGAAACGCCGTGAAAAGAAAATTTACAAAACAGTATCTTTTCGCGTTTTAATATGTTAAGATACTTTTAATTCATATGATTCTTTGATTTTGTTTGTGTGGATACAAAAATTTTAACAGGGATCTATAAGTTTTTCATTCTTTTTACTTGGATTGTAATTCGAGATAATGAAAATTTTTTTTAAGAGGGAGGAAATTTTCTTGATAACTTTTCTGGTTGGTCTGGCAATTTTAATTATCGGGGGAGCAGTTTACGGCGCATTTTGCGAAAAAGTTATTCTCCCGACAGATGCAAAAACTCCTGCGATTCGACTCCGCGACGGCGTGGACTTCGTTCCAATTTCAAAATGGAAAGCAACTTTAATTGAACTTCTGAACATCGCCGGAACAGGGCCTGTCTTGGGTCCCATTCAAGGAATTTTATTCGGTCCTATAGCTTTTCTGACAATTCCTGTCGGTTGCGTTCTCGGCGGCGCACTCCACGACTACATGAGCGGAATGATTTCCATGCGGAACGATGGCGAACAAATGCCGTCACTTATCAAAAGATTTCTGGGAAACAAAACTTATTTATTCTACAATATTTTTGTTTGTCTGCTGTTATTCTTGCTTGGGACGGTTTTTATTTACACGCCGGGAGATTTATTTGTTTCGCAAATTTTGCAAGTTGACGTATCAAATTTAAATTCAACATTGCTCGCGGTTTATGGAGTAATTTTTGCATATTATTTGCTTGCCACGTTGTTACCGATTGATAAAATTATTGGAAAAGTTTATCCGATTTTCGGCGCGATACTTTTGCTCTCGGCAGTTGGAATTTTCTTCGGGATTTTTATTCAGGGCTATCCCTTAACCGAAATTTGGGAAACTTCACTTTTAAATTCGCATCCTTTCGGA
Source organism: uncultured Selenomonadales bacterium (assembly GCA_937910665.1). Lineage (GTDB taxonomy): Bacteria > Bacillota > Negativicutes > Selenomonadales > Selenomonadaceae > Quinella. Next base: position 28,074 of record CALEPR010000172.1, read on the forward strand.
GAAAATTTTATTCCAATATTTTTTGTAACGGTCACTTGCGGAATTGCTTCAGGATTCCATGCAACTCAAGCAACAATAATTTCCAGAACTGTGGTAAATGAACATCACGGCAGAATGATTTTCTACAATTCAATGATAGCTGAAGGATTTATTGCAATGACTTGGGCAGCCGGCACAATGGGCGTTTTAAATTTAGGAATTGCAAGCGCGGAAGATGTTCAAAAAGCTGCCGTGTTGATTGTCGGAGTTGTTGCAAAAGATTTGTTGGGAAATATCGGCGGAATAATTGCAGTTGTCAGCGTAATAATTTTGGGAATTACTTCAGGCGATACTGCTCTTAGAAGTTTGCGCTTAATCATTGCAGAAAATTTAAACATAAATCAGCAGCAGAAAAAAAATATTTTGATGTTGGCGTTGGTAATTTTTTTAGTTGTCGCAGGAATACTTTTCTTTGCAAAGACAGACGCACAAGGTTTTGCAATTTTGTGGAGATATTTTGCTTGGGCTAATGAAACTACAGTAGCTTTTGCCTTTGCGATGATTTCAGTCTTCATGATAAAAAATAAAATTCCTTACCTTATGGCATTGATTCCCGGAACTTTTTATATGTACATAATTTCTTCCTATATCTTGAATGCGAAGATTGGTTTCAATCTCCCTTGGATCGTAAGTTACATTGGCGCAGCGATTCTTTGCGGAGTTTATGTTTATGGAGTTCGGAGTTTTAAAAAATAATTTTTGAGGAGGAGAATTTTTTTAATCTTGAATGTACAATCCAAGTTCAACAGACAAAAAGTTATAAGTCAATTCAGGTAGGTTTGTTTGATACCGAAACATAATGCCACTCGAAATTTTAACTGATCTCACTCTGAAGGATACTTATAAGAAAAAGTTAAAGAACTGAATACTCATCCGCAAAAATGTCTGAGACATATTATTCCGAAATAAATTTATTTTTTACTTCACTTGAAATTTCAAAACAAATAAAAAAACCGACAGAGAAGGTCGGGGGGAAAATTTTTTTAGATTACAGATTTTTTCTGTCAAAAAATATTTTACTCATCCCATTCGCAGAGCAAACCAATATTTTCCGTTCCGAAAAACGGCTCGTGGTTGCAAGTTCCGTCGCGGCGAATATCATTCCAAGCTCCGAGAGGACTGCTGCTGGGATTCATGGGATTTGGATTGCGATACATCATCAGGACATCTTCCTTGCCGAGATAATTGTCAGGCTGTCCTGCGCCCCAATTGGTGTAGCTGAATTTTTCGCCGGTTATCCAATTCCACATACCAATTTTGTTGACGTAACCGCCAAGCCAGTAAGAATTTTTTTCTCCGTGCTCAGAAACTAAATCCTTCAGGAAAATTTCCTCGTCCTCCGAAGTGATTGTTGCCAAATGTCCGCCGCGTTCCTCGCAATATTTTTTTGCGTCGTCCCACTTGAGCGCAACGTCGTCGAAGAGGAAATAGTGGTGTCCATTGAACTCGACGGAATCTTCTGGAATGGAAGTCGTTGCTGCAAACGCTCCCGAAGTCATCACGGCAAAACAAGCCGCCGTCAGAAAAAACTTTTTCATCGCAATCATTCCTTTCTAAGAAAAAATTTTTTCTGAATTTTATTATAGTTTTTTAGTTTCTGCAAGTTAAAAGTAGATTAGAGCGTGCAGCCCCGACTAATTAGACTTGGAGTCATAAAAAAAAATAATAACAAAATCTTGACAGAAAAATTTTTGTAGGCATGTCTTTTACCAAGTTCTGTCTACTACAAAGTCTGCAATTTGTTCCAAAGCAATTTCGACAGAAGTTTTTATCAAGAAAGGCAAACTTAATCTCGCCGAATCAATATGTCCGTCCGCACGCATCTTGCAATATTCAACTGCGTCAGTGTTTTTTATAATTTCAATCGCATCATCAATGTCCGAGTCGGTGACTTCGCGGCGCGTGACAATTTCGCGCAGAACATCTGATTCATCACTGACACTCAAAGCGCGGATTACCGGAAGATTTACAACGCCGCTTTTTATGTCGCCGCCGATTTTTTTTCCTGTAACTTTTTCGTCGCCGAAAAAATCCAGAACATCATCAATAATTTGAAATGCCAATCCCAAACTTGTTCCATAACTTGCAAGAGATTCAACATCTTTCTGATCCATTTCGGCAACAATTCCGCCAAGTCTGCAACAGGTTGACAAAAAAACTGCCGTCTTCAAATTTATTCTGTCGTAATATTCGCTGATCGTCGGCACGGTGAAAAGAGCTCTGTCTTGCATAATTTCGCCGACGCACAAATTTTTTACCAACTTCGAGAGAATTGTATCAATTTGTGCGCTGTATTGTCCTTCCGCTACAAGTTGGAACGCTTTCGCAAAAAGAAAGTCGCCGACCAAGACAGAAATTTGCGCTCCATACTTTGAATTTATTGTCGGAACTCCGCGACGCTTTTTCGCGCTGTCTAAAATGTCATCATGCACCAAACTTGCTGTGTGGATAAGTTCAAGCGCAGTTGCCAACGGCAAAGTTTTTTCTGCCGAAATTTCACCTCTGGATTTCGCGCACAACAAAAAGAGTACAGGACGCAATCTTTTTCCGCCATTTATCAGAGGAGCGCAAGCCTCATAAATAAATTTGTCCTCGCCTATCGCCTGTTCAACATTATTTTCCAACTCTTGCAAATCTTTTGTGGCTACGTCTTCAAGTACCGATACAAAATTCAAAAATCTCACCATCTTTTGTAAAAACTTCAAAAATTTTATCACAGCAAAAAAGCCTTGTCAAAAAAACCAAGTTGCCGAAAAAATTTTTTCTCGGCTAAGTTTTGAAGGAAAATTTTTTTGTGCGTGGAAAAGTTGTTTAAAATTTTTTTTGGCAGTGAAAATTTTTTGGCAGTGAAATTTTTTGGCAGTGAAATTTTTTGGCGGTGAAAATTTTTGGCAGTGAAATTTTTTGGCAGTGAAATTTTTTGGCGGTGAAAATTTTTTGGCGGTGAAAATTTTTTGGCAGTGAAAATTTTTTGGCAGTGATTTTTTGGCAGTGAAAATTTTTTGGCAGTGAAAATTTTTTGGTGGTGAAATTTTGTGTTTAGAACTTGCAAAAATTTTTTTCGGACGATGATTTTAACTTTGCTTTCCTGTTTCACAACGACGACTTTGACAAATGCGGCGAGCGGCGACGGAAAAATTTTATTTATTCCGCACGACGACAGACCAATTTCTTACCACCAAACTGTTGAAGTCGTTGAGCAACTCGGTTATGAAATTATTGCGCCGCCAAAAAATTTGCTCAATGATTCCGAAACGATGGGACAACCCGACGAACTTTGGAATTGGCTTTTTGAAAATGTCAAAGGCGCAAAATCGGCTGTAATTTCTTCCGATTCACTTTTGTATGGCGGATTGATTCCTTCGCGAAAGCATGAAGTCACAGAAGAAATTTTAAATCGGCGACTGGAAAATTTTTCAAAACTTCGCCAAGAAAATCCTGACTTGAAAATTTATATTTTTGATTCGCTGATGAGAACTCCGAAACAGGGCACGAAAGGCGACATTGAAGAACCTGAATATTATGTTCGGCACGGCGCAAATATTTTTCAGTACTCCATGCTTGCCGACAAAAAAGAAATTTATGGACTTTCGCTCTCGGAAGAAATTTTAATGCGCGATTTAAAAAATAAAATTCCTGCAGAAATTTTTTCCGACTGGCTCGCTCGACGCAAAAAAAATCTCGCCGCCACAAAAAAAATTATCGAAATGACGGCGAACGGCGAAATAAATTATTTGATTATCGGACGCGATGATAATTCTCCGCTCAGTCAAACGCACAGAGAATATCGAGAAATTATTTCCTGTGCGGAAAAAAATAATTTGCCGAAAACAAAATTTCAATGTATGCCCGGCATCGACGAATTTAATTTATTGCTTCTAACTCGCGCTGTGAACGAAATGCGCGGCGAAATTCCAAAAGTTTCTGTTCAATTTAATAAAGGCAAAGGCGGCGAAACTGTTCCTGCCTTTTCGGACGAAAAAATTTCTGCGTCGATTGATTCGGCTATCACAATCGCAGGCGCGAAAAAAATTTCAAGAGCAAACGACGCAGATTTTGTTTTGCTGGTGAATACCGACAAGGACGGAAAAACTTTGTGGGGACATAATCCCGTGCCTGACGGCAGAACTTTCACGCCGAATTTAATTCCTTCGGACAGCACAAAAAATTTTGCAAAACTTGTAGAAAAAAATCTTGAAAAAAATTTGCCGATAGGAATTGCTGACATAAATTTTGCAAACGGCGCGGACAATGCGCTGATGAAAATTTTGCAGGAAAAAAATTTCCTGTTCCGATTGCAAAGTTATTCCGGCTGGAACACGGCGACAAATTCCACAGGCTTTGCACTCGCGACAGGAATTTTGGCAAAAAATATGTCGGAAACTTCCAAGCAAAAACTTTTGGCGCGGCGTTTGCTTGACGACTGGGGTTATCAGGCGAATGTTCGGACGATTGTCGGAAATGAAATTGTAAAAAATTTTGGCGACGCAAGTTTATACTACAATTTTATTGACAAACGCTCTTGGGCAGAAAATTTAAATACAAAATTGCTGAATGATTTCGCGGAAAAAAATTTGCCGCACTTCGACTTCTTGAAAAATTTTACTGTAAAAAATCCTTGGAACAGAATGTTTGAATGTGATATAGAATTTGGAAGCTGTATTGATTCAGGGATAAGGGATAAGAGTTAAGGGAAAAAGAAAATTCTTATCGCTTACCCCGAAACTTGTGAATATAAGTTCTTATTTCTGACGAAAATAACCTCCAAGAAATCTGTCCAACCAGACAATTAAAACTGAAATGTCGGCAGGAGAAACTCCGGAAATTCTTTCAGCTTGACCGATTGAGTGCGGACGAATTTTTGAAAGTTTTTCTCGCGCCTCCATACTTAAATTTTGAATTGAATTGTAATCGACTTCGGCAGGAATTAAAAAATTTTCCATGCGATTAAATTTTTCTACCAAGTCAATTTGTTTTTGAATGTAGCCGGAATAAAAAAATTCAGTTTCAATTTGCTTTTTCGATTCGGCAGAAATTTCCGGCAGGTCGAAAACTTTTTTCAGCAAGTCGTAAGTCACACTAGGTCGGCGCAAAAAATCTGCAAGCGTCATGGAATTATTTATTTCATCCAAGCCGACAGATTTTAAATTTTCATTCAGCTCCCTCTGCGGAGTAATTTTTTTCTCACGCAAAATTTTGGAAACAGTTTCAATTTCAGAAATTTTTTTGTCGAACTTCAAAATTCTTTCCTGCGAGGCAAGACCAATTTTTTTTGCGTAAGGAGTCAATCTTAAATCTGCGTTATCTTGCCTGAGAAGTAATCTGTATTCCGCGCGGCTTGTCATCATTCTGTAAGGTTCGTTAGTTCCTTTTGTGATCAAGTCGTCGATTAGAACTCCGATATAACTTTCACTGCGTTTCAAAATCAGCGGCGAAAAATTTTTCACAAACGCCGCCGCATTTATTCCTGCAATAATTCCTTGCGCCGCCGCTTCCTCATAACCTGAAGATCCGTTCGCCTGACCTGCGGAAAAAAATCCTGAAATATTTTTTAATTCCAACGTCGCTTTTAATTGCAGGGGATTCACGCAGTCATATTCAATCGCGTAACCGTAGCGCATAACTTTTACATTTTCAAGTCCCGGAATTGTATGCAAAAAATTTATCTGAACATCCGGCGGCATACTTGTAGAAAGTCCTTGCAAATAAAATTCCTGAGTGTTCAAACCTTCCGGCTCGACAAAAAGTTGATGACGTTCTTTGTCGGGAAACTGAATTATTTTCGACTCAATCGAAGGACAATAGCGCGGACCGATTCCTTTAATAAAACCGTTTGCCATTGGAGCGCGGTGCAGATTTTCTTTCAAAATTTTGTGCGTCTGTTCATTTGTGTAAGTCAGATAGCAGGCGACTTGATTTTTTATCGGCTCGTCCGTGAGGAAAGAAAAATTTAAACCTGAATCGTCGCCGCGCTGAATTTCCATTTTGCTGAAGTCGATTGTTCTTCCGTCGACTCGCGCAGGAGTTCCGGTCTTGAAGTTCATCAACTCCACGCCGATTTTTTTCAGCGACGCAGATAAATTTATTGCCGCACGTTGACCATTCGGACCACCGCTGTAGGAACTTTCTCCGACAATAATTCTGCCGCTGAGATAAGTCCCCGACGCTAAAATAATTGCGTCCGAAAAATATTTTTCTCCTGTTTCCGTGACAATGCCGACAACTTTATTTTCCTCGACCAAAATTTCTGTAACCAAAAGTTGTTTCAAGTCCAAGTTGTCTGTGTTCTCGCAAACTTTTTTCATGTAGGCTTGATAAATTTTTTTGTCAGCCTGAGCGCGGAGAGCTTGAACCGCAACTCCTTTTCCTGTGTTCAAGGTGCGAACTTGTATGCAAGTGTGATCCGCCGCAAGTCCCATTTCTCCACCGAGCGCATCGACTTCACGAACCAAATGACCTTTCGCGGGGCCGCCTATCGAAGGATTGCAGGGCATCATCGCCAAATTTTCCAGCGACAAAGTTGCCATTAAAGTTTTGCAACCAAGTCGCGCCGCCGCCAACGCCGCCTCAATTCCTGCGTGTCCCGCACCAATTACAATTACCTCATACTTATCTGCTAAAAACATAAAAAATTTTCCTCTCACCAAAAATTATTTTCCGACGCAAAAAGTTGAAAAAATTTTATCCACAATGTCCTCTGTAACATTTCCACCTGTAAGCTCCGATAAATTTTCCAACGCCGCAGTCAAGTCTATAGAAACAAAATCAATTCCAAGATGTTCGGCGACAGAATTTTTTGCTTGAGATAAATGTTCCGAAACTTGTCGCAAAATATTTCCCTCGCGTTCGGTAGGAATAAAAATATTTTCAAAATCAATCTCGCCGACAATTTCAAAAATATTTCGCTCCAGGATTTTAATTCCGTCGCCTGTTTTTACAGAAATTGGAATTATTTTTTTGTCTGAAATTTTTTCAATTTCCTCGACAGAAATTTTTTGCGGCAAATCTTTTTTTGTCAGCAAGACAAGCGCATTTTTATTTTCTATCAGATTAAAAATTTCAAAATCTTCCTCAGACAAAATTTTTGAGCTGTCAAACAATGCCAGAACCAACTCGGCGCGGTCGATTAAATTTTTTGTTTTGTCGATTCCAATTTGCTCGACAATATTTTCAGAATTTCTGATTCCCGCCGTGTCGATAATTTTTATTGGAATGCCTTCGACGTTGATAAATTCTTCAATCGTGTCGCGTGTCGTGCCGGGAATTTCGGTAACTATTGCGCGCTCGGTGTCCGTCAAAAAATTTAACAAGCTGCTTTTTCCGACGTTCGGCTTTCCGACGATGACAGTTTCCAAACCTTCGCGCAGAATTTTTCCCTTCGCTCGATTGTTTTGAAGTTCGGAAATTTTTTCAAGCTGTTCGTCAATCTTCCGAATAATTTCCCGCTCAATCAAATCGTCAATTTCATCTTCAGGAAAATCTATCAACGCTTCAATGTGCGCGACAAGTTTCAAAATTTTTTGCCGAAGTTCTTGAAATTTTTCTGCGGACTTTCCCGCAAGCTGAGTTTGAGCGACTTTCAAAGCTGTAGAAGTTTTTGCCTGAATTACGTCCATAACTGCTTGCGCCTGTGAAATATCCAGTCTGCCATTCAAGTAAGCGCGTTTTGTAAATTCTCCGCGCTCGGCAGGTCTGGCTCCAGCTTCAAAAGTTCGACGCAAAATATTTCTCAAAACTTCCGCGCCGCCGTGACATTGAATCTCGACAACGTCTTCGCAAGTGTAAGACTTCGGAGAACGCATAACCAAAATAATTACTTCGTCCAAAACTTCGCCGTCCGAATCCAAAATGTGACCGAAAATAATTTTTCTGTCAGAAACGCTTTTCAAAGTTTTATGATTCGGCGCGGAAAAAATTTTGTCGGCAACTTCGAGAGAATTTTTTCCACTCAACCTGATAATTCCGATTCCTGCATTTCCGACGGCAGTCGAGATCGCGCTGATTGTATCTTCCAAGTACAAATTATCTCCTCCGAAAAATTTTTTTACATTTTATTACAAAGCAAATTTTTTGCAAAGACTTATGAAAATTTTTGCAAATTAAAATTTTGATTAAGATATTTTCAACGTCGCCTTTTTGTTGTATTATTTCAGCAAGGATTTTTTCAGAGGTGATTTTCGGATGCAGTACAAGCGAATTTTGGCTCTCGGCGACATTCACGGCAAATATAAAAAACTTTCTTCAGTTTTTAATAAAATAAATTTCGATGCGGAAAATGATTTTTTAATTTTGCTTGGCGATTATGTTGATCGCGGCGAAGAAAATCTTCACTGCCTGCAGTGGGCGATGAAGATCAGCGAACTTCCAAACGTCGTGGCTCTTCGCGGAAATCATGAGCAGATGATGTTAAACTTTTACACCGACGGAAGTTTTGCCTCGACAATTTGGTTGCCGAACGGCGGAAATAAAACTCGTGCGGAGCTTGAGGAATGGAGTAAACATGATAAAAATTTTCTAGACAAGGCGTTAAAATTTATTTCTGAGCGTCCGCTCTATTACAGAATGTTTATCGGCAAACAAGAATATATTTTTTGTCATGCGGGACTTTTGCCGGGCGTTCCTCTCGAACAGCAAAACGAAGATTCTTTGCTCTGGATTCGCGACGAATTTTATTATCACTATGACGGCACGGCGGAGGTTGTCGTCGGTCACACGCCTACGCCTTATCTTGGGAAAATGCCGGGTTCTTCCAATCAAGACAGTTATCTTCCCGTGCGCTTGGCGAATAAAATTACTTTGTTGGACACAGGATCTTTTTTACCGAAAGGAAGAATTACTTGCATGGATATTTTGACAAGAAATTTTTGGCAGAGCGATAATTTTTCTGTCGAAGATACTTGGGGAAAAATTTTTTAAGAAGTTGTAGGCACAGTTTCTTAGGGACTGGGGACTAGATTTTTTTTCTAACCACTAACTCCTAACACCTGGAACTTGTTCCTACAAGTTCGTTTCTTTTCCTGAAATTTTTACTCGTCTTAAAAATAAAGCTCCTCTCAAACTTACTTGAAAAGGACTTTGTCTACAGTCTGAACCGAGCTCCTGTGAGTTCGGTTTTTTTAGTTTGTTTCAAAATTTTTGAAGGAGGAGATTTTTCTATGAAACAGGGTAAAACTTTACAGGAGTTGGGGCGCGAACTTCAGAGGCAGCGCAACAACGGCCAAGACTTTTTGGCTGACACAAGGTCGCTGGAAATGGAAAGCAACGGCAGGGGTTCAATTCTGCATTTGTCGCTCAATGGCAAAACTTCGGACTACGGCGTTGGGGAAGTGGCACACCAGCAAATTGCAAGTCGCTTGAACATTCCCTACCGCTACTATCAGAAAATGCAAAGCGAAGCCCCCGACTTGCTCGACCAAAATATCAACACTTGGCTGAATCACGGGCGTTTCATAAATTTTAGGCAAGAATAACATCAAGCAAAAGTTTGTCAT
>CALEPR010000173.1 GCA_937910665.1 uncultured Selenomonadales bacterium
TTATTTTATCGGTAAATCCTCGTTTTGCAATTCGAGGGTCTTTACATTTTATCTATTTTTCAATTAGGAATGAGGAATGAAAAAATTCCTAACTCCTAACTCCTCATTGTATTCACATTAACTCTGCAAGCTGATTTCTCAATTCCAAAATTGGCTGATACATTGAAACATAGTCGGCAGATTTTTTTGCGCGGAGCATTTCAGTCATTTCCGCCAGAGGATTATAGAGCGGAGTCAAAGCCAAATTTCCAAGCACACCTTTGAGCGCATGCGCCGCCTCGAAAGCCTCGTCCATTTTGTTTGCGGCAAGAGCTTTATCCAGTTTCTCAAACTGATCATTATTCAATCCCATTTTCAGCATCTTGAAGTAGAACGTTTGATTATTCATGCAACGAGTCAAGCCTTCTTTCGTGTCTACTCCAAAATCCTGAAGTTGTTCAATCGTTATCATTTTTTCAACCTCCAATTCTTAAAAGGAAAGTTTCTAACTAAAATAATTTTTTCCTTCAAGGCTGCAAAAAAAATACCTGCCGTCTTTTGCAGGAAAATTTTTTTGCGGCAAGAATTTTCAATTTGTAATTTAAATTTGCTTGAAGGAGGAATATTTTTTATGGCGACAATCAAGAAAGAAAGTTTCGGCAAACTTTCGGACGGACGCGAAGCTCTTGTCTATACGCTCCGCAACAACAAAGGAAACGAACTTAAAGTTACCGATTATGGAGCAAGAATTGTTTCGCTCCGTTTCCGCGACCAAAATTTTACAAACAAATTTGTCTTTAAAACTTTTCCCGATGTCAGCGGCTACGAAAATGATTTGGCGGCAGGAATTGTTTACGTCGACGGCGCGACGGATTTTGCAAAAGTTATTTGGCAGTCCGAGGAAGTTCAAGAAGGCGTAAAATTTTCTGCCGAAGTCGGAGGAAAAAAAGCGCAAGTTATTTACGGAATTTCCAACGACAACGAACTCAGTATCAAGTATGAGGCAGAAGGCGCGGAAGATATTTCCACGCAAATTATTTTCAGCGCAGACGCTTTGCCTGCCGCCGAAATTAAAGCGTATTCGGAAGGCGCGGAAAAAGGAAAACTTTCAGGCAGTCAAGTTTACAACATTATCGACAAACCTGCGGAAGTAGAATTTGTCGAAGGAATGTTCGGCTACGATTTCGGCTGCCCGATCGACTACTTCGATGCGGGTCTTAAAAATGCCGCAGATATTTTTTCGGACGCGACAAAAATTTTGTTGCAAGTTTATGCGTCGCAAGATAAATTGCATGTCGAAGAAGCGGACGGAGGATTTGCAATCAAGACAAGCGGAACGAAGTCGGCGGACGGAAAAATTAAATCTCAGACAGTTTATATTTTGAAAAACAGAAAGTAAATTTTTAATTGTTTGCTGTCACCCGGACTTGTGAATACAAGTTCTAAAATTTTTGCTCCTCCTTCGCGGAGTTTTTTTTTGATATTGCGCTAATCGCTTTTTTTTCGGCGGTGATTTTTTTTTCTTCCAAAAATTTTTTTGAGCTTATGAATTGACTATTGCAAATTTCTAAAAATTTTGTAAAATAATTTCAGAAGATTTTTGGAAAAGTTTTTTTGGAAAAGTTTTTTGTCAGGAGGTTTGAAAATGAAAAAAGTTTTTGAAAAATTTTTTGTAGCATTGATAGTTTGTTTTGTAAGTTTTGGTTTCATAAATTCGGCGAGGATTGAGGCGGCGGCAAAAACTATTTTGGTTTTACCTGTCAAAAATCTTGCCGCAGAAACAGGAAAAATTACTGCGCCGACTGTCGAAACTAAAACTCAAGACGAAACTGAAATTCAAGACGAGGGCGAAAAATTTACAAAAGACGACATCGCGATAAAAAATATTGCGTCAATTTTGACTGAAGATATTATTGACGCAGTGCAGGACAGCGCAAAATTTTCAGCTGTCCGCGATTCTTCGTCAAGTTACAATTATTCTCTGAGGTGTACCATTACCGAAATTAAAATTTACGACTCCAAAAGCGACAAGCAAAAAGTTTTGTCTTTGCTCCGCACAACTTTAGGAAAAGATGCGGACGGTAATGACGATAAATCTATCACTGAGGAAGATAAAAATAAAGCTTCAGCCGAATTGCAAGAACTTTCAAGAAATCCTTTTTCTACAAAAATTTTTGCTGACGTGAAGGTCGTCGACAAGGATGAAGAAAAAGTTATTTTGTCGAAAAATTTTTCCGGTGATAAATTCGGCTCCTCCAAAGAATATGCAGTTAGAAATGCTTGCCAAAATTTAGCCTCAGAAATTATTTCCGAATTGTCGAGAAACAAAACTTCCGAGCCCGAGCAAATTCCATTTATCGATGATGAATTTGAAGAAATTGAAAATACAGATCTTCCTGAAACTAAAACGCCTGAAAAAAAAGAACTCGCGCCTATCACGGCAGAAATTTTTGACACCTTAAACGAAGATATTATTTACATCAAAAAAGACAGTTCAACAGATTTAAAAGTTGGTGAAGTTTTGACAATTTATCGTGAAAGCGGTGATCTCATCATTGGGGATGAAGTTGTCGGAAAAAAAGAATTGGCAATCGGAAAGGCTGTTGTGGAAAAAATTTATGAAAAATATTCTGTCTGCAAGATAACCCAAAAGACTGAGGAAATTAAAGTCGGAGACATAGTCAAACGCGACTAAGGAGGTTTTTGAAATGCAACTTGGCAGAAAAAAAATTTTTGTAACGCTTGCTTTGATTTTTTTGACAGTGTTGTTTTCTTTCTCCTGCGAGGCGGCAAAAAAAGTTGTGGCTGTCATGCCATTGGAAGTTGCTTCCAGCTACAACAATAAAAATGTTTCTGAAATTATGACAGAGCAGTTGTTAAATTCTATTTCGGACTCAGGAATTTATACTGTCGTTGAAAGGCAATACTTGGACAAAGTTTTTAATGAACTTGGTTTACAGAATATTGCAACGGAAAATCCTGTTGAAATGGGAAAGATGTTCGGTGCAAATTTTGTCGTCGTCGGAAAAGTTACAATGTTGAAAACTGAAGCGACAAGCAGAAAAACTTTCCTTGACAAGGTAAAGCGCATTTTTACAGATCCATACAAAACTACAATTTCTATGGACTTGAGATTTGTTGAATGTAGAAGTGGTGCAGTTAATCTTGCCAGGTCAATCATCGGCGAAGCCGGCGGCAAGGATGAGACACTTTCAGTACACAATGCCTGCAAAGATGCGGCGACAAAATTTATGCAGGAAATTCAGGCTGCAAATCCTTTCTTAGGCAGAGTTATCGGAGTGAGCGGCAACGATATTTACGTCGATCAAGGAATTGACAGCGGAATTCATAAAGGTGAAGTTTTAATCGTGGCTCGTGAAGGTGAAGTGATAACAAGCGTGGACGGTCAAGCAATCGGTACAACGCAGACAGTTATCGGCAAAGCAAAAGTCACAGAAATTACCGCAGATTTTTCTATCTGTCGAATAGTTGAAGGCGATTCCTCATCGGTCAAAGTTAATAAAGGCGACATCGTGAAACGCAGCAATTAACTTTTCATTTTTTGGAAAAAATTTTGTCGGAAAAATTTTATATTGCATTTTCTTGAAGAAATTGTAAAATGACTTCAGGATTTTTTTTATTGGGAAAAAATTTTTTGACAAGGAGGTTATAAAAATGGATTTTACAACAATGGGAACTGTCGGCTCTTTCGTCAAACAAAAAAATTTGAACTTTGCGGCGAATTACAAACTCAAAACTGGACAGCGAGTTTCTGACGCGAACGGAAATTTGCAATTTGCAAAATCAAATATGTTTGACGAAATGATGAAGGCGCAGAAAAATTCTACTTCGGAAGTCGATTCTGTAAAAATTTCAAACATCAAACAAAAATTGATGAACGGCAAAAAACTTTCGACAGAGGAAATGGGTTACTTGCGCGAAAAAGATCCGCAGCTTTACAAAAAAGCAAAACATGCAGACGACGCTCGCGAAGAACTCAAAGCCGAATTGAAAAAAGCCAAGACAAAACAAGAGGCGAGGCAAGCAATTACTCAGGCGATGATGAAAGCCTCTGCGGAGGCGAGTGCGGAAATTGCGGCTTACAAAAATGGTTTGAACGCAGGAGGCGGAGGAGTCGCCGACGCAGGTTTTCAGGCAGGACAGGAAGTCGGAGGAAATATTTCGACTGCAGAAATTTCTGTGCAAAATGTTAATTCGGATTCGCCGAGTTTGATTCAAGTCAACGAAGAAATTTCTGCGGACGGAGAAAAAATTTCCGGCGAAGTTTCAGAAGCGATAAAATTGGAAATTCAATCCAACCAAGAAACTGCAGAAAATATTCAACAAGCCAACGCCGAAGCTGCTGAAACTCAATCGGGCGACGAAACTTCGGAGGACGTTTCGGAAAAAAATTCTGCGGACTCGTCGCAACCTGCAAACAATTCCGCAGAAAAAAATTCTACGCAAGATATTCTGGAAAAATTTATTATGACAATTCGCGCTCTTGAGGACGAATGGGCGCAGTTCACAAAGTCGAAAGATTACAAAGATATGCCGGAAGATTATCTCAAAAAAGTCGAGCAGGAGAAAGCGACCGGCAAAAAATTCAAAAATAATTACAAGTCGCTCGACGCACCGAAAAGAAAATTTTTGGATGCGGCGGCAAGTTATCGAAACACAATGAAGTACTGAAATTTTTTATTCTCGCGGCATGGAAATTTTCAAAGCGTCGCGAAGATTTTCTACAGGCAACAATTTTATTTCGCTCGAAGTTTTTGTTTTGGAAACTTCGGCGAAATTTTTTTTCGGCAAAATTATATTTTCAAACCCCATGCGAATTGATTCGTCGACTCGCTGTCTTGCCTTGCTCACCGCTCGAACTTCTCCGCTCAAACCTACCTCGCCGAAAATAACGCAGCGCGGCAAAAGTTTTCTGTTCGCGAAACTCGACGCAAGCGCGATTGTCAGCGGCAAATCTATGGCAGGTTCGTCAATTTTTATTCCGCCCGCAGTTTTCACGAACACATCGCAAGGTCCGATGCTTAAATGCAATCTTTTTTCCAAAACCGCCAGCAAAAGTTGTATGCGTTTTATGTCGACTGAATCCGAAGTTCTGCGCGGCGGCATAAAAGGCGTGGGCGCAACCAGAGCTTGTATCTCAACCAAAAGCGGTCGAGTTCCTTCGACTGTCGGAACAATCACGCTGCCAATTTCGTCCGCTTTGTCAGGCAAAAATAATTTCGATGCATCGGGAACATCTTCAAGACCTGTGTCGCGCATTTCAAAAAGTCCGACTTCGGAAGTTGCGCCGAATCTATTTTTTATCGCCCGCAGAACTCTGAAGTCAGCCGTCCGCTCACCTTCAAAAAATAAAACTGTGTCGACAATGTGTTCCAAAACTCTGGGCCCCGCTAAATTTCCATCCTTCGTGACGTGACCAATTATAAAAGTTGTCACTCCATGAGTTTTTGCAAGACGCATTAAACTTGCCGAACATTCACGAACTTGTGACACGCTGCCCGGCGCACTTTCAATATCAGATTTATAAATTGTCTGAATTGAATCGACTATCAAAAGTTCAGGCTCAACTTTTTCGACGTGCCGAGTAATTCGCTCAAGATTATTTTCAGCGCAAATATAAAGTTCATCAGCCAGCGCATTTAATCTTTCGGCGCGGAGTCGAATTTGTCTGGAACTTTCTTCGCCTGTGACATACAAAACTTTTTTTCCCGAGCGAGCGACAGAAGCGCAAACCGCCAACGTCAAACTGGATTTTCCAACGCCGGGATCTCCTGCAATTAAAATTATTGAACCCGGGATCAAACCGCCGCCCAAAACTCTGTCAAGTTCCCCCGAGCCTGTGGAAAATCTGGGCAATTCAGTTAAATCTACTTCGGCAATTCTGCGCGGCGTTTCAAAAGTCGTCGCGACTGTCAGAGCATGTTTTGGATTTACTTCCTCCGATTCAACTTCCTCAACCAAACTGTTCCATTCGCCGCAAGCAGGACATTTTCCCAACCATTTCACAGACTCCGAGCCGCAACTTTGACAGACATATTTAATTTTTTTCTTCGCCATAAATTTTTCCCTCAAATCGCCCTAATTAAAAAATATGTGTCGAGCGGATTTTTTCCGGTCTCTGTCGATAAAAATTCTGTCGCATCGGCAAAGTCCTCGCCTTCGACAAATTTTTCTGCCGCCAAAATTTTTTTCAATGCCTCGAAGTCATGGACAAGCAAAATAAAATATCCAATGCCGCGAAATTTTTTCATCTTCCTCAGCAAAATTTTTATTGCGTCATGTTTTGTGCCGTCGATAATTTCTTCCGACTTTTTGATCTTGAAAAGTTTTTTAAAGCCTTCAAAATTTTCAAGTTCAGCAAAAAAAATTCTGCGTTTACCACTCATCACCGCCGAAAGTTCCAGCAATTTATTTTGCGATTGATTATTTAATTCTTGGACACAGACAAAAATTCTGTGAATTATTTCGGTATTCATCCATGGAGTTTTGAAAAAATATTCCATCCACAGCCGATTAAAATTGTCGCACATATCGAAAGTTAAAGCGTTGCCGATATAGTGATAAATTTTTTTTTCTATCGAAGTGTTACCCACAAGCCGAGCATGATCTACAAATTCATTAAAGACCGAAGGCAATCTCAAAATTTTAGTCGCAAAGCAATAATTTAAAACGTCCTGATCAGGCAACTTAAGTTTTTCTTTTTGACCGATGAAACGAATTGATTCGCGGATGTCTTGTTCAAAATTTTTCATGGAATTTAGATTTATCAGCAAAACGCCCGAGTTAAAATAATCTTCGACATTTATCAGACCATAGAAACGAATGAGCGGAGTTAAGGCAACTTCGACTTTATTTTCAATTTCCGGCAAGGCCGCCAGCGGCTTTTCACCAAGTTCAATACTCCAAAGTTCATTTATGTCCAAATTCACTATGGTGTCAGAATCGAGATAGATAACTTTTTCAAATTCTGCAGGAATGACGTAAGATATTAAAAGTCTATACATGCAACCGACAGTAAAAGTCGAATAATTTAAACTTGGAATCAGTTCCATGAACTCAGAAATTTTTTCCGCGCAAAGTTCTTCAACATTGTAAAATTTAATTTGCTGATGAAAATTTTCAGCAACTCTCTGCAACTTAATTTTATTTTCCTCCGACAAAGTTTTGTCATGCAAGATATGAACAGTGACTTCAGATTTTGTATTGTCGAAAAGTGACAGCATGGAAGTTCCGGTAAATTTTGAATAGCGACCAGTTCTGTCATAAAGTCCGTAGCAAACGTGAATCATAAAATCCTCCTACAGCGCACGAATTAAAAAATTTGTGTCGAGCGGATCTTTTCCAATTTCAGTGGATAAAAATTCTGTCGCATCTACAAAGTCTACGCCTTCGACAAAATTTTTTGCCGCCAAAATTTTTCTCCATTTCTTGAAGTCGTGGACAAGCAAAATAAAAAATCCTCTGCCGCGAAATTTTTCCATCCTCGCCAACAAAATTTTTTCAGCGTCGTCTGTCTTCGCGTCGATAATTTCTTCCGCATTGTCAATCTTAAAAATTTTTTTCAGACCTTCCAAATTTTTCAGTTCAGCAAAAAAAATTCTCCGCCTGTTGCTCATCACTACCGAAAGATTTAAAAATTTATTTTGCGTCTTGTCATTCCAATCTTGAATTGCATCATAAAGACCTTGAAAAACTTCAACATCAAACCAAGGAGATTTCAAAAAATAATTCATCCACAGCCGATTAAAACAGTCGCTTGTATTGAGTCTCAAAGAGCCGTAAATATAATGACAAATTCTGTCCTCGACTACTAAATCTCCAAAAACTCTGGCGTAACCGACATGTCGATTAAATTTGTTCGGCAACTTGAGAGTTCGCGTCGAAAAAGTATAATTCAAAATATCTTGGTCGAAAAAATAATATCGCGGATTTTCAGCGACAAATTTTATTCCTGCTTCAAAATTTTCAATTTCCTGTCGAAGTTGCACCAAGTCAATTAAAAGTACTCCGGCATTAAAATAATCTTCATCCTTGACCAAGCCGTCAATGCAAAGCGGTTCCAATTCTGTCGGAACTCCCATCTGTTTTTCAGGGACAACGGCAAAAATTTTGTCACCGAGATCAATTTTCCAAAAATCTTCAATGTCGAGGTTAATAATTGTGTCCGCATCAAGGTAAATCAATTTATCAATTTCTGTATCCAAAACATTTGGAATCATAAGTCGAAACATAGTCCCGAAACTGAAACGCGCTTTTTGCAGCTTAAAAAATTTTTCTTTGATGTATGAAATTTTTTCCGTGCAAAGTTCCTCAACATTGTAAAATTTAATTTGCTGATTGAAATTTTCAACCACACTTTGCAGCTTAATTTTATTTTCCTCAGTCAAAGTATTGTCGTGCAGGAGATGAACAAAAATTTCAGACTTTGTGTTCTCGAAAAGCGAGATCATCGAAGTCCCGACAAATTTTGAATAGCGACCAACTTTATCATAAAGTCCATAGCAAACGTGAATCATAAAAAATTTTTCCCTTTCATAAAAAATAATTTTAATTTTTGTAAAAAATTTGTGATATAATTCCGCCATAGTGCCGAAGTCTTATGACGGGGCGGGCACTTTTAAAAAGTGCACAAACAGCTGTCGCGATTTATTTTTACAAAATTTTTATGTTGTTACCGCGTCAAAATTTTTGCAACATCGGTAGCACCCCAACAGGATGCAACGTCACGTTGCCACAAAAGTAGCCGCCTAAGCAAAACTTAGCGGCGAATCTTATTTCTGTTAATCAAATTCAGACATATGAGAGACTGACCGTTTCATTGGCACAAACTCTGTTCCTCAACAGAGTTTTTTTTGTTTACCATAAACTTTTACTCTCAATCAAATTATAGTTATCAAAAAAATTTTTGTCAATGCAACTTTCTGGAGCAAAATTTTAGTCATTTCTAATGAAGTCTTCGATAGTCAATTTTTTTCTCGGCAAATTTTCATTCACCGAAACAGATTGAGCGTGAACTTGCGGCAAAGTTGTTTCAGTCAAATTTTCGACAGTAACTTCCTTTCCGCTTGTCGCAGGAAGTTCCACGCCTTCATGGGTACGCAAAATAATTTCCAGCTTGTCGCCGTCATAAACAGGCGTGGCGAAGTCGGCAAGTTCTCCATTCAATTTGATTTCAAAAGTCATTCTGCTTTTTGGATCGGGCGGAACAAAATCAACTGCAAGCATCGCGTCTGAAACTGTGGCAGATTTTCTGTCAGTTTTGCTGTAGGAAATTTCTGCGTCGTCCTCGACAACTGTATTCATGTTCGCAGGTCTGCCGTTCACAGTCAAAGAAATTTGCGGAGGCACAGGAACAGAAAAAATTTCATTGTTGTAAGAAATTTTTATCGCCGTACTCAATCCGGAAATATTTATCACGTCGGAAACTTTTGGATTATTTTTTTCAATGTATTCGATCCTGTCGCCGGAGTGAACAGGCAGAGAAATTGAAACTTCGCTGTCGTCCATGAAAATTTCCGGTGTGCAAGTGTAATGTGTCCTCCTGCCGTTCAAAGTGTAATAAACTTTTCTGCCTGTCGGAGGATAACCTGCCAAGCGCAAAACTTCTCCGATGGTTCGCGCAGACAAAGTTTTAATTTCGTCGCCGTCCTTCAAAATTCGCGTCGGCAAACTTACTTCATCGTTGACAGTAATTTTCGGCGTGACAATTTCTTCCTTGCCGTTAATTTCGACGCTGAAACTTGGATCTACATTTACAACGTCGCTCAATCTGAGTTCAGGAATTTTTCCGTCCTCGCCGCGCTCGACAGTGATAATGCTGTCATTGGCAATTTTTGTTTCAAGCGTCGCCGGTTGTCCGTCCAAAGTCAATTTTGCCTGAGTTCCCATACTTCCCGGGAAAAATTTTTTCTCGCCGTCCACAGTCAAAACCAAAGCAAGTCCCGGTTTTCCGCTCCACTTTTTAAGCTGAATACCTGCGTTTAAAAGTGCGTCGCTTACATTCAATTCGCGGAAATGGAACAAACTATATTCAGAATTATTTACATAGACAGTCAGGAAGTGCAAAGTATTACTCGACGCAATTTTTAAAATTCCGAGCGGCGTGACTGAATCGGGTGAACAAAGTTCTTTCGGTATGCTTGCAATTCCTTCGACAACGTCAGGTTTGCGAACGCCTACTCGTTGCTCGGGAATGTTCAAAGCCTCCGCAACATATTTTTGAAGATTGGGAGTTAAAGCTCCGCCGCCGACCAACATAACAGCTTGAGGAACTTCCTCGCCATTCAAGTCGTAAATAGTTTTTGCAATCGCCGCCGCAAGATTCGCCGTCGAGTCAGAAAGTGCTTCGATAACTTCTTTGGCTGTCATATTGTGTGCGCCGCCGAGAATGTCATTGAACTTTGAAAATTCTCCGAAAGTTGCCTTGCGTTTGACTTCCTCCGCAACATTGAAGTCCAGCAAAAATTTCTGACTTAAACCTTCAGTAATTTCATCGCCGGCAATCGGCACCATTCCATAAGCAATCACTGAACCATTTTTTGTAATTGCAACGTCGGAAGTTCCTGCGCCAATGTCAACCAAAACTAAATTCAGGTGACGCATCGAAGGAGGAATCAAAACATTTATCGCGGCGATCGGTTCAAGAGTTAAAGCCTTCATATCAAGCCGAGAATAGCCCAGAGCACTTTGCATTGAGTCGATAACTTGACGCGGCAGAAAAGTTGCAATGACTTTTGCCTTCGCCAATTTTCCGCGCTGACCGATTAAACTTTTTAATCTCACGTCGTCGAGTTCATAACTTATCACGCTGAAACCGACGCAGTAATAACTTGTCCTATCGGCTATAGTGTGCGAGTCGGCAAGTTTCGATTGCGCGAGTTGAACTCCGGCAAAATCCAAACCGCTCTGCTGTTCCGAAGTAATAATCCCGCCGTTAATTTCAAGTTCGGCAGTGGCAGTCATTGTATAAAGTGCGCGACCTGCAGCGGCAACCGCGACGCTTTTAAGTTCGCCGACAGTTTCCTTCAATTTGTCGCGAACAGTATTTATCACGGCGGCGACTTGAGGAACATCATGAATTTGTCCGTCCAACATCGCGCGGGTTTTATGTTCCTCGCGGTGAGTGGCAATAATTTCTAATTGACCTGCAGAATTTTTTTCCGCAACAATACCAATAACGCTCCGAGTTCCAATGTCCAGCGCGAAAAGTTTTTCCTTGCCGTCAGATTTAAAATCAGTTTCAGTTTTTTCTGCAGAATTTCTTTGTGCCAGTCCTCGACCGACAAGTTTTTCCTGCGCGGAACTTTTTCCAAGTTCAGAAACTTTAGCGACAATTTTTGTAATTCTCTCTTTCGTAGCTTTTTTTTCTGCCAAAAGTCTTTGACGTTCAAGTTTTCTTTCTGCCTCTTGGGCGCGAAAAATTGCCATTTCGGCAGGAGTTCTGCGTTTGCGTTTTGGTTTAATTTCTTCGGCAGAAAATTTTTCCTCTGCCACTTCAGATTTTTTTCTTGGCATTTTATTTCACTCCACGATTCTACTAATTAGGAGTTAGGAATGAATTTTTTACTCCTCACTCCTCTTTCCTAATTCCTAACTATTTTAAAGGTTATTGAGTTTATTTCGCGAATTAAGCAAAATATTCCTTTAAAATAATTCGTAATTTGCAATGCGTAATGATAATTCCTCATTCCAAATTCCTAATTGAAAAAAAGGCGGTGTTGATATTGACAGGCAGCAGAGAAGTTATTACAGGCGGAGATTTTAAGCGAATGGTTTCGGGTGCATACAGTGAATTTTTGCTTGAGTATGAAAATATAAATCAGCAGGAAGGCGCAGGAACTTTGCCCGGCACACAAATTTTGCGGACGATGGGTGCGGCGGTTATGCCATTGGCTGAGGCGAAAGATGACAGCATTGGAAGTTTAAGTCGTCGAATTGCAACAGGCGCAGTTTTTGGTGCGCGAGGAAATGCCGGAGTAGTTTTGGCGCAAATGTTTCGAGGAATCAGCGCAGGTTTGATTGGAAAATATGACGCGACAGGCTCGGAGTTCGGAAAAGCATTTCAGTATGGAATTTTGTATGCGCAGAGAGCAATTCCTTCCGAAGAACCTGAGCATCCTTTCATAACTGTCGCGAAAGCTGTTGCCAAAGGTGCGTACCGCGCAGTAAGAAGTAAAGTTCCGATTGCCGAAATTTTGGAAAAGGCAATTCAAGCCGGAGAACTCGCCGTAGAAAAGTCCGGGAAAAATGATGCTGGAGCGCACATTATGTTCAGTTTTTTGAAAGGTTGCTTGAAAGGTCTGGATGGAAATTTTGTTTCTCCTGCCGTGAGTTTGTCGCTCGGACTCGGCAGACATAAAAATATGCCTGACCCGAGAAACGACAGAGTTCGTCCCTACTGCGTCAGACTTCGCATAAAAAATTCTAAAGCAAATGTTTCTGAACTCGAAAGGCAGATGAAAGATTTCAGCAGTTTTGCGATTGTCGAAAGAATGACCGGTGGAATTGATCTGCATTTCCACACCGACCACGTCGGCAAGGCTCTTGACCAAGCACTTGGTTGGGGACCTCTGCGCGACGTAAAAATTATAAATATGTCTGAAGCTCATCAACTTCCTGCCCACGACGCTTTGATGAGTGTCGCCGCCCTCGCCGTCGCAAAAAATTCTGATGAAGCGCAGAAATTTCAAGATGCGGGAGCGTCGATTATAATTTCCTGCGAGGAAGCTGCGTCGCCCTCTTTGGCTGAAATTATTGGCGCGGCACATTCTGATTTAGCGTCGAGTTATGTTTTAGTTGCGTCGAGCGATGATTACAGATTGGTTTTCAAGTTGGCAAAAAAACTTTTAGGAGGTCGCGTCGAATTGGTTTTAACAAAAAGTTTTGAAGATGCGATCGCCGCCTTGAAAAAATTTTCTCCCGCGCTTTCTGCTGTCGAAAATTCCAAAGCGATGATTTAAAATTTATTTCAGATAAAAAATTTCTGGATAAAAATTTCCTGATAAAAAATTTCCTGATAAAAAATTTCCTGATAAAAAATTTCCTGATAAAAATTTCCGAACAAAAATTTCTGGATAAAAAATTTCCGAACAAAAATTTCTGGATAAAAAATTTCCGAACAAAAATTTCCTGATAAAAAATTTCAGATAAAAAATTTTCAAACAAAAAAATTCCTCATGAGAAAAAACTCATGGGGAAAATTTTTTTAACCTCTGCGCTCCTGCTGATCATAAAGATAACGATAAAGTCCGCCTTTTGCCAAAAGTTGTTCGTGAGTTCCGCTCTCAACAATCTGACCTTTTTCGATGACGATAATTTTATTACATTTTTTCACTGCGCTGAGTCTGTGAGCAATAATTAACATTGTTCGTTGCTCGCCGATCGCTTCCATGTTGTTCAAAATAATTCGCTCGGATTCGTAGTCAAGCGCGGAAGTTGCTTCGTCAAAAATTAAAATTGGCGGATTAGCCAAAAGAGCTCGGGCGATTGCAACTCGCTGTCTTTGTCCTCCTGAAAGAGAATCTCCGCGCTCTCCGACTTTTGTGTCATAACCTTCCTTAAGCTCCAAAATGAACTCGTGTGCCCCCGCAAGACGCGCCGCACGAATAATTTCATCCATCGTAGCCGTTGGGCGGCTGACGGCGATATTATCGCGTACGCTGGAATTAAATAAATAATTTTCCTGCATGACAACTCCGATTTGATTTCTCAGCCAACCTAAATTTGCTTCCTTTGTGTTCAATCCTCCGACAGTGATATTTCCCATTTCAGGAATATAAAGATTCTGAACCAAATTTGTCAAAGTAGATTTACCTGAACCGCTGCGCCCGACAATTCCAATTTTTTCTCCCGGAGCTATGCTTAAATTTATATTCTGCAAAACAAGCGGAAGATCAACTCTGTAACGGAAGGAAACATCTTGAATTTCAATCGCGCCGTCAATTCTTTCTGCACCGCGTTTTCCCATTTCGTGAACTATAGGTTCCATTGGCGTATTCAAAATATCTCCGATTCTTTCCAGAGCAAGACCGACCTGCTGAACTTGAGGCCACATTGTCAAAAGTTTTGTCAACGGCGCGGTTGCCTGTC
This sequence comes from uncultured Selenomonadales bacterium, assembly GCA_937910665.1. Taxonomy (GTDB): domain Bacteria; phylum Bacillota; class Negativicutes; order Selenomonadales; family Selenomonadaceae; genus Quinella. Next base: position 14,089 of record CALEPR010000173.1, read on the forward strand.
CCGAGAGCATCTGGAACGCAATTAACTGACCGAGAGTAAAGTAGCCGTCCATGACCATGTGTCCGCCATACCACAAAATTGCCATCGTGATAATTCCTTGAAGAACTCCGCTGAACGCATTGATGACCAAATTAAATTTTACATTTTCAAAAGTCGTCCGCACATATCGCGCCAAAAGATTTTCCCACTTGTTGACAAATTGAGGTTCAATGGCAAGCGATTTTATTGTTTCAATGTTTGTGATCGACTCGACCATGAAAGCGTTGTTCATCGCTCCCGTTCTCCAGACAGCTTCAATTTTGCGTTTGATAATTGGAATTGCCCAGACATTTTGAACAATGTACAGAGGAACGATTGCCAGCGCAATTAAAGTCAGCGGCACCGAATACCAAAGCATCAGTGCGATGAAGACGACCGAGAAAAAAACATCCAACATTGTCATTAAACCTGTGCCGGTGATAAATTCTCGAATCTGTGACAATGCTCCGACGCGCATTAAAGTATCTCCGACGCGCCGACGTTCATAGTAAGGAAGCGGCAGCGAAATTAAATGTCTGAATAATCTCGTGCCGAGTATCGCGTCAAGTTTGTTTGTAGTATGGTTCAGCAAATAAGTTTTCACGAAAGTTAAAAGCGACTGCATGAAAAAGAAAACAATCATGCTTGTTCCGATGACCGTCAAAGTTGACATGCCGTCGTTGCTGATAACTTTGTCGATAATAACCTGCGTGATGAGCGGCATACCAATTCCCATAAGTTGCAGGAAAAATGATGCCGCCAAAACTTCGCTAAGCGGTTTTTTGTAGTGTTTCAGAACTTTCAAAAACCAATCTACATTGAATCTTTTTTTGAAATAAGTCCAACTGAAAGCCGCAGAAAAAATTAAAAGTTCGTTCGACCAACTTTCCAAAAAATCTTTTATCGGCAAAGCACCGGCTTTGCTTTGTTTTGCGTCGATTATGAGCAAAACTTCGTCATTTGCGCTGCCTATTGTTATGTAAGAGCCGTCATTCATCTTCGCGACGGCAGGATATTCTATTTCGCGCAACTCATCGACAGTCGGACGAATCAAAGTACTTTTTACGCTGTACTTGCCAACAATCTTTTGAAGTTTTTTCCAAGTAAGTTCGTCGTCAGTTTCGAGATTATCTTTATAAATTTTTGCTAAATCTTTTACTCCGAAATGTTGGAGAACTTTTATTATTGAAATTACGCCTGTCCTGTTGGCAGACGAAGTTTTATTTTCCGGCATATTGCCCGAGATACTCCTTTCAATCCGACAAAAAATTTTGCCGCCAATTTTTTCCGATCTTATACAACAGAAAAATTACAGATTTCTTAACAAAATAAAAAAACTTTTCAAAGCCGAGATATAATACTTGAATTTTATTGCGTTGGCAAGTTGTAAAATTTTTCAGCCGCCGAGATAGGCTTTGCGGATGTCCTCGCTCGCGGCAAGTTCTTTCGCGTCGCCTGAAATTGTAATTCTGCCGGTTTCCAAAACATAAGCGCGGTTTGCAATCGAAAGAGCCATATTTGCATTTTGTTCGACCAATAAAATTGTCGCTCCGGTTTTATTTATATCGACTATGATAGAAAAAATTTCGCGAATCAAAAGCGGGGCAAGTCCCATGCTCGGTTCGTCCAAGAGCAAAAGTTTCGGACGACTCATCAAAGCTCTGCCCATCGCCAGCATTTGTTGTTCGCCGCCGGATAAAGTTCCCGCCAGTTGCAATTTTCTTTCTTCAAGGCGCGGAAATCTTTCAAATACCATTTTAAAATCTTTTTCGATTTCAGTTTTATCTTCGCGAATAAATGCGCCGAGTTCCAAATTTTCCATGACAGTCATCTCGGCAAAAATTCTGCGACCTTCGGGAACTTGTGAAATTCCTTCGCGGACAATTTTGTGCGCCGCCATTCCTGCGATGTCGTTTCCAAGAAAATTTATCGAACCTGTTTTTGGTTTCAAAAGTCCTGAAATTGTTCTCAGCGTCGTGGACTTCCCTGCGCCGTTCGCTCCGATTAAAGTTACAATTTCTCCTTCGTTGACTTCGAGACTTATTCCTTTAATTGCGTGAATCGCTCCGTAATAAACATTTATATCTTTAATTTCTAACATTGCCATTAAATTTTTTCACTTCCTACTAAAAAAATTTTTCAAAAATCTTTGTGTATCTAAAAAATTTCCATTCTTCATCTGAAAACTCAGCAAAAATTTTTCTAAACTTTTTCTGCTGCCAAGTCATAAGCAAAACCTGCCAAAACTTTTACGCGAACAATGTCGCCGGGTTTACTGCGATTGTCGTTTTCAATATAAATTTGTCCGTCCACGTCGGGAGCCTCGCGGTAACTTCTGCCTTCGACAACTTCGGGAACTTCTGCGTCGCGTCCTTCGATCAAAACATCAAATTCTTTTCCTTCAAGCTGTTCATTTATCTCCTGCGAAATTAAACTCTGAATACTCATCAGTTCGTGATAGCGTTCCTGCGCCACGTCCTCTAAAATTTGTCCATCCATTTCGTAAGCCGGAGTATCTTCCTCAGGCGAATAGACAAAGACACCGACTTTATCAAGCCGTTGCTCCTCGACAAAATTTTTCAAGTTTTGAAATTCTTCGTCCGTCTCGCCGGGATAACCGACCATAAAAGTTGAGCGAATAGAAACGCCCGGAATTTTTTCGCGAATTTTTTTCAAAAGTTTTTCAATCGACTCGCGGGTGTCAGGTCTGTGCATGCGTTTCAAAACTGCATTGTCAGCGTGTTGGAGCGGCAAATCAATGTACTTGCAAATTTTTTCTTCAGTCGCGATTAAATCAATCAGTTCATCTGTAAAAGTTTGCGGATAAGCATACATAATTCTGAACCAGAAAATTTTTTCAATCTTGACAAGTTCGCGAAGTAAATCAGCAAGGCGCGGTTTGCCGTAAATGTCGCGTCCATAATTCGTCGTGTCCTGCGCGATTAAATTTATTTCCTTCACGCCTTCTTCAGCCAATCTTTCAACTTCCTCAACAATATCTTCAATCGGTCTGGAAATTTGTTTTCCGCGAATCAGAGGAATAGCACAGAAGGCGCAAGCGTGATCGCAACCTTCAGCAATTTTTACATAAGCAGTGTAGTCAGGAGTTGTGCGAAGGCGGGGAGTTTTTGAGTCATAAATTTTTTCTTTGTCGCCGATTAAAATTACTCGCCGACCTTTCAAACTTTCCTCGACCGCCTCCATAATTCTGTGCCAAGCCGCCGTGCCGATAATCGCATCGACTTCAGGCATTTCGTCCAAAAGTTCTTGCTGATACCTTTGACCCAAGCAACCTGCGACAATCAAAGCGCGACAATTAAATTCTTCCTTGTACTCGGCAAAATTTAAAATTGTCGTGATACCTTCTTCTTTCGCCGACGCGATAAAGGCGCAAGTGTTAATAATTAAAATATCTGCCTCCGCAGGATTGGGAGTAATTTGCACGCCGTTCTCCATCAAAATTCCCAACATAACTTCAGTATCAACTAAATTTTTCGCGCAACCTAAACTGATAATTCCTGCCCTCACTTCATTTTCTCCCTTCGGGATAAAATAATTAGGAATGAGTAATGAGGAATGAGTAATGGAAGTACAATTCCTAATTCCTCACTCCTAACTCCTAATTAAACCTTATGTATTTAACCCAGCGATCCAAAAAATCTTGTCGCTCGACTTCAGAAAAAGTTTTTGACTTGTCCAAGAGCACAAGATTTTTTCCCGCAAAACTTTTGTAAGCCAAAGTTCCGGGATTTGTCGGCAAAAAGTAAAATCCATTTTTCTGCAAAACAATTTGTGCGTCATCGCTCAAAAGCCAATCAGAAAAATTTGTCGCGGCTAAATTTTTCATCGCGTCTTGAGTCGTAATTCCCACGCCTGTCAGCAAATAACTTGTGCCGTCCGCAGGATAAATTATTTTCAGCGGATAGCCATCCTGCATATATCGCAAAGTTTCACTTTCAACCGCGATAGAAATGTCAGCCTCGCCCATTCCCGCCTGCCGAACAGGATTTGATAAATATTTTGTGTATTGGACAACTTTCGGATGCAAGCCGCGCAAAATGTCATAAGTTTTTTTGTCGCTGAAATTTTCAATCATCTGGAACATCAAATTTGAACTCGCGTCCGCCGCAAGAAAATCTGTAATTCCCACGCGAATTTTTTCAGTCTTTGAAAGTTCCTCCCAAGTGTCGGGAATGTCGGAAACTTTTTTCAAAAAATCTTTGTTCGCGCAGAAAATTATAGGATCATACCAAACGCCTATCCAACGATCTGCCTCGTCCTTGAAATTATTTTTTACTGCGTCGTTAATTTCTGTCGCCGTCGACAAAAGTAAATTTAATTCTGCCGCCTGTTTCAAAAGTTCGCTGTCAGTCAAAACTAAATCGACAGTTTTTACTACCGTCGGATCTGAAACTGCATCGTCGCGAATTTTTTGCAACAATTCTTTCTGCGGAAGAACTGTGAAGTTCACGCGAACTTTATTTTGTTTTTCATATTCCTCAGACAAAATTGCAACAGTTTCCGCAGGCAGCGAAGTGTAAGCCGTGATTTCCTGCATGGGTTTGCCGGAAATTTTTTCGTCCGCGCCGACTTTGTAAGCCGTTCCCGCCGCCGCCGACAAGACAATCATAATTGTTATTAAGGACAAAATTATATATCGCCGCATAAAATTTCCTCCCAAAAAAAACTTTGTCGCAATTATAACCAACTTCAAAAACCACTGCAAGAAAAAGTTAATTGTTATTCGCCGACAACTGACGACTAAAATTCTGCAGGAAAATTTTTTCAGTTCGCCGAATTAAATTTCAAAATTTTTTTTTGGAGGAGGCGAAGGCGTTGGAAAAAAATAATTTGCGCGAGAAAAAAAAGTTACAGTTCAGACAAACTATTTTGGATGCGGCGGCGAAGGAATTTGAAACTCGCGGCTTTGCAAATACTTCTGTTTCAAATATAATGCAGACTGCGGATTTGGGAGTCGGAACTTTTTATAATTATTTCAGCTCGAAGGAAGAAGTTTTGATGAACTTGGTCAAAAATATTTTCGCGCAGGTTGAGGAAAAAGTTCGCGCACAGGAGGAAAAAAAATCTTCGTCGCTTGAAATTTTATCAATCGCCTGCGAATATACAGCCGAGTTGCTCGATGAAAACAGATTTGTTTTGCCGCTCTTGATGACTGCCGCAGTACATTCCGACAAGCCGGAACTTTCGCAAAAAAGTTTGTCGCCGGGGTTCAGCAGAATTTTTCACGAAGTTATTTTGCGCGGACAGGAGAGCGGAGAAATTCGCTCGGACATTCACTCCGATTTGATTGCGGAAATGTTTCACTCAATTTATCAGGCGGCATCTTTCAGCAGACTAAAAATTTCTTTCAAAGAAAATGTTCGCTTGAAAGTAAAAATTTTGTTGGACGGAATTGTAAACAGAAAATAATTTTTTTGGAAATGAAAATCTTGGACAGAAAAATAGAAAGCTCGGACTCGAAAAAAGTTCGGGCTTTCTGTTTATTATGCCGTAAGGCATAAATAAAAAAAATATCTCAGCGTTGTGGCGTTGAGATTTTTTTTTGAAACAGAATTGAGTAAAAAAATAATCGCCAACTAAGGCGACAGCATTGAAATTGATTTCTACGGCGAAAATTTTACTTTCAATGCAAAAGTTTCGCTCGAAAATAAGAACTTGTATTTTTTATGATTTTTTTGTCGCCGGAGCAGCAATAACATCAACTCCGCCCATGTAAGGAACTAAAGCCGCAGGAATTTTTACGCTGCCGTCAGCTTGCTGATAATTTTCCAGAATCGCGGCGACAGTTCTTCCGACTGCAATTCCCGAGCCGTTCAGAGTGTGAACAAATTCAGGTTTGGATTTTGTATCGCGACGGAATTTTATATTTGCTCTCCGCGCTTGATAATCGGTGCAGTTTGAGCAGGAAGAAATTTCACGATATTTATTTTGCGCCGGCATCCAAACTTCAATGTCATAAGTTTTTGCTGAAGTGAAACTCATGTCGCCTGTGCAGAGCATAACGACGCGGTAGGGAATTTCCAAAATTTTTAAAACATCTTCTGCCGCCGCAACCATGCTTTCAAGTTCGTCCCAAGATTCTTCAGGTTTGGTAAATTTAATCAGCTCGACTTTGTTAAATTGATGTTGGCGAATAAGTCCGCGAGTGTCGCGTCCTGCAGCTCCCGCCTCTGCTCTGAAACAAGCAGTATAGCAACTGAAATATTCTGGCAAAATATCTGCAGACAAAATTTCATCGCGGTGAAAATTTGTTGTCGGAACTTCTGCAGTAGGAACAAGATAATAGTCCATGCCTTCAAGTTTAAACATGTCTTCTGCAAATTTTGGAAGTTGTCCGGTGCCGATCATGCTGTCGCGATTTACAATGTAAGGAGCAAGCATTTCTGTATAACCATGTTTGTTTGCATGCAAGTCCATCATAAAATTTATGCAAGCGCGTTCGAGCCTTGCGCCGAGTCCGCGATAAAAAGTAAATCTTGCGCCTGTAACTTTTGCGGCGCGGTCGAAGTCAAAAATATTTAAATCGGTTCCAATATCCCAGTGCGCCTTCGGTTCAAAGTCAAATTTTCTCGGTTCGCCAACGCGACGAATTTCAGGATTTTGTGAATCGTCTTTGCCGATAGGAACATCTTCTTTTGGAATGTTCGGAATATGCAAGAGAATATCGCGCAAACTTTCCTCGACATTTTTAAGTTCATTATCGAGCGCGGAAATTTTTTCACCGACCGCACGCATCTGGGCAGAAATTTCTGTCGTGTCCTCGCCGGCTTTTTTCATCGCGCCAATTTTTTTTGAAGTCGAATTTCGCTGACTTTTAAGTTGCTCGACTTCATTTAAAATGTCGCGGCGTTTTTTCTCAAGTTCGGAAAAATTATCCAAGTTCAAAGAATTATTTCTGTTCTTCAACATTTCGCGAATCAAATCCAAGTTGTCGCGAACAAATTTCATATCAAGCATATTAAAATCTTCTCCCTTCAAAGTTATCCGTAATTAAAAATTTTTTTAATGTGCCTTGTCAGATGTTCATTTTTTCTTCGCACTTTCTTCTTGCAAAAATTATATTACATACAAATTTTTAATTCAAGTCGTAGACATTATAATCATGAAACTCATATTCAAAAATTGATTTCCGTGGGAGAAGTATTTTTTTAGTTGACAAGGCAAAATATAAAGATTAAAATTCAGACTATTAAGAAGTTTCTTTATTTGTTTGATTGGAGATGAAGACATGGCAAAAAAACTTGTTTTGATTCGTCACGGCGAGAGCGAATGGAACAAACTCAATCTGTTTACAGGTTGGACGGACGTTGATCTCAGCGAAAAAGGTCATCAGGAAGCTATCGAAGGCGGAAAGTTGCTGAAAGCTGAAGGTTATGACTTCGACATTTGCTACACTTCCTACTTGAAACGCGCAATTCACACACTCAATCACGTTCTCGATTCAATGGATCGCGCTTGGTTGCCGGTTGTTAAAAGCTGGAAACTCAATGAACGTCATTACGGCGACCTGCAGGGAAAAAACAAAAGCGAAGCGGCAGAAAAATTCGGCGAAGAGCAAGTCAAAATTTGGAGACGCTCCTTTGACGTGAAACCGCCCGAACTTCCCGACGACGACGAACGCGCCGCAAATAAACAGGCTATGTATCGCGATGTCGATCCCGCACTTTTGCCGAAATGCGAAAGTCTTGAAACGACAATCGAACGCGCAGTTCCTTACTTCAATGAAGTTATCAAAAAAGATATTGAAGCAGGCAAACGCGTTATCATCGCAGCGCACGGAAATTCGCTCCGCGCTCTGGTAAAATATTTCGACAACCTCAGCAACGAAGAAATTATCGGTGTCAACATTCCTACAGGTGTTCCGCTTGTTTATGAATTTGACGACAACATGAAAGTTATCAAACACTATTATCTTGGCGATCAAGAGGCTCTCAAAGCCAAGATGAATGCTGTTGCAAATCAAGGTAAGAAAAAATAATTTTTGTGGACGACGCAAATAAAAATCCAAAAAAATCAGCCGCCGAAGTTTTTTTTTACTTCAGACGGCTTTTTAGTTTCAAAAAATTTTTTATATTCCCAAAACCTGTTTGTTGCTGATCAAAAAATGTGCATCGCGAGCTTTGATTAACCATTCACCGGAAACTTTTTCATAAATATCTTCATAGTAAATACAATGATCGGTGACAATTTCCTCGCCGAACTCCTCAGTAACCTGACTTGCGCGACAAAATAAAAGTCCTGTAGCTTTTGTTTGCGACAGAAAATCAATCGTGTGCTGTCCAAGCATAAAGTGACAGCGTTTGACATTGGACATAAATTGTTTCAAACCGACTTCAAGATATTTTTGACCGGTGAACTCCAAAATTTTTTCTTCGCCCATGTAAATTCGCATCTGACAATCCGCAGTGAAAAATCTCATTTGATCTGCCGAGCGACCTTCAGCGTTTGAAACTTTTCCGACCAGTCGCTGAATTTCCATAGTTTCTTTAACTTGTTCCTGATTCATTAAAATCAATCCTTAACAAAAAAATTTAACAAAAGCCGCCAACTCAGCAACTGATTCACGGTTACTAAATTGGCGACTTAAAAATTTTTCAAAAGTTTCTACTTCAAAAGAACGGCGACAACTATTGCGGCAATTCCGACTCCTGCGGCGACAATTCCACCCATTGCAGTCATCGTCAAGTTGCGAACATGTTTCCCCATGCTGTCGATATTTTGCCTTATATCGCGCATATCGGCACTGTGTTTCTCTCTGAACTCGCGCATATCAGCGTCATGCTTTTGTCTGAACTCGCGCATTTCAGCGTCATGCTTTTGTCTGAACTCGCGCATTTCAGCGTCTTGCCTTTCGCGTGCAGCGCGACTTTCTTCGACAAACAAATCAACCTTTTGCGAAACTTTTTCCACAGCAAGCTCCAAACTTGTGCAACGCCCTTCCAAACTGCAGACTCTTGTCTCCAACTCTGCCACAATAATCACCCGCCTTCCATTTTTAAATTTTATTTCTGAATTAGAAATTTACAATCGCGCTGAAGTCAGGAGCTTTCAAACTTGCACCTCCGACAAGTGCGCCGTCAACGTTCGGCTGTTTCATCAAGTCTTTAATAGTAGCAGGTTTGACACTGCCGCCGTACTGGATGCGAATTGCATCAGCCGCCTCTTGATTGAATTTCTTGGCAACACATTCGCGGATAGCTTTGCAGACTTCTTCAGCCTGTTCAAATGTCGCAGTTTTGCCTGTGCCGATAGCCCAGATAGGTTCGTAAGCGATGACAAGTTTTGCAACTTCTTTGGCTGTGAAACCTTCGAGAGCGGCGTTAATCTGATTGACAACGTGGTCAATGTATTTTCCCGACTCGCGAATCTCAAGCGACTCACCACAGCAAATAATAGGCGTAATTCCTGCGTTGAAAGCAGCCTTTGCGCGCTTATTAACGCCTTCGTCAGTTTCGCCGAAATAGTCGCGTCTTTCGCTGTGTCCCAAAATTACATAGTCAACGCCGATTTCATTCAGCATTTCAGTTGAAATTTCGCCGGTATATGCGCCTGATTTCTCCCAGTGAACATTTTGTGCGGCAACGTGAATATTTGTTGACTTCGCAGCTTTTGCAACAGATTGGAGTGCTGTAGCTGTAGGAGCGACGACAACGCGGCAGTTAGCATTTGCGACAAGCGGAATAAGTTCCTCAACAAGCGCAACGCCTTTTTTAATTGTGTTGTTCATCTTCCAGTTGCCTGCGATAATCGGAGTACGACCAACGCCGTCAATAGCATCGATGCCCGGCAGAACTTTTCCTTCAAGATATTCAAGAGTTGCGCCGCCGCCTGTCGAGATGTGCGAAATTTTATCTGACAAGCCGGTTTTCTTCAAAGCCGCGATTGAGTCACCGCCGCCGACGATTGAAATTGCGCCTTTTTCTGTAGCCTCTGCAACTGCTTTAGCAACTGCCAAAGTACCTTTCGCAAAGTTATCAAACTCAAAAACGCCCATAGGTCCATTCCAGATAATTGTCTTTGCGCCTTCAAGAGCTTTTACATATTCTTCAGAAGTCTTTTCGCCGCTGTCGAGTCCTTGCCAATCTTCAGGACACTGATCAACAGGAACGGTTTTAAATTCAGCGTCAGCCGCAAATTTATTCGCCACAACCAGGTCAACAGGCAGAACAACTTTAACGCCTTTCTTTTCAGCCTTTTCAAGAAGTTCTTTCGCAAGATCAATCTTGTCAGCCTCAAGCAAAGATTTTCCAACGCCGTAACCTTTAGCCGCGTCGAAGGTATGAGCCATGCCGCCACCGATAATAATCGTGTCAACTTTATCAATCATATTGCTGATAACGCCGATTTTGTCAGAAACTTTTGCGCCGCCGATAATTGCGACGAACGGACGCGCAGGATTTTCCAAAGTCTTGCCGATGTAGTTAATTTCTTTTTCCATGAGGAAACCTGATGCAGTTTCGAGGAAATGAGTAATGCCGACGTTGGAGGCGTGAGCGCGGTGAGAAACGCCGAAAGCGTCATCAACTGCGATGTCAGCAAGTGATGCAAGCTGTTTTGCAAATGCAGGATTATTTTTCTTTTCTTCCTTGTGGTAGCGAAGATTTTCAAGCAAGAGGACTTCGCCCGGCTGGAGAGCTGCTGCAGCTTTTTCTGCAGGTTCGCCGACGCAATCTTCTGCCCATTTAACCTCTTTGCCGAGAAGTTCAGCAAGTTTTTTAGCGATAGGTTTTGTTGAGAATTTAGGTTCGCGAGCTTCGGTAGGACGACCGACATGGCAAGCAAGAATTACAGCCGCGCCCTGTTCAAGCAAATAGTTGATTGTCGGCAAAGTTTTTTCAATGCGTGTTGCATTTGTAATATTTTGATTTTCATCCATAGGCACGTTGAAATCTACGCGCACGAAAACTTTTTTACCTTTCAAGTTGATGTCTCTGATATTTTTCTTGTCCACTTAAAATTTCCTCCTCAAAAAAATGTAACCGACAAACTAAAATCGCGGCTCGGCCCAACATTGATGAAGAGCCGGACCGCGAAAGTCTTAAACCTATTTCGTTGCTAAAATCTAAAATCAGCCGAGTTCAGCAAAGTATTTAATTGTGCGAACCATCTGGCTGGTGTAGCTGTTTTCATTGTCGTACCAAGAAACAACCTGTACCAATGTGTTGCCGTCGCCGATAGGACTTACCATTGTCTGTGTTGCGTCGAAGAGTGAGCCATAGCGCATGCCAATGATGTCGCTGGAAACGATTTGTTCTTCGTTGTAGCCGTAAGATTCAGTTGCAGATGCTTTCATCTTTGCGTTGATTTGGTCAACTGTAACTTCGCCTTTAACAACTGCAAAGAGCAATGTTGTTGAGCCGGACGGAGTAGGAACGCGCTGTGCTGCACCGATAAGTTTGCCTTTGAGTTCAGGAATAACAAGACCGATAGCTTTTGCTGCGCCTGTTGAGTTCGGAACGATGTTCTGTGCGCCTGCGCGAGCACGACGGAGATCGCCTTTGCGCTGAGGTCCGTCAAGGATCATCTGATCGCCTGTGTAAGCGTGGATTGTTGCCATAATTCCGCTCTGGATAGGTGCAAGCTCATGCAAGGCTTTTGTCATAGGTGCCAAGCAGTTTGTTGTGCAGGATGCTGCGGAAATGATCTTGTCGTCTTTTGTCAAAGTCTGATGATTGACATTGAAGACGATTGTTGGAAGATCGTTGCCTGCAGGAGCCGAGATAACAACTTTCTTTGCGCCGGCATCGATATGTGCCTGAGCTTTTGCTTTGGAGGTGTAGAAACCAGTACATTCAAGGACTACGTCAACGCCGATTTTGCCCCAAGGAAGATCAGCAGCATTAGGCATTTTGTAGATAACAATTTTCTTGCCGTCAACGACGATGTAGTTGTCTTCGCCTTCGCCGTCATGGGATTCGACTTTGTGTTTGCCTTCGCCGATTTTTCCTGCATAGCCACCCTGTGCCGTGTCATATTTCAAAAGGTGAGCGAGCATAGCCGGACTTGTGAGATCGTTGATTGCAACAACTTCATAACCTTCAGCGTCGAACATTTGACGGAAAGCAAGACGACCGATACGACCGAAACCATTGATAGCAACTTTTACTGCCATTTAAAAAAACCTCCCTATATTTAAAAAAGATTTAATTGATAACCATTAACTGCAATAATGTTACACCAAGAAAAAAAAACTGTCAACATAATTTTCGGAAAATTTTATCATTTCATTTAAATTTCATTTATTCCAAATTTAGTCTCTGCAGTTCACTTTTGTAAAATTCGTGCCGTGCCTTTGCTTTATCTGCTTTCTCAGGCAAATTGTCTACAAAATTTCTTGTTCGTTGTTGCACTTTAATTCATTTTTATTCTTCGTCAAACTTTTTGCGCTGAAATTCTTCCACCTCGGAAAGATAATTATTTTCCCGCCAATTTTCAAAACTTCTCTGAGGTTTTTCAACTTCATAAGTTGCAGGATTTTTTTTGTAATCTTTAATCAGCCCTGCCATGTTGTTAAAACTTTTTTCCTCGACAGGTTGAGAAATTTTTTCTTGCTTAGGTTCATAAAGAATTTCCTGCGGCGGACTTTCAGTAAAACTTTCCTCTTTCCTGTGGAATTATTTTTTTTCGACAGGCAAAACTATTTCGGCAAAATTATTCCATGCAAAAAAACTTTTTCTTACTTCGACAGACAAAAAAATTCCCCCTGTAAAAAAATCCTACACGCCGGAGGTTAAAAATTTTTGTGAAGAAAATTTTATTTACAATTTCAAAAAAGCTGCCTCAGCCGCTTCTAAAGTTTTTGCAAAGTCGTCGTCACTGTGTTCTGTCGAAACAAAAATAGTTTCAAATTGCGAGGGCGGCAGATAAATTCCGCGCTCCAACATCGCGACGAACCATTTTTTAAAACTTTCCTGGTTGGAAGATGCTGCGTCCTCAAAATTTTTCACGCGCTTGGGGTTGAAAAAAATGCTGAACATTGAGCCTGCCTGCTGAATTTGTACTTCGACATTTGCCAGTTCTGCTTTTATTTTTAAACCTTCGACAAGTTTTGCAGTTTTCTTGATAAGTTTTTCAGTCAGCGAAGTATCTTTCAACAAAATTTTCAAAGTTTCAATTCCCGCAGTCATGGCCAAAGGATTTCCGCTCAAAGTTCCGGCTTGATAAATTTTTCCGTCCGGCGACACATTACGCATAATTTCTTCGCGTCCGCCGTAAGCCGCGCAGGGAAGTCCGCCGCCGATAACTTTTCCTAAACAGGTAAGGTCGGGAATAATTTTATATTTTTTCTGCACTCCGCCGGGAGCAACTCTGAAACCACACATAACTTCATCGAAAATCAAAAGCGAATTATATTTTTCGGTGACTTGTCTGAGCGTCGGCAAAAATTTTTTCTTCGGCGGAACAAGTCCCATATTTCCCGCAACAGGTTCGACAATCACGGCGGCAATTTCTTCTCCGCGCTCTGCAAAAAATTTTTCAACTTCTTTGATTCCGTTGTAAGGCAAAACTATTGTATCCTGCGAAGTGCCGCGAGTAACTCCGGGACTTGAAGGTTCGCCGAAAGTCGCCGCGCCCGATCCTGCTTTTACCAAAAGGCTGTCACTGTGTCCGTGATAACAGCCGCTGAATTTTAAAATTTTATCTCTGCCTGTGAAACCTCTTGCCAAGCGAATCGCGCTCATTGTCGCTTCAGTTCCTGAGTTTACCATTCGCATAACTTGCATGCTTGGATAAAATTTTTGAACAAGTTCGGCAAGTTCAGTTTCCAATTCAGTCGGTGCTCCGAAACTTGTTCCGCGCTCAACAGCTTTTTGAAGTGCTTCGACAATTCTGGGGTGAGCGTGACCTAAAATTGCCGGGCCCCAACTTCCAACGTAATCAATGTATTTGTTGCCGTCGATGTCGAAAATTTTGCTGCCTTGCGCACGAGAAATGAAAGGCGGCGAACAATCCACGCTTGAATAAGATCGAACGGGACTGTTTACGCCGCCGGGCATAATTTTTTTTGCTTTCTCAAAAGCGGCGGCAGATTTTTCTAAATTCAAAACTCACGACCTCCTATTTTTTAGGTTGGTTTGTTAATTCGTGATTTTTATGGAACTTTCCTGTCACTTTTAAATTTATTTTTGTTTGCCGCCTAAAGTTTCAAGGTAGAAAATTATTTTTTCTTTTTGCGCTTGTTTTTTTTCGGAGAGCGAGTCGCCTGAGCAATTTTGTCGCGCATTTTAACTTCTTGCTCCTTTTGTTTGTCTGTAGATTTTTTGTCGCGCTGTAATTTTGCGTACTCCATTCCCATGCTTGCCAATTTATGACGAACGACTTGCAGAGGATGACTGAGACGCATTTTTTTTCTGCCGCTGTTCATGGCAGAGCGGAAATTTTTTGTAACGTCTTCGCCGAAGCATGGTGTTTCGCACAGGTCGCAGAGAGGTTTTCCAATTCCGTAAGGACAGCGTTGAATTTTCAACATAACCGTCGTCAAAAGAGCGGTACACTTTGGACAAAGTTTGCCGCCGTCGGTGTCGTGATTTGCATTACAATAAACTCCAAAAGTTTTGCGAATGTTTTCTTTTTCTTTCGGCACATTATTTTTTAATTCTGGTTCTTTGCGTTTAGGCAGGATTTTTTTGATTTTGTCTAAAATACTCATAGCTAATTCCTTTCTAAAAATTTTTTACATTTTAAAGTCTAAAGGGAATAAAAGCAAGTTTGAAATTTATTTGTCGGAAATTATTGGAGGCGAGTTGATGAAGAAGATCAAGCGGCAAAAAAAAATTCCCCAGAGGAAGTTAAAAATTTCCGCCTGCTACATCGTGAAAAATAATTCTGCGGACTTGAAAATTTCTCTGGGCAGTCTGAAAAATTTTGTGCATGAAATTGTCGTCGTCGATACAGGTTCGACAGATGACACAGTTCAAGTCGCGAAAAAATTTGGCGCGAAAGTTTTTTTTGAAACTTGGAAAGATGATTTTTCCGCGCCGAGAAATTTAGCCATGCAAAAATGTTCAGGCGATTGGATAATTTTTTTGGACGCGGACGAATTTTTTTCTGCCGAAACTGCAAAAAATATTCCGTTCGTGATCGAGCGTGCCGAAGAATTTAAACAAAATGCAGTTCAAGTTTTTTTGATAAATGTCGATAAAGATAACGGCAACCGAGTTCAAGACACAGATTACGTCGTTAGAATCATGAAAAAAAATTCCGCACTTCACTACGTCGGAAAAATTCATGAAGAACTTCGGCTCGGCGAAAAAATTTTGTCGAAAGTTGTAACTTGTCCGCCGGAAGTTTTGAAAATTTATCACACAGGCTATTCAACTTCTCTGAACAGGTCGAAGGCTGAAAGAAATTTAAAAATGCTTTTGTCTGAACTTGCTGAAACTTCCGAGCCGCAAAGAATTTATAATTATATCGCTGTGTGCTATAATGGATTGGGGGACTTTGCAAACGCAGAAAAATTTGCTATCCTTGACATTGAATCTGACAGTGACAAAAAATTAAATTCTTGCCGTCTGCTGTTGAGTATTTTAGCGAAGGAAAAAAGTCGCCTGAGCGACAGAGAAAAATTTTCCGCACTCGCCGTGAAAAATTTTCCAAAACTTCCCGAGTTTTCTGCGGAGCTTGCAGAATGTTTTGCGGCACGAGGTGATTTTCAAAAAGCTGTTGAAGAGATGACTGCGGCATTGGAAAAGTTTCAAAACTGCGAAGGTAATGAAACAAATTTTACAGACGCGGCGAAAAGTTTTGCGGAAGGCAGAATTAAATTTTGGACTGAACTTATAATTCAGAATCAATATCCCGACTTTGATGAAAAAATTTCAAGTCGTCGGATTGTGGATGAAAATATTTTTTTAGTGGAGGACAACGATGAGGAAGATTAAAAACAAAAACAAGGCAAAGGACAATGAAAAGCGAGTCAAACAACAACAAAAATTGTTTGAAGAATTGATTAAACAGCACAACGAAGTACATGATCGCAACAGAATTGCTGAACTTGCAGAAAAGCTCCTTGAACTTGAACCTGAGCAGCCGATCATAGTGGAAAATATTGCGTCTGTTTGCATTGACAATAGCATCGTGCCGGTAGCCGACAAAGCAGTTAAGTACATGGAAGAACATTTTCCACCATCTTGTTACAGAGTTTTTTTGCGTTGCAGAGTTTATGACTTGCAGAGAAATTACGGAGGAGCGATTGAGGCGGCTGAAAGGTCTTTGACACTTGAACCTGTAAGTATGCTTCACAGAATGATGTTGCACAACATTTTAGGTCATCTCTATCGCTATGTCGGAAATGGTGAAAAATCTTTAGAACATTACGAAAAAAGTGCGAAGATGAATTTTGACAAATTGTCGTCGAACGAACTTGAAACTTTAGCGCAGTGCGAAAAAATTCGCCGTGAGGATTACAGCAATTTTCTTTTCAGCTTGCACAATGTAAATGTCACTCGCGACAAACTCATGGAAGAAATTGTCGGTTTCAACAAACTTCATGAACATGAAAAACCATTTACCCATTCTCCTGCGACTCACCCGCGCCATGAAAAAATTCGCGTCGGTTATATCTCGCCAGACATTCGCCGCCACGTTGTAGCTTTTTTCAGCTACGCATTTTTCAAAAGCTATGACAAAAGCAAATTTGAAGTCTATATTTATGCAAAAAATCATGAGGACAACTTCTCTGCAGAATTTAAAGCCGGTGTCGATAAATTTACAAATATTTTGTTCGACAGACCTCAAGATGCCGCAAAAAAAATTATGGACGATGAAATTGATATTTTAGTTGATCTTGCAGGACACACGGCGAATAACTGTTTGGATATTTTAGCTTATAAACCTGCGCCGATTATAATTTCTGCTGTCGGTTGGTTCAACACCACAGGATTTAAAACTGTGGATTATTTTATGATAGACAAATTTACAGATCCTGTCGGCTTGAATGAAAAATATTTTTCAGAAAAACTTTTGCGCCTTCAGCACAGTCACTTCTGCTATATGTGGCACGATGCTCCGACACCTGTCACTGCCGCGCCTTGTACAAAAAATGGCTATATAACTTTTGTCAGTTTCAATAACTTTGCCAAAGTCACTGATGAAATGTTGAAGATTTGGGCGAAAATTTTAGATGCAGTTCCAAATTCAAAACTTTTTATCAAGGGAAAAAATTTCCGCGATGAGTATGGAAAAAATTATACGCTCGGCAGATTCGCCGCTGTCGGAGTTCCTGCGGAGCGATTGATTTATGAACCTGATGAACCTACATATTTGCATAAATACAGCGAAACAGATATTGCGCTGGATACTTTTCCCTATCCCGGCGGCGGAACGACTTGCGATGCACTTTACATGGGAATACCTGTGATAACTTTGGTTGGTGAGCGTCACAATTCACGGTTCGGTTATTCGCTCTTGCACAACATGGGACTTGATGAACTTTGTGCCTTCAGCGAAGAAGAATATATTCAAAAGGCTATTGACCTTGCCAATGACTGGGATAGAATCCGCGACTATCATTTGACACTCAGACGCAGAATGGAAACTTCTCCTGTTATGAACGACGTTATTTACATGGCTGAAGTTGAAGACGCTTATGAAAAAATTTTCCGCGCTTGGCAGGAAGAAAGAGAACTTCCTGAATTTCCGCAAGACGCAGAGGAGATTACTCCCGAACTTGCAGAAAAATTTTACAACCGTGCCATGCACTATATCAATCTTGAAAATCAAGGCAAGGATATTGTTCATATCAAACGTGCGCTTTACTATTTTGAACTTGCGGAAAAAGCTGACAAGAAACATGACGCAGAAATTTATTTGTTCATGGCGGCTTGCAGACAGGAACTTATGCGATATGTTGAGGCTTATGATGCAATTTGCAAGTGCGGAGAAATTATTGCCAAGTCGGAAAATGTTTCGGAAGAATTTTCCAATACATTTTTGGCGCAATATCATGAGCGACGCGGAAAACTTGCTTTGTATAACGGTAAGTCTTTTGAATCTGCTGAACATTATGAACAGGCGGCAAATCTTTCGGACGGCGATTTAAAATTCAGATATGTAAGCAGTGAACTTTTGAGTTTGCATTTCTTGAACATTTCCAGCGAAGATATGGCGATGACTCATTTCCAATATCAAAACTTGGTGGAAAATATTCAGCCTTTCACGACTTATCACGAAAAAAATTCCAGAATCAAAGTCGGCTACGTTTCCGCAGACTTTCGGAAGCATGCAATTTTTCCAATCGCTCTTGGGATAATTGCCGCACACGACAAAAATAAATTTGAGGTAACCTGTTACAGTTTGAATGAAGAAGATGACATTTACACAAATATTTTCAAAGAACGCGCCGAACATTTTGAAAACGTAGCCGGTTTATCTTGCTCCGAACTTGCTGAAAAAATTCATTCCGACAACATTGATATTTTAGTTGATTTGTCGGGACACTCCGCAGGAAATGTTTTGCCGACATTTGCTTATAAACCTGCGCCGCTTCAAATTTCTGGGATCGGTTACATGGCTACGACCGGAATGAAGGCGATGGATTATTTCATTACAGACGGAATTGTTGATCCTGTCGGCGAGCATGAAAAATATTTTACAGAAAAACTTTTGCACTTGCCCAGTCAATTTTGTTACGCACATAACAGCGATGTTTCTGTGCCTGACGGCGCACCTTGCAAAAAAAATAATTTTGTTACTCTCGGGACAATTTGTCGCTATTCAAAAATAAATGATGATATGCTGAAAATTTGGAAAGTAATTCTCGATCAACTCCCCGAAGCAAAATTGATAATGCGTGCTCAAGAATTCGAAAGTGTTTCCACGATGGATCAACTTTATGAGCGAATGAAAAAATTTGGTTTCAACATGGACAATGTAAATTTCCAACCCGCCGTTGACAATTATCTGGAGGTCATTAAAGAATTAGATTTGATTTTGGATCCTTTCCCCTACGTCGGCGGAAGTACAACTCTGGATGCAATTTTCATGGGCGTACCTGTTTTGACTTTGTACGGCGAGAGGAGGAGTACACGTTTCGGTCTCAGCATTTTGAAAAATGTCGGATTGGAAAATTTCGCTGTCAATTCTGTCGAGGACTACATTAGCCGCGCAGTTGCTTTTGCGAGAGATACAGATGCGCTTGATTATCTCCACAAAAATCTCCGCGAACAATTAAAAAAATCTAACGCTTTAAATTCTGTGGTTTATACAAAAATTTTAGAGCAAGCCTTCGTTTCGATTTTAAGCGAACAATAATTCTATAAATATTTCTCTACTTGAAAAGGAGTTGTTGATCTTGGCAAAAATTGCTTACGCACAAATTGAAATTGTCGCAGGGCAACCTGAAGTCAACGCAGAAAAAATTTTGAAATTCATCGCGCAGGCGAAGGAGCAAAAAGTTGAGCTGATTGTTTTTCCCGAACTTGCTCTGAGCGGAAAATTTGTCGGAAATGCTTTTTGGCAAAAAAGTTTTTTGAGTGACTGCGAATATTTCGGCAAAAAAATTATTGCGGCGAGTGATGAAATTACAATTATTTTTGGCAATCTTGTCGGCGCGGAAAATCGGGAAATTGATCCGAGCAGTTATTTTGTTGCTTACGGCGGCGAAGTTCGACTTCAAGGTAGCACAAAAGATTTAATTGAAATGGAATTTAATGACGAGGGCAGGACTCGCGAAATTGCTTTTCAGATCGACTCCGCGCCTTTCAGAATTGGAGACAGAGCCGAGCGCGATAAATTTTTTTCCGACCAGTCAAAAGATTTGCATCGTCCGCTGATCTATGTGAACGCAATCGGTATTCAAAATCGCGGCAAAACAATTTACACTTTCGACGGCACGAGTACTGTTTACAATTCGCGCGGCGAAATTGTTCAATGCGCCGAATCTTTTAAGGAAGGTTTAAATATTATCGAACTGGAAGAAATTGACAGACTTCCCGAGCAAAAAAATTCTCAGCAACTTGGAATTGCAGAAATTTATTCGGCAATAAGTTACGGCGCAGAAAAATTTTTGCAGCAGATCGGAATGAAAAAAGTTGTCATCGGAATTTCGGGTGGAATTGACAGCGCAGTTTCTGCCGCACTCTACACAAAAATTTTGGGTGCGGAAAATGTTTTCTTGGTGAATATGCCCAGCGTTTTCAATTCGGCGACGACAAAAAATTTAAGCGAACAACTTGCAAAAAATCTCGGCTGTCACTACGCTGTCATTCCAATTCAGGAATCTGTGGACTTCACTGTTAAACAACTTGAATCGACGCAGATAAAATTTTTGTCGAAGAACAAGACCGAGCATTTAAAAATTTCTTCCTTCGTCAAGGAAAATATTCAGGCACGCGACAGGAGCAGTAGAATTTTGGCGGCGGTTTCTGCGGCAGTCGGCGGCGGATTTACCTGCAACGCAAACAAGGCTGAAACAACTGTCGGCTATGCAACTTTGTACGGAGATGAAGCCGGTTTTCTTTGTGCGTTGGCTGACTTGTGGAAGTTCCAAATTTATCAGCTTGCCGACTATCTCAACGACGCAGTTTATCAACGTGAAGTTATTCCGCAGGGAATTATAGAAATTGTTCCGAGCGCGGAACTTTCCGACGCACAAAATGTTGACGAAGGCAAAGGAGATCCTTTGAAATATCCTTACCATGATTTTTTATTCCGCGCTTTTGTCGAAGGAAATTTTTCGCCGGAAGATGTTTTAAAACTTTACTCAGAAAAAATTTTGGAAAGTGTAATTGGTTGTGCGCCTAATCTTGTTGAAAAATATTTTCCGACTGCAAAAGATTTTATTGAAGATTTGGAGCGTTGGTGGAAATTATTCACAGGTTTTGCGGTAGCCAAAAGAATTCAGTCGCCGCCGTTAATTTCTGTCAGCCGTCGAGCGTTTGGGAGTGATTTTGCCGAGTCGCAAAATATTCCGCTTTTCACTCAAGGTTACAAAGAATTAAAATCTAAATTGCTGGAAAAATAAATTCAGACAGTTTCAGAGTTAAGGGAAAAGAAAACTCTTAACGCTTAAACTTGGAACTTGCGAATACAAGTTCTTAAATCTGCAAGGTGTGAGTTCAGAATCCTGCAGATTTTTTTTTGCATACATCGGAGCAAAAAAATTTTTATTTCATATTTCCCCCAAAAAATTTTTTCTATAAATTTTCTCGGCAATAGGATTTAGAAGCTGTATTCACAACTTTAGGGAATAGGGCTAAGGGTTAAGGGAAAAGAAAACTCTTATTGCTTATCCCCGGAACTTGTGAACAAAAGTTCTTTAACTTGCACTGTGAGAAAATTTTTCTTACAATTCACCTAAAGATAAAATTTTGAAACGTCTTTGGGAGGTCGAGGAAAATGCGAGCGACTACGCAAAAGTTTGGACGATTCCTAAGCGCGATGGTTGTTCCGAACATTGGCGCATTTATTGCGTGGGGATTTATCACGGCTCTGTTCATTCCTGAAGGTTGGATACCGAACGAAAATTTGGTTGGACTTGTCGGACCGATGTCGAAGTGGCTTTTGCCGCTGTTAATTGGTTTTACAGGCGGAGAAATTATTCATGGACATCGCGGAGGAGTTGTCGGAGCGATCGCCACGAGCGGAATGATAGTCGGCACAGATATTCCAATGTTCATGGGCGCGATGATTATGGGGCCTGTCGGCGGCGTGATCATAAAAAAATTTGATGAAGCGATTCAAGATTCCATTCCGGTCGGTTTTGAAATGGTCGTGAATATTTTTTCTACAGGAATATTCGGAGTAATTTTGGCTTGCTTGGCTTATCATTTTGTCGGACCGATGATAGCAACTTTGACAGGATTATTTAATTCGGCAGTCGGCAAAATTGTCAGCGCAGGACTTTTGCCTTTGGTTTCAATCCTAGTTGAACCTGCAAAAATTTTATTCCTCAATAACGCAGTCAATCATGGAATTTTTACGCCGCTCGGCATGCAACAAGCTCAGGAAATTGGAAAATCAATTTTTTTCATGATTGAAACAAATCCCGGTCCCGGCGTTGGAGTTTTAATCGCTTATGCACTTTTCGGTGTCGGCTCGGCGAAAAGTTCAGCACCCGGCGCGCTTATCATTCACTTTTTCGGCGGCATCCATGAAATTTATTTTCCATACGTTTTGATGAAACCTACTTTAATTCTTGCCGTTATAGCCGGCGGAATTACCGGAGTATTCACCTTGTTAGTTTTTCATGGCGGTTTGGTTGCTCCGGCGGCTCCCGGTTCTTTCTTGGCGATTATGGCGATGTCTGCTCCCGATTCCTACTTTGCAAATATTTCGGCAGTCTTTATGGCAGGTGCAGTGAGTTTTGCAGTGTCCTCAATTTTTATCAAGGCGACGAGTGACGCATACGCTGAAAATGAATTTGGAATTTTGGCGGAACAGGCAAGCAACGCATTGAAGAAAGCTACAGCGAAAAATCATTTCTCGGAAAAGCAAATTGAAAGCAAGGAGATAAATTTTATTGTTTACGCTTGCGATGCCGGAATGGGAAGTTCAGCACTCGGCGCGGCGACTCTCCGTCAAAAATTACAGAGGAATGGATTTACAAATATCACTGTAAAAAATTTTGCGATCGGAAATATTCCGAAGGACGCACAAATTGTTGTCAGCCATGAAAAACTTTCGAAACGAGTCATTGACGATTCTCCGCAAGCCGAACATATTTTTGTTAAAGATTTCCTGCAAAATAATGTTTACGACATAATTTCCGAACGCTTGAAGGTCGATGAAATTCCTGCGACAGAAAATTTTGCGGAAAAAAATTCAGGAACGTCGGAGAATTTTAAGAAAAAAATTTTGCTGAAAGAAAATATTAAAGTTGGTTTGCCTTCCGTCACGAAGGAAGAAGCAATTAAGGCGACTGGAGAATTGCTTTTCAAGAGCGGCTATGTTGAAAAAAATTATATCGAAGGTATGCTCGCTCGCGAAAAAAATATCTCAACTTACATTGGAAAGGGCATCGCAATTCCTCACGGCGAAAATGCTTTTAAAAAATTTGTCAAAAAAACCGGCATTGTCGTTATGCAATATCCTCAAGGCGTTGAGTTTGCGGATGGAAATATTGCTCGCTTAATTGTCGGTATTGCGGCTAAAGGTGACGATCATCTTGCCGTTATCCAAAAAATTGCAACAATCACAAACGACTACGCAGACGAAGATTTAAAAAAAATTTGCGCGACAAAAGATCCGCAAATTATTTTTGATATGTTTACTAAAAACTAAGAACGACTGTGTCAGAAATTTTGTGTAAGTTCAATCAAAAAGTGCGTCAGCACGCCAG
>CALEPR010000174.1 GCA_937910665.1 uncultured Selenomonadales bacterium
CAATAATTTTCCTTTTATCTATTTCATTCATTTCATCTTTTGTTACATAAACTTTGGAGGACTAAAATGACTTTTGATGCAGAACAGTTCAAGGAAAATCTTACTGCTCGCTTGCGCCGCCAGTATGGTAAGGACATTACTCAGGCAAATAAGCATGACTTGTTTGATGCAGTAAGCGCGAGTGCCCTTGAAATTATTATGCCTAACTGGATGGAAACACGCCGTGCATATGACGCAAAACCAACTAAACAGCTTTACTATCTTAGTGCAGAATTCCTTATGGGACGTGCTCTAAGTAATAACCTTATAAATGCAGGAATCATGGATCAGGTAAAAGATGTTTTAAAAGAAATGAACATCAACTACGACATGATTGAAGATGAAGAGCCGGATGCAGGTCTTGGCAATGGCGAAACCGCAATATTTCCTATTTCAGTTTTCCAACTTAAAGCAGGAGTTAATTACTATGTCGATGATCCGAACTATGATTTATTCAGACAGGCTTGCAAAGTTTCTGCTAAAAGACTTTTTCCTAACTTTGTAAATCTCGATGCGCCTTATAATTTGCAATACTACAAACCGGGCGATTATAACAGTTATGTTGCGACGATGGGCTGCAGGACGCGTGTTATGTCGAATGTGAACGGCGCAGAGCAATCCGGCAGTCGCGGAAATTTTTCTTTCGTGACAATCAATTTGCCGAAACTTGCTCTTGAGGCGAAAGGCGACATTGAAAAATTTTTTGAACTCTTTGACAAATATATTTCCATTTCCCATGACTATTTGCTTTTCAGATTAAAAACTATCGAAGAAAAGCATGTCTTTAATTATCCATTTCTCATGGGGCAGGGAGTTTGGATGGGCAGTGAAAATCTCAAACTCACAGACTCGATTAAGGAAGTTCTGAAACATGCAAGTTATTCAATCGGCTTTTGTGGGCTTGCCGAGTGTCTTGTCGCTTTAATCGGAAAACATCATGGACAGAGCGAAGAAGCTCAACAACTTGGTTTAAAAATTGTCGGACATCTGCGCGAAAGAACAGATGCTTACACAAAATCTGAAAAAAGAAATTGGACAACTTTTGGAACTCCTGCCGAATCGACTGCGGGACAATTTCAGCGGGCAAATCGCAAAAAATATGGTCTTATTAAGGGTGTTACCAATCGCGACTACATGACAAATTCCAGCCATGTGCCTGTTTATTTTCCTATCTGCGCTCATGACAAAATTCAAATTGAAGCTCCATACCATGCACTTTGCAATGCGGGGCATATCGCTTACGTTGAAATGGATGGAGATCCGACAAGAAATATTTCTGCCTTCGAGGCTGTAGTCCGCGCCATGCACGATGCCGACATGGGATATTTTTCGATCAATCACCCTGTCGATCGTGATCCTGTCTGCGGCTACACAGGAATTATCGCGAATGAATGTCCGCACTGCCACAGAAAAGAAGTTGAGCGCGGAAGTTTCCACATTGACAGGTTAAAGCGATGAAGGAAATTTACAAAAACATTTTAGTATCTGCGCTTTTCAATTTAGGCGACGTGGTTCTGTCTACGTCTGCGCTTGAATTGATAAAAAAATTTTCCCCGCAGACAAAAATTACAATGTTGGTGAAGTCGGTTGTGAAGGATGCGCTGATTGACAATCCTGTCGTCGACGATGTGATAATTTATGACTATGAATCGGGCGGCGCATCTTTCTCGGCGACGCGGAAAATAGTTCGAGAAATTCGGAGCAGAAATTTTGACTTGGCAATTTCTTTCGACAGAAAATCACGCTCAGCAATTTTGATTTTTATGTCGGGAATTAAAAGGCGAGTTTGTCCTTCAAAAGTTTTGGACGAAAAAAAAAGTCGCAGCACAATTTTCTACACCGACGTTGTGAATATTGATTACGATTTGGAAAAAACTTTGCAAGCAGAAACTTATCAGGAAATTGTCCGCAGATTTTTTGAGATCGACGGACACGGCGAACCGCAAATTCCAAAAAAAAATTCGCCTGTCGCCGAAAAACTTCTCGGCAAAATTCCTGTAGGCAAATTAAAAATCGCGCTCTGCGTCAAAGGAACTTTTCCTCTGAAGACTTATCCGAAAGAATATTTTGCTGAAGTTGTAAATAAACTTCGCGAAAAATATTCTGCAGAATTTTTTATTGTCGGCGCACCTTCAGACAAAGATTATGCGGACGAAGTAATTGCAGAAATTGGCGGCGAAGTTTTAAATTTCTGCGGAGAAACTTCTTTGACTGATCTTGCTGAAATTTTTCGCCGCTCAGATTTATTTATCACGGTGGATACGGGAGCAACTCATATTGCCGCGACGACTAAAATTAAAATGGTTACGATGTACGGTTGCACTTCGGCAGAACGTTGGCATCCGATAAATGAAAATGCGATCGCTTTGACAAGCGGAGAAAATTGTTGTCCTTGCAAAGTCAAAGCTGAAGATTGTCCGAGCAATCCAAAACCGAATTGTCTTTACAATGTTTTGCCGCAACAAGTTATCGAGGCGGCAGAAAAACTTTTGCAGTAAAAATAAATTTCGAGGCGGAAAAATTTTTTCGCCTTTTTTTTGTAGTTGAGAGGAGAATTTTTTTGAAAAAAGTTACAGTTCAAAGCGTCGCCGAAATCATGAACAGAATCGCGCCGAAAAATTTGGCTGAGGAGTGGGACAATCCCGGTCTTTTGGTAGGAAATTTTTCTGCGGAAGTCGATAAAATTTTTATCTGTCTTGATATTTCTGAGGAAGTCATTGAAAATGCGGCAGACTTCGGAGCGCAGTTAATTATTTCCCACCATCCGCTGATTTTCCGCGCAGTAAAAAATATTCGCACAGATTTGCCGCTCGGAAGAAAGATTGAACTTTTGATAAAGAAAAATATTTCTGCTTTCGCCGCGCATACCAATTTAGACAGTGCGGTCGGCGGCGTGAACGATGTTCTTGCTGAAAAAATTGGTCTGACAGAAATAAAAATGTTCGGCGACGAAGAAATTTCTCTCGGCAGACTTGGAAAACTTCCCGAGCCAATGAGTGCAGAGAATTTTGCCGCGCATGTGAAAAAAGTTTTGAACGCCGAAAGTGTTCGACTTGTTGACGCAGGAAATTTTTTAATCGGCAAAGTTGGTCTGTGTAGCGGGGCGGGGAGCGAATTTATTTCAAAAGCAAAATTTTTCGGCGCAGACGCTTTTGTTACCGGCGACTTGAAATATCACGAAGCTCAAAGTGCGGTTGAAAATAAAATTCACGTCGTCGATGCGGGGCATTTTGCTACAGAATTTCCTATTGTCCATGCGCTCGCCGAAAAACTTTCTGCAGAGTTCGAGAAACTTAATTACAAAATAAAAATCGCCGAAGACAAAACCTCCGTCGATTTTTTTAAAACAATTTGAAATTATGAACACTACGATTAAATCAAACCTTCGTCAATAAGTTTTTTTATTCCTACAATAACGCCGCCTTCATCGTTGCCCAAAGTTTCAAACTTGGCAACTTTTTTTATTTCATGATATGCGTTCGACATGGCGAAACTATATTCGACTGCCTGTAACATTTCATAATCATTCATGAAGTCGCCGAAAGCCGCACACTCCTCCGGCTTGATGTTCAAACTTTGCTGAACTTTTTTTACGGCGGCTCCTTTGCTTGCGTCGGGCGCGGAAAGATCAACCCAATAATCTGAACTCAAAACAACTTGTTGAGTGTCGTAAAATTCCGCAAGATGTTTGTAAATATTTTCCTCCGCGTGACCTGTGGAATCGAAGAAAGCAATTTTAATCGGCGTGTCGTTAATTTCCTCCCAATTTTTTACGGCGACATTTCTGGTGTAATATTTTTTCAATTCCTTTAGATACTCGGGAGTATTTTGCTCTGCCAAAATGTAAGCATCTTTTTTTCCGCACCAGACGCGTAAAATATTTTTGAAGGAACTTGTAACTTTCAAAACTTTTTCAACAACGGACATCGGCAGGGGGCTCGAAAAAATTTCCTTGCCGCCATGCATGACTAAAGTTCCGTTGTCACTGAGGAACAAAAAATCATCGGCGTACTTCGGAAAACTTTCCAACAGAGAATAATATTGTCTGCCGCTTGCC
Organism: uncultured Selenomonadales bacterium; assembly: GCA_937910665.1. GTDB lineage: Bacteria > Bacillota > Negativicutes > Selenomonadales > Selenomonadaceae > Quinella. The sequence continues at coordinate 4,097 of CALEPR010000174.1, forward strand.
GGAGAAAAAATTACGCCGCGACTTTTCAGCAAAGAAATCATTTCATCAAAACCTTCAGGCAAATTTCCTTCGCTTGTCAAAAGTGTTCCGTCCATGTCGGAAAAAATAATTTTAATCATTTCAAAAAACCTCCCAACAAATTTTCAGAACTTGTAGGAACAAGTTCTGGAGAAAAGGGATAAGGGAAAAGGGGAAACGAAATCCTTTGCACTAAATCCTATTTCCTGAAACAATACAGCTCCTCAAATTTATATTCGACACAAATTTACAAAAAACTTTTCGCCGAGAAATTTTTCTGTGTGGGAAGATTGTTTTCAGTCACATAAAATTATTTTTCCTCTGGCGGGTCGTCAAATCCCAAAATCCAAGTCGCGATAAATCCTGCAACGTACGCGACCAAAACTCCCAGCAAATAAATTCCGACATTGTTTGTCGTCGCCGCGAGCGGAAGTCCTGAAATTCCCAGAGTCGCCGCACCTACCATCGCCGACGCTTGAACTGCACCGCCGAACGCTCCGCCAATGCACGCACCTATAAAAGGTTTTCCGAGTGGAAAAGTCACGCCGTAAATTAAAGGTTCGCCGACTCCCATCATTCCGACAGGCAGAGCAGAGGCGACAGTTTTTTTTAAAAATTTATTTTTTGTCTTGAAGTAAACTGCAATCGCCGCGCCGACTTGTCCCGCTCCTGCCATCGCCAAGATTGGAAGTAAAATTGTCACGCCGTACCTTGAAATTAAATCGACATGAATCGGAGTAAATGCCTGATGTATTCCAAACATTACCAAAGGCAACCAAATTCCTGCCAAAACAAATCCCACAAATGCGCCGCCGGAATCAATCGCGCCTGTCGCCAAATTTCCAATCGCGTCCGAAATCATTCCGCCGACAGGTTGCAAAATAAAAATTGCTGCCGCACCGGAAATTAAAACTGTGAACAATGGCGTTAAAAATAAGTCGAACATTTCAGGAATAATTTTCCGCAAATTTTTTTCCAACCAAGCCGCAAACGCCGCAATCAAAATTACAGAAATTATTCCGCCTCGACCTGGCAAAAGATTTTCGCCAAAAAAAATTATGTCCTTCAGCGCGGGATGAGAAATTAACGCCGCCAAAACTCCGCCAATTATCGGTGTACCGCCGAAAACTTTTCCGGCATTGTAGCCGACAAATAAATTCATTCCCCAGAAAACTGCGTTGCCTGCCACCATCAAAAGTTTTATAAAATTATCTTCCGCAAGTTCAGGAGAAATTTTCAGCGCAACGCCGACCAAACCTGTTATCAAACCGCAAGCAATAAATCCAGGAATTAAAGGTATAAAAATGCTTGCAATTTTTTTGAAAAATAATTTTATCGGCGTGGCATTTTTTGCGCGAATCTGTTCGTGAAGTTCTTTGCCGTCGCCGATTTTTATTTTCGATTTTTGTAAAATTTCATTCACCGCATTTTTAATACTTGTCGCCTTGCCCGGTCCCAAAATTATTTGCAATTCGTCGCCGTCAAGATTTATCCCCAAAACTCCTTCAAGTTTTCTCACCGCATCAAAAATTTTTTCGTCGCTCTCGGCAAGGCGAACTCTGAGCCGCGTTATGCAATTTGTCGCGGACAAAATATTTTTCTCGCCGCCTAAAGTTTCAATAATTTTTTTAGCAAATTCTTCGTTAGTCAAAAAAATTCTCCCTCCACAAAAAAATTCTCCCTCCACAAAAAAATTTTGCTTAAACTTCGCTGTTACAAAAAATTTTCCTGCAAAAAATTTGATAAATTTTATCCTAAACTAGCGAGAAAACCCCCACTTCTTTAAGTGGGGGATGAATCGCGCCCAAAAATTAGCTTGCAAAGAATCAAAAGCAATGTAATTCTTCGTGGGAATGTGGAACAAATGAAAGGCAAAACTGTCTCGTGAGATTTTTTATTCCAAAAGGCAAAACTATTTCCAAAGTTTCCAACCTCACCATACAAAGAAGACAACATTGGATAACTACAATTCCGCATAAAACTTTTGGTTATCGTAGCTCAAAAGAATTTTTTCGGTAGTGTAAAATAGTTTGTGTAAGTGGATTATGCAAACTATTTTTTATGGAG
>CALEPR010000175.1 GCA_937910665.1 uncultured Selenomonadales bacterium
TAATTCAAACAATATAAAATCTTTAATTTTTTGATCTACCCCCACAACGAGTTAAATTACATTGATAGAATAAAAATCGTAATATTGGGGAAGCAAAAAGTTCAACTAATCAGAGCACCTGTACTTCACGTTTATATCGCAATAGCTGTCATGCAAATACTCACTGAAAAATTCGCCTTCCTGTTGATACTTACAAAATTTCCTAGATGGGGTATTTGAATAAAAATTTTATTAGGAGTGAGGTGAAAAGACTGCTGTTTACGAATCTATTCGGCAGTATACTATGAACATGACGTTAAAGAACAAGTTTACTCTCCTGACAGGGCTTATTGGCTTTTTGCTCGCGGTTGTCTCAATTGTCGGTTACATAAACGCATACGACAATTTGAGCGTTAGTGTCAGAGGCGAACTCAAAACATCGGTTGAATCTCATGCAGCAACATTGAACGGCTGGTTCAAAGAAAAAGCTTCGTCTGTCGAACATGAGGCAAATATATTGTCAGCAATGAATGGCGATCAGACACGCATGAGACAAATTTCAAATCTTTCTATTGCCACTTCCGATCCTGAAATTATTGAAATGGCGGTGGGGTTTGAAGACGGTTGGTTGGGAACATACAGAAGAGGAGATATGACCGGGCAGTTGGATCCTCGTGATCGCCCTTGGTATCAAGATGCAAAGACATCAGGAACTTTGGGATTTACTGATATTTTTGTTGATAACTACAGCAAGGAACTTGTAGTTTCTGCTTATGCGCCGCTCAAGGTAAACGGACAATTTGCCGGTGTGGTTTGCAACGATATTAAAGTTAGTGTGGTGAATGAGCAGGTTAAAGAACTGCAACATCACGGCGAAGGTCGCGGTTTGATTTTTTCAAAAGAGGGAAATGTTATTGCAACGGCAGGAGATGCCGCTGTAACTTCTAACGTTAAAGATATTGTTGCTTTTGGTGCTCATTTCAGCGAAATGATTTCAAATAATTCAGGTGAGTTCGAAAGTGAAGACGAATTTGGTGAAAAAGTCATCGTCTCATATACAACAGTTCCGGCAACAGGTTGGGTTGTCGCTTTGGCAATTCCATATGATTTTGTCTTTGAACCTGCGCTCAGACTTCGCTGGATTTTCGGCGGATTGACTCTGTTTGGTCTGGTACTCGCCTTCATCGTTTGCACTAAGACAGCATCGTCGATAATCAATCCAATTTCAGAACTTGAAAGTTACGCAAAAGAAATGGCAAAAGGTAATCTCCGCTTGAAGCCGCTTTCGGTAACGTCCAATGATGAGATTGGCAGCATGATTTCAGCTTTCAATACTATGGGAAAGAGTCTTCGCGATCTCATATCGAAGATGGCAACTACATCGGAGCAAGTCGCCGCCGCAAGCGAGGAGTTGACGGCAAGTGCGCACCAATCTGCCAATGCCTCCGTTCACGTTGCTGAAACTGTTTCTGAAGTTGGCAATGACATAACTCGACAAATGAATGACATCGAAGGAGCCAAGAACAGTATTGAAGTTGTGTCCGATGATATAAAAGTTGTAGCGGACAAGGCAACAAATGTTGCTTCAACTTCCGAAAGGACTGCCGCTGCTGCCAGAACCGGCGAAAATTTGATGCAAGAAGCTGTTTCTAAAATGAATGGAATAGAAAAAAGCGTTTTGGCAAGTGCCGAAGTCGTTGAGCGTTTGGGTGAAAATTCCAAGCAAATAGGTCAGATTGTTGAGGCGATTGCAAGTATTGCCGATCAAACAAATCTGCTTGCTCTTAACGCCGCTATCGAGGCTGCGAGAGCTGGTGAGCATGGTCGAGGTTTTGCCGTAGTATCTGAGGAAGTTCGCAAACTCGCTACCGCGTCGCAAGAATCCGCAGAACAAATTCGCTCACGCATCGAGAGTATACAGAAAGCAACTGAAGAGGCTGTCGTATCCATGAAGAGCGGCACCGAGGATGTTAAGGCAGGTACTGATGCAATTCGTGAAGTCGGAGTACAATTCAAGGAAATCATGAGCATGGTTGACGGTATCAAAGATGAAATTGCCGGAATCAATCAATCTGTTAAGACAGTTTCCGATGGTGCTGTCAAAATAGTTGAGGCTACTAATTCCATTGACAGGGCAAGCCGCGCGACCGACGAAAGAACTCAAGCTATTTCCTCCGCTACGGAAACTCAATCTGCCTCCAACGAAGAAATTGCAGCAGCTTCCCAAGCTCTTGCAAAACTTGCAACAGAAATGCAGACAGTTATTTCTCAATTTAAAGTTTAAATCCTGTGTCAAAATCTACAAAAAAGACTCCTTTGTTGTTCTGCAACATGACGGAGTTTTTTTTTGTCTTGTTTTCAGCTAACCTTTTCAAACTGCGGCAGATTCACTAAATTGAATCGTAATTCCTTCAGCGCACGATTTATTATCGCGTCAGTCAATTTTTCTTTCGGCAACTGTTTGTAAAGTTGAACTAAAAATTTTGCCGCCTCCGATTTTGTGTCGCCGAAAGAAACTTTTGCGGCTCTGGAATTTATCAGCGCGGCTCTTTCGGAATTTACAACCTCCGGCAAAACTTCTTCCTTGATTTGCGGGAAAATTTTTTTTACTTCCTCCACGACTGTTAAAATTTTTTTTTCGGGATTTTTTATAAAAATTTGTCTGATTTCGCGACGCATCTTTTCGCGTTCGCCAATTCTGCAAGAGTCGCAAATAATTTCTTCAGGAGGACAGAGCGAATTGCAAAGTTCACATTTGTGCCAGCCTTCTTGAATTTTTAATTTGTAATTTTTTTTCTGCGCGATAAAACTTTTCAGCGCAATTTCTTTCAGCTCGGGATTTTTAACTTCGGCGACATTTTTTTCGCACTCGGCAAGTTCGGCGGCAGAAAGTTCAATATTCTCGACAGAAAATTTTTTCTGCGCGGAAGTTTTTTGTTTCCGAAAATTTTGCTCAGAAAAAGTCGGTCGATTGAAAGATTTTGCAAAGTCGAATTTTTTATAAATTTCCTCGTCGCCGCCCGCCATTTTATTCGCCGCATCCAAAATGTCTTTTGCGATATATTTGAAATTATCTTTCGCCGCCGAAGTTTTTGCATACAAAACTATAGTCGCGCCGACAATTTTTATTGGAAAAATATCCTCCGCGATGGGTCCGGCAATTTCTTTCCAGTGATGAAAAATTCTGTGTCGCATCAATTTTTTTTGAAAATTTTTACCCAGTCTGCTTAAACTTTGCCAAGCCGCCGCTCCTGCGCTTTCAAATTCGCTCAAAACTTTCAGCCTCCGCTCTGTCGATTAACTTCCCTGCCTTGACGTAAAAAATTTTCCCAAATTCCCGCGTCGGAAAATATGCTTTTTCTGTCGCCGTGATTAAAGTTTGAATTTCTTCCTGCCGCAAAAATTCCAAAAGTCTCTCGCGCCGCGCCGCATCCAATTCGCTCATCACGTCGTCAAGCAACAAAATCGGATATTCGCCTGTTTCCATTTTTAAAAATTTTAATTCGGAAAGTTTCAGCGCAAGTGCCGCCGTCCGAAGTTGTCCCTGCGAGCCATACAATTTTAATTCTCGGTCGTTGATAAAAAATTGCAAGTCGTCCAAGTGTGGGCCAAAACTTGTCGCGCCGCGCTTTATGTCGAAAAATTTTCGCGCCTTCAAAGTTTCATGGTAAAAAGTTGCAAGTTCATTTTCCTGCCGCGAAATTTTTTTCAATTCCTCAGGATTTAAATCCAAGAGTCCGTGAAAATCATAATTAATTGAAAGATTTTCAGACTGCGAGGAAATTTTTTTCTGTGCGTCGGTGGCGAGGAAATTTAATTTGTCGATTGATTGAAGTCGCTTGACTATAATTTTTGCGGCGGCATTTGCAAGCTGCTCCGTCCACAAATCCAAGTCGGCGGGCGACGCAAAGCCTTCGCGAATTTTTTTCAGCAAATTATTTCTCTGCTCTGCCAGTCGATTGTAAGTCACCAAATTTTTAAAATAAATCGGCGATGCTTGAGAAATTTCGCCATCCAAAAATTTTCTGCGAACTGCGGGAGAATTTTTGAACATAAATAAATCTTCCGGCGAAAACATTACAGAATTTAATTTGCCGACAATTTCGCGAAATTTGATTGCATTTCCGTCCAGCAAAACTTTACGCTTTTTTCTGTCCGCAGAAATTTCTATTGCCAATTCATGAGATATGTCCGCCTTGAAAAATTTTATTTTAATCACGGCAAAATTTTCTCCCTGCCTGACAAGTTCAAAATCTTTCGCTGCGCGAGATTTTCCCAGCGACGCAAAATTTATTGACTCCAAAATATTTGTTTTCGTTCCCCATCTTCACATAGCCGACTCTACGCCACGCTGTTTCTTTTTTGGGCAACATAATGCGGATATTCGACGTGGCAATCGTTTCGCCGTCCCGAATCCGCTTTTCAAGTTTTCGATAATCGTCCACGCTCGCATAATGGATATGCCCCGCACTGATAATAAAATCCGAATCAATCGCAAAAAATTCAGGCAGATTAAAATCTTTCATCATTCGCGGACACGCATGCACCGTATTGGAAGCAAAATCGACAACCCAAAAATAAATATCGTTGGTATCGCACAAAAAGGAAATCGACTCATTCGCAAAATCCAAATCGTCAGACGTTTTTTTGAGCAAAGCCGCATTCTCAGCAAATTTTTTCTTGAGGAACATATATATTTTTACGTTCACGCCGATGACAATCGCAACAAAAACGGCAAGAACGATGTACAAAATCATATTCATATTTTAGATTATAGCACGACAACCGCAATTTTTCGAACTAAATTTGGTATTTATAATAACACAGAGAAAATTTTTTCAATTCCCAACACGGAGTTGACCCCATGACGCAAAAATTTTCAATTCCCAATTAAGAATTGACCGCATGACGCAAAAATTCTCCATTCCCAACGCGGAGTTGTTCCCGTGACGCAAAAATTTTCCATTCCCAATGCAGAATTGACCGCACGACGCAAAAATTTTCCATTCCCA
>CALEPR010000176.1 GCA_937910665.1 uncultured Selenomonadales bacterium
CTGTAGACAAAGTCCTTTTCAACTAAGTTTGAGAGGGGCTTTATTTTTAGGACGAGTAAAAATTTCACGAAAAGAAAAAGTACTGTGCACTTTTTCAATGCCAATTTTTTTAAATTCATGCAAGCAAAAACAAGAGTGACAAATGTTTTTATTACTCCGGCGAATATAAATCCCTAAAGTGTGATATTACTCCGGCGATTAAAATTATCCAAAAAATTTTATAGTTCTTTGAGAAAAATAAAGTTTTTACAAACATATTTGCATTTATTAGTTGGAGTAATAATGTTGCGCAAAAAAATTATGCTTTGAAATTCCTGTAAATTGCAAATTAAAATTGTCTGTGCTATCATTACAAAAGGGAGGAATTTATCATGGAAAAAATTATTACAAAGGACGGCAGTTTGGCTGAAGTCGACGAAAAAAATTTTTTGTACTCGCTCCGCCATACTGCCTCACATATTTTGGCGCAGGCTGTTAAACATCTTTACGGCGGTGCGGACGGAAAAAATGTTCAGCTTGCCATCGGTCCTGCGATTGACACAGGATTTTATTATGACATTGATATGGAAAAAAAATTGACTGACGAAGATTTAGCTGACATCGAAAAGGAAATGAAAAATATCGTCAAGCAAAATTTGAAACTTGAGCGCAGTGTTTTAAGTCGAGAAGATGCTTTGAAAAAATTTTCCGATCTTGGCGAAAGTTACAAAGTCGAACTGATTACAGATTTGCCTGAGGACGCAGAAATTTCTTTGTTCACGCAAGGAGATTTTACAGACCTTTGTGCAGGTCCTCACGTCACCTCTACAGGAAAAGTTAAGGCGTTTAAACTTATGTCGCTTGCCGGAGCATATTGGCGCGGCGACGAGCACAATAAAATGTTGCAGCGAATTTATGGCACGGCTTTTACCTCGAAAGATGAATTGCAAAATTATCTGACAATGTTGGAGGAGGCGGCGAAAAGAGATCACCGCAAACTTGGCAAGGAATTGGATTTATTCAGCTTGCATGACGAAGGCCCCGGTTTTCCATTCTTCCACCCGAACGGCATGGTTATTCAGAATGAACTTTTAAATTATTGGCGCGAAGTTCATCGCCGCTATGGTTATCAAGAAATTAAAACTCCTATAATTTTAAACAGAAAACTTTGGGAAACTTCCGGTCACTGGGATCACTACAAAGAAAATATGTACTTCACAAAAATTGACGACGAAGATTATGCAGTCAAACCAATGAATTGTCCGGGAAGTATTTTGACTTACAAAACAAATTCTCACAGCTACAGAGATTTGCCTTTGAAACTTGCCGAACTCGGACTTGTTCACCGCCACGAAAAAAGCGGAGTTCTTCACGGACTTTTCCGCGTCAGAAATTTTACTCAAGATGATGCACACATTTACATGACACCTGAACAAATTGAACCTGAAATTCAGGAAACTATAGATTTGTTTGACGAAGTTTATAAAACTTTCGGCTTGAGTTACAAGGCTGAACTTTCCACGCGTCCGGAAAATTCTATGGGCAGCGACGAAGTTTGGGAAAAGGCAACCTCCGCACTTCAGAAAGCTTTGGATAATCGCGGACTGGAATATGTCATTAACGAAGGCGACGGAGCATTTTACGGACCGAAAATTGATTTTCACCTGAAAGATTCAATCGGCAGAACTTGGCAGTGCGGAACAATCCAGCTTGATATGATGTTGCCTGAAAAATTTGATATGAATTACATTGGCGAGGACGGAGAAAAGCATCGCCCGATCATGGTTCACAGAGTTGTTTATGGTTCGATTGAAAGATTTATTGGAATTTTGATTGAAAATTACGCCGGAGCATTTCCTGTCTGGTTCACGCCAATTCAGATTGCAATTTTGCCGATCACCGACAAACATTTGGATTATTCCAAAAAACTTGCCGACAAATTTTTTGAACTCGGTTTCAGGGCGACTGTGGACGACAGGAGCGAAAAGACCGGCAAAAAAATTCGCGACAACCAAGTTAAAAAAATTCCTTACATGCTGGTTATCGGAGACAAAGAAATGGAATCCGGAATTTTGTCCATCCGCAAACACGGCTCGAAAGAAAGTTTTGAAATGAGCGTTGACGACTTTATAAAATATGTTCAAGAAAAAATTTCTTCGCGCTCGCAAGAATATTAAAAAATGCATGTCAGGAGACAAAATAAAAGTTGCCGGCATGGAAAAACCACCTTTGTCGGCAATTATTTTTTGGAAATTATGAAATTTGATGAGTGATTGAATGTTGGCACTTGGAATTGATCCGGGAACTGCAATTTGCGGTTATGGACTTGTCGAGCAGTCGCGCGGAAAATTGATTGCAAAAACTTACGGCGCAATTACAACAAGTCCAAAAGCGAGAATGCAGGACAGACTTTTAAAAATTTACAATGAATTGACTGAGTTGATAAAAACTTTTCAGCCGGAAATTATCGGCGTGGAAAAATTATTTTTCGGACGAAATTCAACTACCGCGATTCCTGTCGGACAGGCAAGGGGAATTGTTTTGCTCTGTGCGGCGCAAAATAATTTAGACTTGTTGGAAATTACTCCGAACGAAGTTAAAATGTCCATAACAGGATACGGCGGTGCGACGAAGGAACAAATTATCTACATGGTTACAAAAATTTTAAATTTGTCCGAGCCGCCGAAACCCGACGACACGGCTGACGCTTTGGCTATTGCAATCGCGGCATCTTACGAAGCGAACAGTTTAGTTCGCAGAAATTTTTTTTAGATTGAAAGGTGGAAAATAATTAGGAGTTAGGAGTGAGGAGTTAGGAATTAAAATTCATTCCTCATTACTCCTTCCTCACTCCTAATTAGTAAAAATGATTGGTTACTTGAACGGCAAAGTAAAATTTCTGACTGAAGACGAATGTATTCTCGACGTGAATGGAGTCGGTTACAAAGTTTCAGTCGATGCAATGACAAGGCAAGATTTGAAAATTGATTCGGCGGCTGAACTTTTTATTCACACTTCGGTTAGGGAAGATGCAATAACTTTGTATGGATTTAAAAATCAGTCGGCGTTTGAACTTTTTGAAACGCTTTTGACTGTGAATGGAGTCGGCGCAAAATCGGCGTTGGGAATTGTTTCAAAAATTTCTGCGTCAGATTTTTCCGTCGCCGTTGCCAATCAAGATTTATCGACGCTGATAAAATTGCCGGGCGTCGGGAAAAAATCGGCGCAAAGAATTTTGTTGGAACTAAAAGACAAGGTCGGAAATTTTTCAAGCGTTTCGACTTCAGGCGCGGAAAATTTTCAGCCTGTCGCAATTCCTTCAAGCGCGGCGGACGAGGCAACGGACGCACTTTCAGCACTCGGTTACACTTCGGCGGAAATTTCTGCAGTCTTTAAACGCGCTCCAAAAAATTCCTCGACGGAACAGTTAATAAAATTTGCGCTGAAAGAATTAAATCGTTTTGCCTGAAAAAGTTGGGTGATAAAAATCCTTTGAACTAATTTCTGTTTTCTGGAGTTGTGAATACAGTTTCTTAATCATGGGGCGGTGAAAAAAATGTTGGAAACTTTGGAAACTTTGGCGGCATTTCGTCCGAAGAAAAGAATTTTTTTAGGCTTGTTGCTGGCGACGGAATTTTTAATCGCGCTGGTACTTTATGGCGTGTGGAAAATTTCCTATCTCGGTCTGGAAAATATTTCTGAATATCTTCCGGTGATTGTCGGCGCATTTTTGATTTTTATTTCAACATTTTCTTTCGGAACGCTTTTCAATATGATTTTGGCAGTAAAAGGTTTTCCAACTTTAAAATTATTTCATCGCTACAGTTTTACAATTATAAAATTTTTATTTCCTCCCGCCGTGAAGATTGGAAAAATTTTTGGAATCAAGCGTCGGCAACTTGAAGGATCTTTTATCGCCGTGAGTAATTTAATTTTTCTGAAAAGCAAAATAAAAGTTCCCGCAAAAAAGTTATTGGTAATTTCTCCGCACTGTTTGCAACTTGCAAGTTGTCCGCACAAAATTACTCGCGATCCAAAAAATTGCAAACGCTGCGGCAAATGCAATATCTGCGACTTGGTGAAACTTTCCGAAGAACTTGGATTTATTTTTTTCGTGGCGACAGGAGGAACTTTGGCGCGGCAAGTCGTTAAAGAAAATCGTCCGCAAGCGGTTTTGGCTATTGCTTGCGAACGCGATTTGATGAGCGGGATTCAAGATGTTTTTCCTCTGCCCGCCGTCGGAGTTTTAAATATTCGACCGAACGGACCTTGTTACAATACTCGCGTCGACATCGAGGAAGTAAAAAAAACTTTGAAACAAATTATCTCGGAATAAAAAATTTTAGTACTGCAGAAAGGCGTTAATTTCTTTCTGCAATTTATTTAATGAATTATTCAGAGGAACAGTGCCGTCTATAATTTTTAAAATTTCTGCGTCGGCGTAGAGCATCGCAGCGTCATAATTTCTGAATTTCGTCGGCATAATCGAATTGTCCATCGCGTCGCTGATGTCCTTCGGTGTCATCGCATTATTTTCAGCCAAATCCCAAGAAAAAATTTCCTGCGCCTCAGAAGAAATTACAACGTCGCGGCGAACCGGCAAGGCTTGAGATTTTTTTAAAATCATTTGCTGAGTAACTTTGTCGTAACAAATATTTTTCATAAGTTCCCAAGCTAAAATTTTATTTTTTGTTCGCGCACTCATTCCAACCAACAAAGTATTTAAAATTGAAATATTTCCTCCCGAAGGTCCGGCAGGCATCTTTATGCAGTCCCACTCGAAGGAGGTATATTTTTTTATTCGCCAAGGATAAGGTTTATAAGTTCTATATTCCGAAAAGGTGAACGGACGAAAAGCCACTCGCCCCATGTCAAAATCTTTCGGCGTGACTTCGTGACCTTTGTGAATATTTCTAAGCTCAATCATGAATTTAACAGTTTCTTCCATTCGCGAATCAGCAAAATATGATGCTCTGCCGTCGTCGCGAAAAAAAGTTACTCCGTTTGAAACTGCCGCCTCCTGCCATGAATAATCATACCAACCGAATTGATCTATAACTCCGTCGCCGTTTGTGTCGCGAGTAACCTTTCGGCAAATTTCCAGAAAGTCTTTCCAAGTCCAATTATTTTTTGGCATGGAAATTCCTTCGCGCGACAACAAAGTTTTATTCACAAACATAAAAGTCAAATTACTTTCGCAGGGCAAAGCGTAAGATTTATTTTCAAATTGTCCATACTGAAAAGTTGCGGGATAATAAACCTCCGCAGAAAATTTTTCGTCATCCTCAATGAAGTCGGTTAAATCCATCAACGCACCTTTCGACGCATACAAATTAAAATCATCGCTCAACAGAAAAAAAATATCAGGCTCCGCGCCTTTGATAAATTGTTCGGCGAGCCACTCCGCATAATCTTCTTTTTTTATTCCGCTGATGTATTCCACTTTCACATTGGAATATTTAGTTTCAAAATTTTTTATTAGCTCATCAAATATCGCGTAAGGTTCGCCCTGAGGAACGTCCCAGTTACTTCCGGCAAAAATTCCCACACGCAAAATTTTTGTCTGCTGATTCTGAAAATAAATTGCCGCAGATAAAATTAAGACTGCAGAAATTATCGCGGCGAAAATTTTTTGTCGATTAAATTTCAAATTCATTCCGTCAAGCCCAACTCCAAAGCCAAACCGGTTTGCACCGCCCAAATTGCCAGCTGAGTTCTGTCACGCAAATTTAATTTCGACAGCGCGGAACTCAAAGCATTTCTCACAGTTCCTTCAGACAAAAATAATTTTTCCGCAATTTCTTTGTTTGAAAGTCCGTTGCCGACCAAGTGCGAAATTTTTTTTTCTGTCTGAGTTAAATCTTTTGCGCCTTCGTTATCAACTTCCATTGTGATATTTGTCTGCGCCATTTGCGAAAAAAGTTTTACAACTTTTGTCGTGACATCCTTATTCAAAATCGAGCCGCCGGACATAACTGTTTTTATTGACCCGGTCAATTCATGAACAGAACAGCCTTTCAAAAGATAACCGCTCGCTCCATATTTCAGCGCATGAAAAATATAGTCGTCGTCGTCGAAAGTTGTCAGGATAATAATTTTCACGTCGGGAAAATTTTCTTTAACTTTTTTTGTGCAAAGAACTCCGTCAAGTTCCGGCATGCGAATGTCCATCAAAATTATGTCGGGAGGATTTTTTTTCGCAAATTCCAAAACTTTTTTGCCGTTCTCCACCAATCCGACAACTTCCATGTCGCTGTTCATATCGAGGACAATTTTTAAACTTTCGCGAATCAATTCTTGATCGTCAGCTATCAAAATTTTTATCAACGTCTTCATCTCCATTCAAAGGAATCATCGCCTCAACAATAAAACCTGCGTCGCTCCAATAGTGGACAGTTCCATGCAAAAGTTCCAAACGCTCATGCATATGTCGCAAACCGAAACCTTGTTCAACTTCGTCGCAACCTTCGCCATTATCAGCAATAACTATGATTAAATATTTTTCATTGCCGCCGATTGTAATTTTTACTTCTGTGGCGTGTCCATGTCTGTTTGCGTTCGTCAAACATTCCTGAATAATTCTGTAAATAACGTCCTCTTGATCTTGCCGCAAATTATCTGCCCAACTGAAAATATCAAAAGTAATTTTCATTCCTGAGGATTCGGAATAATCTTTTGTCATTTGCATTAACGCTTCTTGGAAAGGTAATTTTTCTAAATCGTCCGGGCGAAGTTTTTTTACCGAGCGACGAACATCGGTAATTCCTTTCTTGGCAGCAAAGCGAATTTTTTGCAGTTGCTTTTTTGTAACTTCCGGCGCAACGTTCAAAGTTACCATGCAAGCATCAAGTCCGGCAACAATTCCTGTCAAAGCATGTCCGAGCGTGTCATGAATTTCCCTTGCAAGTCTGTTTCTTTCTCGCGTTTCTGCAATTTGTTCCGCTTCGATCGCATAGGCGCGGAGTCTTTGATTTGCCTCCTCAAGTTTTTCATTCAGCAGACGGATTCTTTCTTTCTCCTCATGTTTATTTTTTATCAGCATGACAAGATAGAAAACAAAAAATACTGTGTTGACTGAGTAGAAAATATTTTTCAACGCCAAAATAATTGCTTGCGTCTCTGCATTGTAGTAGGAGACGTACGCCTCGAAAGAAATAATTTTTGTCTGGAAAAGAGCGATATTATAATTTGCAATCAAGTAAAGCGTAATCATCACCAACAACAAAATATATTCTTGGTGACGACCTTCATAGCGATACATTAAATCTGCGACGACCAACAAAATTACCCCGTCGTAGGACAAATTCAAACTGCGAAGTAGAAGCATACAGATAACGACTTCAGAAATAAACAGAAGGTGGTGCAGGTAAGGAATATTTTTATCGACCTCTCTGTAAAAATATCCGACAACCAACAAGGCGGCAAATGACAGCGCGGTTGTGAAAAAAATTTCGCTCGACGACACAGGCAGAGCAGAAACTTTTTCAAGAAAAGATCTCGCCATCATAGATTGATTTATTTTGTTCTGCGTCAGACACATGAACGCAGTCAAAATAAAAATTACAAAGCCGTTGTAAATATAAAAAAATTTATGCGTTTCAGTGATAACGATTGAATTTTTGTTTGTCAAGATTATTACCAGCCTTTTTATGCAAAAAATTTTTCATTCCACATTCCTAATTTTCTAACTGAGAACTTGTGAATACAAATTCCTATCAAAAATTATTTTCTCCTAAGCGACTTTAAATAATTTTTTGTTTCGGCAGAAATGCGTCGGCTCTCCACCGCCTTTTGAATTGTTTTTCTATGAACGCTTGCCGACAATAAATTTTTTTCAAGAAAAATTATCGCTGCGTCAAATTGTTTTATAAGTCCTTCCGCAAAAAACCAAGCCGCCATCATTTCCACATAGTACTCGGTCGATTTTATTTCCGAAACCCAACGCAGATATTTTTTGTCAAAATTTTCTCCGAGATAAAATTTCATCAACATCAAAATTCCAAATCGGATTGTGTAAGTTTCATTCGACGCAATCCATTTTTTAATTTCGCTTTCAAGTTCCGAAGTATTCTTTGCAAAAATTTTTGGAATCAGAGAATCACAATTTCCCCAGTTGTCGAGGTAAGGCAAAAATTTTTTCACGCCCTGCAGACATTCATAAAAATTTTTCATCTCCGACAAAAGCAAAACGTGAATGGAATTTTCTTCAAAATACTTGTGCGGCAAGTCATTAAAAAAAATTTCTGCGTCGTGATTTTGAAAAAAATTTTTTGCCAACTTGGAAAGTTCCGGAATTCTCACGCCGATAATTTTTTCTTCCGCGACTGTCGGCAAAAGTTTCGCGCTGAATTTTTTGTAATTTAAATCCTGCAGTTCAAATAATTTTTCGCGCAGTTCCTCAATACAAAATTCTTGCATAAAAATTTCCTCAAAATTTATTTCAAAAAGCCGCTGATAATTTGTTCTTCGGCTTCTTTTTCTGTGAGTCCCAAAGTCATCAACTTAATCAACTGATCGCCGGCAATTTTTCCAATCGCCGCCTCATGAACCAGAGCGGCTTCAACATTATTCGCCTCAAGCGAAGGCACTGCCAAAATTTTTCCTTCGTCCATGATTATCGAATCACATTCCGTGTGACCGTGACAAGGAGCGTTGCCGACAATTTTTAAATCCAATTTCTGAAAAGATTTTTCCTTCGCAACACCGCGACTGACAACATCGGCACTGGAATTTTCTCCATCCAGAACAACGTCGTAAATGCTGAACGCTTTTTGAACTCCATGCGTCATCAATCTTTCGCGAACAAATAATTTTGCGTTTGCTTTTAAATTTGCAGTTGTCTTTCTTTCCGTCGAGTCAACACCTTTAATCTGAACCATTTCCATTTCCATCGTGGAATCTTCGTCGAGAGAAACTTCCGTGACAGGATTTAAAATTCTTTTTCCCGAGCCGTCGCCCGAGCCAAAATGTTTTTCAACATATTTGACTTTAGAATTTTTGCCGACAAAAAATCTATGAACTCCGTCGTGTTCTGAATCTTGAACTCCGCAGTTGTCAATTCCGCAACCGGCAACAATGACCACGTCGCAATTATCTCCGACAAAAAAATCATTGTAAACAGTTTCGCGCAAACCGCTCGCACTCAAAACAACAGGAATGTGAACGCTTTCGTTTACAGTATTCGGCTTGATGTGAATATCAATTCCGGAACCGTTTTCTTTAGAAATAATTTCAATGTTCGCGGTATTATTTCTTCCTGCAAGTTGTCCGTTAGCTCGAAAATTATATGCGCCCGCAGGAACTGAATGAAGATTTGCAACTTCGGCAAGCAGACGTTTTTGAATTGCATCCATTTTAAACATTTTTCACGCATCCCTTTCCAATTTTTTACAAGCCGCAACTGCGGAATCCGTTCCGATAATTTTCGGCAAAATTTCCGAAGTCGTACCATGTTCCGTGACTTCTCCGCCATCGACGACAATAATTTCGTCCGCAATACTCAAAATTCTTTCTTGGTGAGAAATTATTACAATCGAACTGCTCTGAATATTTTTCCGCAGACTTTCAAAAATTTTTATCAGATTTTGAAAACTCCAAAGATCTATTCCCGCCTCAGGTTCGTCGAAGATGGAAAATTTTGTCTGCCTCGCAATAATTGTAGCAATTTCAATTCTTTTCAACTCTCCTCCGGAAAGAGAAGAATTTACTTCGCGGTTAATATAATCTCTCGCACAAAGCCCGACTTCCGAAAGATAATTGCAAGCCTGCGCGAAAGATAATTTTTTCCCCGCCGCCAGTCGAAGCAAATCAAAAACTTCCAGACCTTTGAACTTTACAGGTTGCTGAAAAGCAAAACTTATTCCAAGTCGAGCGCGTTCGGTAATATTTTTTTCGGTGATGTCCTCGCCGTCCAGAAAAATTTTTCCGCGCGTCGGCTTTTCAATTCCGGCAAT
>CALEPR010000177.1 GCA_937910665.1 uncultured Selenomonadales bacterium
ACCGACTCCGAAAGTTCCTTCGTAAGAAAGTTTCTCTGCGCGAATATTTTTTTTGTCCAATGCGCCCGACATAATCCAAAAACTTCGCAGACCACATTCGGCGGCTCGATTGCACATCACACTATCCATTGTCAAAAGTTTTAAAAAATCTGCCGAACTTAAATTTTCCATGACTTCCGAATCAAATTTCGGGCCTTCCTCGACAAAACCGTAAGGACCATCCTCTTTCAATTTGTGCGACAAATCTCCGCTGGCGATGAAAACAGTTCGCCGACCGAGTTCTTCTGAAACTTTTGCGATCATCTGACCAAATTTATAATGAATCGCCGCCGATAATCCCGAAAGCCCAATTCGCAAAAATTTTACTTTGTCAAAATTTAATCCCGCAAGTTCCAAAAATCTCAGCGGAATTATCGTGCCATGATCCAGAGCAGAATTTCTTTCTCCCAAAACTCCGGCAGGAATATTTTCAGCCATCGATCTGTCGGACAAAATTTTTACAAACTCTGTGTCATAATTTATTTCCAGCGCAACTTGCGGAGCGCGAAACTGTGACATATTTCCTTGCGCCGAATCGCCGGGCGAAATATGAAAATAATCCGCATACATTATCGAGTGCGGACTTGTAATTATAATTGTGTCCGGATCCAGTTCGACAATTCGCTGAGAAATTTTTTTGTAGGCGGAGGAAGTTGCAGAAATTTTTTCTTCCTCGCCGTGACCAATTTCCGGCAAAATTATCGGCGGATGCGGAACTGCCACCGCTGCTTTGATACTCATGAAAAATTCCTCCATGTCATTGAAAAAAATTTATTTCTCCATGAGGTCGGGACGAAGTTTCCGCGCCTCTCCCAAGTAAACGTGACAAATATCTTGCGGTTCTTTGTCTGTGTCAACCAAAATTAAAACTCGCATACACATCGGCAAACTTCCTTCGACTTCGGGTTCTTGCGTGTCGAACAGCGGCACCAGTCGAAAACCTTTCAACTTTCTCAAACCTGTAGTGGGAAATGAGGCTGTCAAATCTTTTGTCACGGAAAAAATCACAGCACTGATTTCGTCGCCCCTGAATGAATTCAGCGACATAATTTTTGTTACAAGAGTTCTCGCCGCCTGTCCGATGTCCTCTTTTGTATTTGTGGCGACGCTTGTCGCGCCCCGGACTCCTCGCATCATAAAAAATTCCTCCTCAAAAATTTCAGTCGTTATATTTCTCTTTAATCTGCTGTCGAACAGTTTCATTTTTCAAAAAATCTTCGTAGCTTGAAATTCTGTCCACCGTTCCCGAAGGCGCGATGTCCATAATTCTGTTGGCAATCGAATTTATAAAAGTTCTGTCGTCGTCAATCAAAATTATATTTCCTTTGAAATTTTTCAAACCGTCCTCAAGAGCTTCGATCAGCGGCAAGTCGATGCAAGAAGTAGGATTGTCCAACATTAAAAAATTTGCGTAAGTATTTTGAAGTTTTGAAATTTCAGTTTTAGCCGCCTGCGCCGAATAAACGCGCGGCATATAGGCAACCTTCACGCCGTCGGCAAAATTTATTTCGCCGCGCTCAAGATTATCTTTAGATTCAGGATTGCGAAAAGTCTCCAACAAAGTTTTTAAAAGTTGCAGCTTGCCGATTTTATTTCTGCCGACGAAGGCGATTTTTTGACCTTTGCGAATTGTAAAATTTATATGTTTGAAAAGCGTTTCGCCGTCGCGAACTTTCAGAAGTCGCTCAACTTCCAAAACAATTGGCGCAGTTAAATCGTCTGCCGCAAAATTTTCTTTCTCGGCGCAAGGAAAAATTATTTTTGGCATATCAAACCGACCGAGCCGAATTACATTTTTGCAAGTCGAGTTCAAAAAATATCTGTCGCCCGAAGTGATTATCGTGGTCAAATTTTTTCTTTCATTCAGAAATTTTATCAGCCACTCCACGCCTTCCGCATCAAGATTTCTTGTCGGTTCGTCAAGGAGCAAAATAATTTCATCTTCCTTCAAGCCGCGCAGAGCGCGATTTAATTTTTCAATCGCGGACATTTCTGCCATCCTGAGTTCAGAAAAGTCAGCAGAAATTCCACCGGTCACTGTAAAAATTTCGCCATCAACTTTTACTTCGCCGGAAGTCGGCGCAAGTCGCCCGGCAATTATGTCAAGCAGCGAAGTTTTTCCGCTGCCTTCGCCGCCGATAATTCCAACTTTGTCGCCGAGTTCCATTTTTAAATTCACGTCGGAAAAAATTTCCTTCCCAATGAGTTCCAAACCTAAATTTTTTATTTCTACCAAAAAAATTCCTCCGTTTATGCAAAAAATAAATTTCGATCGACCAAGAAAATAATTTACAAAAAAATTTTTCAGTTTAATTGAAGTCACAGAAAAAAATTTTTTTTTAACCAAGTCGTTGCCGATAAAAAAATTTTGAACTATTTATTTTTTCCGCAACAATTTTTATATTTTTTTCCCGAGCCGCAGGGGCAAGGATCATTTCTGCCAACCTTTTTGCCGTCCGAAGTCTTGGGAGTTTTTTTTGTTTCGGCAGGGGAAACTTCATCGCCGTGCGACGCTCTTGCATTTTGCAATCTGTCTTGAAGTTTTTCTTCTTCCTGCTGAACAACTGCAACGTGATACATCAGCGAAGCAATTTGATCTTGAATCGCGCCCTCCATTTCCTCGAACATCGTCAACGCCTCAATTTTGTATTCGACAAGAGGATTTCTCTGTCCGTAAGCGCGGAGATTTATTCCTTCGCGGAGCATGTCCATGTGATCTAAATGTTCCATCCATTTGTTGTCGACGACTCGGAGCATGATAACTCTTTCAAGTTCGCGCATAGTTTCTTCGCCGAACATTTCTTCACGGCGTTTGTAATTTTCTGCCGCGAGATTTTCTAAATGTTCCTTGATCTCATCGCGACTAAATTTTTCAAGTTCAGCTGCATCAAGTTGACCTGGCGCAGCGTAAATTTGCTCAGCGTCTTTCACAAGTTCGCCGAGCTGCCACTCTTCTGGATAAAGTTTTTCATTCGCGTACTGATTCAATTCTTCCTTGATAATGTGATTAACCATGCCGACAATATTTTCGCGAAGGTTGTCGCCGTTCAAAATTTTTCTGCGCTCGCCATAAATTATTTCGCGCTGCTGATTCATAACGTCATCATATTCCAGAACGTGCTTGCGAATGTCAAAATTTCGCGCCTCAACTTTTTTCTGTGCGTGTTCGATTGACTTTGTAATTAAACTGTGCTCAATCGGTTCGTCCTCTTCCATTCCAAGTTTGTCCATAATTTTTGCAACATTGTCCGACGCAAACAGACGCATTAAATCATCTTCCAGCGACAAATAAAATCTCGACGCACCCGGGTCACCTTGTCTGCCTGAACGACCGCGAAGTTGGTTATCAATTCTGCGCGACTCATGTCTTTCAGTTCCGACGATAAAAAGTCCGCCGAGTTCCGGAACACCTTCACCGAGTTTAATATCAGTTCCGCGACCTGCCATATTTGTTGCGATAGTCACCGCGCCGAATTGTCCTGCGTCTGCAACTATCTGCGCTTCTTTTTCATGAAATTTTGCATTCAAGACATTGTGAGGGATTCCACGCTTTTTTAAAATCGCGCTGAGTTCTTCAGACTGAGTTATCGAAGTTGTACCAATCAAAACCGGCTGACCTTTCGAGTGAATTTCTTCGACGGCTTGACCGACAGCTTTGTACTTTGCTTTTTTATTTTTGTAGATAACGTCGGGGTGATCAATTCTTGCGATCGGCAAATTTGTTGGAACAACAATTACAGGAAGTTTGTAAATTTTTATAAATTCATCTTCTTCAGTCTTCGCCGTGCCTGTCATGCCTGCAAGTTTGTCATACATTCTGAAATAGTTTTGGAAAGTTATCGTTGCGAGCGTTTGAGATTCTCGGCGAATTTTTACGCCTTCCTTAGCCTCAATCGCTTGATGAAGTCCGTCGGAATATCTGCGACCTGCCATAAGTCGTCCGGTAAATTCATCGACAATAATAATTTCATCGTCGCGAACGACATAATCTCTGTCGCGTTTCATTAAAGCCTTTGCGCGAAGTGCGGCAGTAAAGCAGTGAGACATTTCAATATTTTCAGGCGCATACAAATTATTTATTCCAAGTTGCTTTTCAATTTTCGGAATAACTTCATCTTTCGGCGCGACTGTTTTTTGCTTTTCGTCAACTGTGTAGTCTTCGCCTTCTTTGAGATTTGCAACTGCGCGAGCCATAATTGCATAAACATCTGTAGACTTTTGACCGGGACCGGAAATTATCAGCGGTGTTCTTGCCTCGTCGATCAAGATTGAGTCAACTTCATCGACAATAGCATAGTGCAGCGGACGCTGAACCATTTGCTCTTGATGAACAACCATGTTGTCGCGCAGATAATCAAAACCAAATTCATTATTAGTTCCAAAAGTCACGTCGCAGGAGTAAGAATATTTTCTTTCAGGAAAGTCCATATCGTGAATAATCAAACCGACGCTCAAACCTAAAAATTGATAAAGTTGTCCCATCCATTCGCTGTCGCGCTTTGCAAGATAATCATTGACCGTGACCATGTGAACGCCTTTGCCTTCCAGCGCATTGAGGTAAACAGGAAGAGTTGCGACCAAAGTTTTTCCTTCGCCTGTTTTCATTTCCGCAATTTTGCCTTCATGCAGACACATTCCGCCGATAAGCTGAACATCAAAATGACGCATTCCCAAAACTCTGCGCGAAGCTTCCCTGCAAACTGCAAACGCCTCCGGCAAAATATCATCCAAAGTTTCTCCGCCTTTCAGACGCTCGCGAAATTTTTCTGTCGCTCCTGAAAGTTTGTCATCGGTATAATTTTGCATTTGCGGTTCAAGCGAATTTATTTTATCGACAGTCTTTTGCATACGCGCAATTTCTTTGTCGTTGTTGTCGCCCAAAAATCTTTTTAAAAAACCAAACAAATTTGTCACTCCATTCAAGTAAGAAAGTTACTGCAAGGAATTATAGCAAAGTAGTCAAGAGTTTACAACTTTTTGAATCGGTGGAGTTGCAATGCGTTAATACTTCCCAGCAATTTTCAAAAAATTTTTCCTCAAAAAATATTTTTTTAATCTGCAGAGTACAGCAGACAGTTTTGTGTTATAATGAAAAAGATTTTCTTGCAAATGAAGAAATTTTAAGAAAATCAAAAAGCTGATCAAATTTTCAGTGCTACAACTTTTAAAATTGAGAGGAGAAATTTCAAAATGATTAAAGAGGCGATTATCAAAATTGTCGACAAAGAAGATTTAACTTATCAGGAGGCTTTCGACGCGATGAATGAAATCATGAACGGCGAAACTACTCCTACGCAAAACGCCGCCTTTCTTGCCGCGCTGTCAACAAAAAGTGCGAAGGCTGAAACTTCTGCGGAAATTTTAGGTTGCGCCGCCGCGATGAGAAATCACGCGACAAAAATTGATACAAAAAATCTTGAAGTTTTTGAAATTGTCGGCACAGGCGGAGACAATGCTCACAGTTTTAATATTTCTACAACTTCGGCAATTATTGCCGCAGCCGGCGGAGTGAAAGTTGCCAAGCATGGAAATCGTGCCGCGTCGTCAAAAAGTGGAACGGCAGATTGTTTGGAAGCTCTCGGCGTGAATATTTTGCTTGAACCTGACGACTGTGTTGAGCTCCTGAATGATGTCGGAATTTGTTTCATCTTCGCGCAGAAATATCACACCGCGATGAAATATGTCGGCGCACTTCGCAAGGAACTCGGTTTCAGAACAGTTTTTAATATTCTTGGACCTTTAACAAATCCTGCTTGCCCGGCGATGCAACTTCTCGGAGTTTACGACGAATATCTTGTCGAGCCGCTTACAAAAGTTTTAATCGACTTGGGAGTTAAGCGCGGAATGGTTGTTTACGGAATGGATAAGCTGGACGAAATTTCCATGAGTTCGCCTACAAAAATTTCAGAATTTAAAGATGGTTGGTACAAAAGTTATAAGCTTTCACCGGAAGATTTTGGAATGAAACTTTGTCAGAAATCTGAATTGGTCGGCGGAGATCCTGCGGAAAACGCAAAAATTACTCGCGACATTTTGTCGGGCGAAGATAAAACTGCCAAACGCGACGCAGTTTTGCTGAACGCGGGCGCATCACTTTATATTGCCGAAAAAGTTCCTTCAATCAAGGACGGCATCGAACTTGCAAAAAATTTAATCGACAGCGGCGCAGCAACTCAAACTTTAGAAAAATTTATTAAGGTGAGCAACGGATGAATATTCTGGAAAAACTTGCCGAACTTTCAAGGCAACGCTTGGAAAATGACAGACAAAAAATTTCTCTCTCCGAAATGAAAGGCCTTGCAAAAAATTCCGACAAGGGCGATGAAAAATTTTTGTCGGCGTTGCAGAAAAAAAATTTGTCCTTGATTTGCGAAGTAAAAAAAGCCTCGCCGTCGAAAGGAATTATTGCCGAAAATTTTCCTTACATTGAGATTGCGAAGGATTATGAAAATTTTGGCGCGGATTGTATTTCATGCCTGACCGAGCCGAATTATTTTCTTGGCAGCGATAAAATTTTTTCTGAAATTCGCGCTGAAGTTTCAATTCCGATGTTGAGGAAAGATTTTACTGTAGACGAATATCAAATTTATCAGGCGAAATTTTTGGGCGCGGACGCTGTGCTTTTAATCTGCGCGATTTTGTCGGCACAGGAATTGGAAAATTTTTTGCAAGTTTGCGAAGATTTAAAAATTTCCGCGTTGGTGGAAACTCACGACGAATTTGAAATTAAAACTGCGTTGGAAGTCGGAGCGAAAATTATCGGCGTGAACAATCGAAATTTAAAAAATTTTTCTGTAGATTTTTCAAACGCCGCAAAACTTCGCGAACTGATTCCTGCAGGAAAAATTTTTGTGTCTGAAAGCGGTGTTAAAACTGTGGACGACATAAAAATTTTGAAAAAAATCGGCGCGGACGCAGTTTTAGTCGGTGAAACTTTAATGCGTGCGACTGACAAGAAAAAAATTTTGTCGGACTTTAAATCAGCATAAAAAAAATTTTTACCTCCGAGCGTGGAGGATTTTTTTTGGCAAATTTTTTTGAAACTTTTATAAAAATTTTTCCAAAACACCTTGACAAAGACGCTGGGGGGGTAAAATTATGAGTGTGGCAATGATTGACGACGACAAAATTTTTAAATATGTTCGTGAAAAAATTATTGGCAAGGAAGATATTGAAAAAATCGCCGAGAAGTTCAAGGATTCTGAGGAAAGTTACGATGTAGTCAAAAAACTTGTGGATTTTTTTATGTTGGAAAATTATTGTGAAGAAGATAGCTTTGTTTTTGATGAAGTTCGAGAATGTTTAGCAGAGATTGAGACAGGAAAAATTTTAGCCTGTGAGTCGGAAAAATCAGCGTACAAGCTGGAAACTTATGACGTGAGTTTTGGGCTTGCTCTCCAGCTTGCAAATATCATCAAGGATGTGCGGGAAGATGCCGAACGCAAAGTTTGCTTTGTGCCGGAAATGATTTGCCATTGCCACGGATTTGAAAGCTCCCCGGCGATGTTTGCACCGGATGCAGATCGCAAGGCTCGTGCCTCGGTCATGAAGGAACTTGTCGAGGAAGCTTGGAAGCGTTTGGCAGATGCTATTGAATATACAATCGCTTTGCCACGTCGCAATCCGCGGATTCGCCTGTTCTGCCTGTGGCCACTTTTTATGGCAGCCAAGAATCTTTCGATCATGGGCGATTGCACGCATCTATTCGATAAAGACCATAAGGCGAAACTCACCCGTGACGATGTGAAGCGGATCATTAAAACCACTACGTTGCACTTCTATTCCAATTCTTGGATTAAGAAACAATTTGAAGCTTTGAGGGACGGCGCATGAATGAACGTTTTCGCCTTTTAAAATCGTGGAAATTCCACCTGATA
>CALEPR010000178.1 GCA_937910665.1 uncultured Selenomonadales bacterium
GGGGGAGTCCGTCGACCGGCCCTGGCCGGAAGACAAGGTCCGCACCCTGGACTCGGCGATGTACCATTTTCAAAAAAACATCGACGAGCTCGACCTCTCTGTCGCGGAACAGCGGTACGGAGACCTCTTTTTACACTATGTTTTCTTATATGAGACGGAGTCTCTGATCCGGGACTCCGAGCGAAAAGTGCGTTTCCGCATCCGGAAAATCGCCCGTCGGTCTAAAAAATAATTGAAATCCGCGCATCAGGAAATGGTGTGAAAAAGTGAGAAAAAACGAGAAAACGCGAGGAAGTGAATATCTAAATCAAAATTTCGAAAATTTCCTGTTGACTCTGAAAAGTCGCGGTGTTACTATAGTCGGGCAACGAAAACTGATTTGGAGGAACAGGTATGTCAACTTATATGCCGAAAGCCAACGAAGTTGAGCGTAAATGGTATTTGATTGACGCTGAAGGTCAGACAGTTGGTCGTCTTGCTTCAGAAATTGCAAAAATTCTTAGCGGAAAAAATAAACCTATTTATACTCCGCACATGGATGCAGGAGATTATGTTATCGTCATCAATGCGGAAAAAGTTTCGCTGACAGGAAAAAAACTTCGCAACAAAATTTATTTTCATCACACAGGTTACCCGGGCGGCGGAAAGTATGCAACTGCCGGTGAATGGCTGAAAAAATTTCCCGAACGCATAATTGAACACGCAGTCAAAGGAATGTTGCCGAAAAATAAACTCGGCGCAGATTTGTTCAGGAAACTTCATGTCTTTGCGGGCGACAAGCATCCTTACGAAGCGCAGAAACCTGAAGAACTTAAAATTGATATTCGCTAAAGATTTCGAGGTGATAAATTAAAATGGCACAAGTTAGTTATTACGGCACAGGTCGCCGCAAAAGTTCAATCGCTCGTGTTCGCTTGGTTCCCGGCGACGGAAAAGTTGTGATTAACGGCAGAGCGATGGAAGAATATTTTGGTTTGAAAACTTTGGAACTGATTGTTCGTCAGCCGCTTGTTCTCACCGAAATGAATGATAAATATGATGTCATCGCCAACGTCAAAGGCGGCGGCACAACAGGTCAGGCGGGCGCAATTCGTCACGGAATTACTCGTGCGCTCATGGAATTGGACAACGGACTTCGCCCCGCGCTCAAGAAGGCAGGATTTGTTACTCGCGATCCTCGCGAAAAGGAACGTCGCAAATATGGTCTCAAGAAAGCGCGTAAAGCATCCCAGTTCTCGAAACGCTAAAAAAAATTTTATACCGAAAAAATTTCCCGAAACTTTTTGCAAGTTTTGGGATTTTTTTATGAAAATTTTATTTTTTCCACTTGCCGGAAAAATATAAAATTGTTCCAATGACCAGCGGCGTAAATCCTGCAAAACCGTCGCCCAACCAAAAGCCGAAATATTTCATCTCAAAAGTCAAACCAAAAAGCAACGCCAAACCAATTCGCAAAATTATTCCGTCAAAAAGCGCAGTCAAAAAATTTGCAAGATAATTTCCGCTGCCATTTATCAGCGCGGTCATCGGACAGCGGCAGGCACTTCCGAAAAATAACATCACCGCTATCGGCAAAAATTCCATGCCGACTTGTAAAACTTTTTCGTCGTCCGTGAAAACCGAATAAATTTCTTCAGGAAAAATATAAATTGCCGCAGACAAAATTACAGCTATCGACAAAGATATTTTGAACATAAATTTTAAAATTTCCGTGACACGCTCAAATTTTCTTGCGCCGATATTTTGTCCAATCATCGAGGAGCCTGCCATTGTCAGCGCATTTGACATTAAAATTGATACGCTGTTAATTTTATTCGCCACGCCCGCGAAAGCGGAAACAACTACGCCGTAAGAATTTATCCAAGAATTTACAAAAAGTTTTGAAGTTGAAATCGATGCGCTTCTTATCGCCATTGGCAGACCGAGTTTCAAAAGTTTTGATAAAAGTTTTTTGTTCGGCATGAAAAAATCTGTTGTCGAAATTTTAAAATCCAATTCCTCGCGTCGCCAATACAAAAAAATTACGCAAAGTAAAAAACTTGCGCCTTGACTGACGACAGTCGCCAACGCCGCACCTTTCGCGCCGAGTTCCAAAAAAATTACAAAAATTATGTCGAGGAAAATATTCAGCGCGGCGGCAATTCCGATAAAAATGAATGGATGTTTTGAATCTCCCAAGCCGCGCATAATTGAACTGATTGCGTTGTAGCCGTAAATAAAAACCATTCCGCCGATTGTCACGGTTGCATAGGCGAAGGCTTCGGAAAAAGATTCCGGCGGAGTGTTCATGATTTTCAAAATTGGTTCAAGAAAAAATAAAAAAATCGCAGACAAAAAAATTCCGCAACAAAAAAGAAAACTCATCATATTCCCGATAAAGCGTCCGAGTTCCTCAAATTTTTTCCCGCCAAGAAGTTGAGCAATAATAACTTGCCCTGCTCCTGAAAATCCCATCGCGACAAAATTTAAAAAGTTCGATACATCACCGCCGACAGCGACGGCTGACAGTCCGACTTTTCCCATCACCTGCCCGACAATTATCATATCGACCATATTGTAAACAATCTGCAAAAAGTTCGACAAGTACAGCGGAACGGCAAAAATTATAAGTTGTCGCGGAATATTTCCTTCCGTGAAGTCTGTGGAAAAATTTTTCTTGTCCATTATTAAACCTTGCGATAAAAATTTTTGCTTTACTTAAAAATTTATGAACTGACCTTAGAAGCTGTAAGAGAATAAAATTTAGTTTCCTCTTAACCCTTATCCCTCAAACTTGTGAATACAAGTTCTATAAATTTTGAATCGCCTGAACATAGATCGCACATTCCAGACGCTTTTTTTGAATTTCGCAACCGACTTCATAAGGCAGTCGAATATCATCGTTAAATAAATCTGCGTTTGCATGACAGCCGCCGCTGCAAAAAAATTTTGCCCAGCAATCGCGGCACTTTTTTTTATTTAAAATATTTGTTTCGCGAAAATATTTTGTCCAATGTTTTGCAGATTCTTCCACTCCGTCAAAAACATTTCCAAGTTTATATTTTCCGCGCCCGACAAATTGATGACAAGGATATAAATCTCCGTTCTCTGCCACCGCAAAATATTCGTGACCTGCTCCGCAACCTGCCAACCTTTTCGCGACGCACGGACCATTATTTAAATCAACATTGAAGTGGAAAAAGAAAAATTCTCTGCCCTCCTCACGACGCTTTAAATAAATTTCTGTCAGCCTGTCATATTCTTCAAAAATGCGCGGCAAATTTTTTTCAGTCAAAGCAAGCGGCGAATCTTTCAAAACGACCGGCTCGACAGATAAAATTTCAAAACCTTCGTCAGCCAAACTTTCAACATCTTTGCTGAAGTCAAGATTTTTATTTGTGTAAGTTCCTCGCAAATAATAATTTTCTCCGCCGCGACTTTTCACAAAGTGTTTGAAATTTTTCAGCGCACGTTTATAACTTCCGGCTCCTGAAATTGTCGGGCGCATCGCGTCGTGAATTTCCTCTCTGCCGTCCAAACTTAAAACCAGCGAGATATTATTTTCATTCAGCCAGTCGGAAACTTTTTCATCAAGCAACATTCCGTTCGTCGTGAGAGTCAATTTAAAAATTTTTCCTGTAATTTTTTCCTGCTCGCGAACATATTCGGTGACAGCTTTTACAGTTTTTAAATTTAAAAGTGGTTCGCCTCCGAAAAAATCTATTTCACAATGCTTGCGAATTTTGGAATTTTTTATAATGAAGTCAACCGCCGCCCTGCCGACTTCCTCAGACATAATTGCGCGGTGTCCGTAAGTTCCTTCTTCGCCGAAACAATATTTACAGCGCAAATTACAATCTTGCGCGACCATAAGGCACAAACTTTTTACAATTCCAATACTTGCGAAAGTTGGAACATTTTCAATTTCAGGCGTGAAAAGTTCTTCCGCATCAATAAGTTCATGAAGTTCTCCGAGTGCTTCGAAAATTTCTTCAGGATTATATTTTTTCTGCCAAGTTGAAATAACTTCCGAATCGTTTTCGCCGTCAAAAGTTTCCAACAAATCAAAAATCATTTCGTCAATAATGTGGACTGCGCCGCTCGACACGTCCAACAAAATATAATCTTCGCCTTGTTTAAATTTGTGAATCATTTTTATCTCACCTGATTTATAAAATTGAATAGAGTGAAATTATACCACAAAGAAAAATTTTTTTACATTTCAGAAAAACAATTTCAGTCTGTGGGCAAGGCGATGATGTTGAGAAGCTCTGCAAAATTTTTACTGAATCCCTAACAGAATATTGAGTAGAATTTTCAAACATGCTATAATCCTGCAGAAAAAATTTTTCGGAGATGTTTTTGATTTGAAAATTACAAATGTTATCAGCAACCAAATTTCAAATTTGTTTCAAAAGCGCGGTGAAGTTGATCCTCCTGCGCTGATAAAATCTTTGGAGCGAGAAGTTGCCAAACAAAAAAAATCTGAAGGTGGCGTTTCTGTCGTGCCAAATGATTATGTAATTTTTTTGTCGGAGGAAGATTGTCACAGACTTAGTGCGGCGAGAATTATCAAAGCACTTTATGAAGCCGTAGAAAAAAAAGTTATTCGCGAAAATTGTTTCATGGATGGAATTTTGTCTGTCAGACTTGAAAAAATGTTTGAAGGCGAGGACGCGATTATAATTAAATCCGATTTCGTTTCCGACAGAAAAAATTATGATGATACAATCAATCTTGAAACAGATGTTTTGTCGAAAACTTTGATAGCGACTTCGGACACTTTCGGAGGCAGTGAAACCATCGTCGCGGACAAGACAAAAATTTCTTCGACTATGAAAGTTTCCGCGCCGAAAAATATTGAATATGATTTGGCTGCTCTGACAGATTCAAAAACTTCTGAAATTGTTCTCGGCAAAAAACAAATTTATATCGGCAGGAAGGAAACAAATGATTTTGTTCTGGACGACGACGGCGCGAGCAGGATTCACGCCTACATTTCCTATGAACGTCACAGACATATTTTAAGGGACGCAGGAAGTTTGAATGGCACTTTTGTAAATAAAAAACAAATTGATCGTTGCGAACTGAAACATGGCGATAAAATTTTGATTGGAAATACTGTTTTGATTTATAAAGTTTTGGAGTGATAAAAATGTTTGTGAAAAAAAAATCTGCAACTTTACCTGAAGAAAAAATTTTGACTGATGATTCAATGACTTTGACTGCGGAAGAATCAATTTATTTTAAAGATGAAATTGAAAAGCAACTTGCCGAATCAAAAATTATTGACATTGGCAAAGCAGTTCGCAATGCGCGTTATCTTGCAAAAATTGACGAAGCAATAGAGGACAGAAATGCAGGAAGAGGTATCAGTATGACTTTTGAAGAATTGGAGCGTTTTATAAATGCAGAACGTAGAATTTGAAGTCAAGGCTATGGAGGATTTTATTTGGTGGATGCACAATAATGGCAAAATGGTCGATAAAATTTGGAATTTGTTGAAAGACATTGACAGAAACGGCGCAGCAAAGGGACTTGGAAAACCTGAAAAATTGAAACATCAAAAAGGTTGGTCGCGTAGAATTACTGATGAACACAGGTTGCTTTATGATGTTGACGATAAAAAAATTTATGTCTATTCTTGCAAAGGTCATTATGAGTAAAATTTTGAAGGGAGTTTGCGTAAGTGTCAAAAATCTATCGAGCAACTCACGTCGGCAAGGTCAGAAAAAATAATGAGGACGCTTTAGTAGTAATTGAGCCGGAAACTTTCGTCGTGGCGGACGGAATGGGCGGAGCGGCGGCGGGCGAAGTTGCCAGTCAAATGCTTGTCGAAACTGTGAAAAATTTTCTGCCGCTCGTGCCAGAACCGTGGAGCGAAGAAATTTTAAAAAAATCAATTTTAAAGTCAAACGCCGCGATTTTAAAAAAGGCGAAAGACAATTCTGAACTTCAAGGCATGGGCACGACGGCGACAATTTTGCATTTTTATCAAGGGCAGGCTTATTTTGCACACATTGGTGACAGCCGACTTTATCGACTGCGAAATTTAATTTTTGAACAGATTACGGAAGATCATTCCTATGTTGAAACTTTAGTCAGAAGTGGCGAACTTACCCATGAGGAGGCGCGAGTTCATCCGATGAAAAATATTTTAACTCAGGCGGTTGGCGCGGTTGATGATATTGAAGTTGAAACAGGGAATTTTTCTGTCGAGGAAGGAGATATTTATTTGCTCTGCACGGACGGACTTACAAATATGGTTGAGGATTTTGATATTGGAAAAATTTTGCTTGAAAGTGAAAATCCTGCCGACGACTTAATTCAAGCAGCTTTGGACGGCGGCGGGCATGACAATATTTCCGTTATCGTTGTGAAGGTTGAGAGGTGACAGCTGAAATGGCACAGCGAATTTTAGGCGAAAGGTATGAGCTTGAAGAAAAAATTGGCTCGGGCGGAATGGCTGAAGTTTATCTGGCGCATGATAATTTATTGGATCGCCGAGTTGCAGTAAAAATTTTGCATGAAGCGTATCGTGCGGACGCAGAATTTATAGAAAGATTTCACCGCGAAGCAAAGGCGGCGGCGCGACTTTCCCATCCAAACATTGTCAGCATCTATGACGTTGGCGTAGATGAGGACGATCATTACATTGTCATGGAATATGTTCAAGGCAATTCGCTGAAAGATAAACTGCGCGAGGAAGGCGCACTGGAAATTTCCGACGCAGCGAGAATTGCAAAAGACATCGCCGACGGACTGAATCACGCACACACAAATAATTTAGTTCACTGCGACATAAAACCGCACAACATTTTATTGACAAGCGACGGACACGCAAAAATTGCCGACTTCGGAATTGCCCGCGCAGTCACCGAATCGACAATGACTTACAGCGGAAGTGTCGTCGGCTCGGTTCATTATTTTTCTCCTGAACAGGCACAGGGCGGAACGATTACTCCGAAGTCTGACGTTTATTCTCTCGGCGTGGTCATGTATGAAATGTTGACAGGAAAATTGCCGTTTACAGGCGAAAATGCGGTTGCCATTGCCATGAAACATATTGAGGAAGAACCGACTCCACCGAGCGCATTTAGAAGTCAAATTCCACCGATGTTCGAGGCAATTACTCTTCGCGCCATGAGCAAAGCCGCTGAAAATCGTCCTTCGGCTTTTGATTTGGTTCAGGCACTTGCGAATATTGAAGCAAGTTTGAGCGTCATAAATCCCGGCGACCCGGACGCAACTCAACTTTTGCCGCGCTCCGATTCTGCAAATTTATCTCCGCGCAGAACTTCTGCCGCCGATTCATATTCCGATGCGAATGAAAAACCTTTCTACAAGTCAAAAGGTTTTATTTTTGGAATGATTATGGTTTTGATTTTAGGTTTCGGCGTGGGAACTTTTATGGCTTTCGGAAAATTTTGGAGCAGCGAGGAAGTCACCGTCCCCGACGTTAAGGGAAAACAACTTGCTCTTGCCAGACAAATTTTGGAGGACGGCAGACTTCGAGTAAATGTCGCGGAAACTTATGACGCGAGCGTTCCTGCCGGTCAAGTCGTTTCTCAAGACCCGGATCCCGGGCGAAGTGTGAAAGTTGACAGACTTGTAACAATTTATGTAAGCAAAGGTGGCGAGGCAATAGAAATGCCTGACCTTGTCGGTTTAACAAAGTCAGCGGCGACTGAAAGAATTCAGAAACTTGGTTTGAATCTCGGCTCGATTTATGAAAAAGAATCCGACTCCGAACCCGGCACAGTCGTTTCCCATGATCCCGCCGCAGGCACAAAAATTGTTCGCGGACAAAATATTGACTTGGTAGTTTCGCGTGGCGGTTCTTCGCGCGAAGAAAAAAATGAAAAAGTTACTGTCCCCGACGTGAGGAGCGCAAGTTTGGACGTGGCTCGAGCAAGTTTGGAAGGGCGCGGTTTGCAGGTCGGTTCGATAAGTTATCAGACAAGCAACCAAGCGGAAGGAACTGTTGTAAGTCAATCTCCTTCGCCCGACACCGAAGTTGAGCAGGGCGAGAGCATCGATTTGGTTATTGCCTCGCGCGAAGATAATCGACCTGAAACCAGAGATGCGGAAATTTATCGCGAACACGGCGAGCAAAATTATGATGAACCGACTTCCCCAAGCAACGGCGAAACAGTTTTTACTTCGGAAGAAAATATTGACGACGACGTTCCTTCTCGCGAAGGCGGAGGAATGAAAAACAGGTAGAAGGGCAAAGGTTGAAAAAATTATGAGCGAACTTTTGAAAACTGAAATTTGCGGAATAAAGATGCAAACTCCAATCTTGGCAGCATCGGGAACTTTTGGTTTCGGCGAAGAATTTTCCGACTTTGTTGATCTGAAAAAACTTGGCGGCGTTATGGTCAAATGCATAACTTTAAAACCGCGCCCGGGAAATGTCGGTGTGAGAATTACTGAAACTCCTGCAGGAATGTTGAATTGCATCGGATTGGAAAATCCCGGCGTCGAAAAATTTTTGTCGGAAATTTTGCCGCACATAAAAGACAAGATGACTGTCATTGTAAATATTTCCGGAGCGAGCGTCGAGGATTACGGCGAACTTGCAAAACTTTTGGACGTGGACGGAGTAGCGGCGATTGAATTAAATATTTCCTGTCCGAATGTCAAGGACGGCGGAATTATTTTCGGCACAGATCCGAAAGCGGCGGCTGCTGTCACTTCCACTGCAAAAAAATTTACAAACAAACCTGTCATTGTCAAACTCAGTCCGAACGTCACCGACATTGCAGAAATTGCCCGCGCAGTCGAGGCGGCGGGAGCAGATTGTCTTTCGCTGATAAATACTTTGATGGGGATGGAAATAAATATTCACACTTGGAAGCCGACGCTTGGAAATGTTACCGGCGGACTTTCGGGCGGCGCGATAAAACCTGTCGCCCTCAGAATGGTTTGGCAAGTCGCGCAGGCTGTCAAAGTTCCCTTAATCGGAATGGGAGGAATCAGGAGTGCGGCGGATGCGATTGAATTTTTTCTCGCCGGCGCAAGCGCAGTCGCAATCGGTACAGCAAATTTTTCAAATCCTGCCGTCACGATGCAAATTGCCGACGACTTGGAAAGTTATTTGCAAAATAAAAATCTTTCCAACATCAGCGAACTTGTCGGAAAGATTCAAATTGGTTAAAAAATTTTTTTCTGTTTTGTCGTCGAGTGCGGCAAATTTTTTTTATTTTTTTTGTCGAGCGGCTTCGGAAACAATTATCGCCGCTGCCGTCGCCACGTTCAAACTTTCTGCTTTGCCTGTCATTGGAATAAAAATTTTTTTCGCGGACTTAAAAATTTTTTCCGAAACTCCGTCCGCCTCATTTCCGAAAACGACGGCAGATTTTTTTGTAAAGTCATGATCGAAATAAATTTCTGCTTTGTCGTCCAAAGTCGCCGCAGTAACTTCAAACTTTGACGACTTCATCAACTTCAAAAAATCTTCGCTTGTCATTTCCGTCACAGCTAAATTGAAAATCGCGCCCATCGTCGCACGGACAACTTTCGGATTGAAAATATCCACTGCGCCCTCCAACAAAATTACCCCGCAGTCAAAAGCCTCAGCTGTCCGCAAAATTGTCCCGACATTGCCCGGGTCTTGAACGCCGTCCAAAACTACAACAAAATTTTTCTTCGCGACTGTTTTTGGCGTGGAAAGTTTTTGTGCCGCGATTACCATAATTCCCTGCGGCGTTTGCGTGTCGCGAATTTTGTCAAAAGTTTCGATTGGAATTTTGTACATCGTCGTGACTTCTGAAAGTTTTTCGAGCAATTTATCAGCGCGGTCTGTTTTCAAAAATTCTTCAGTGTAAAAACCAAATTGAATGTCCGCAGACTGCAAAGCCATCTCGCAAAGTCTTAAACCTTCCGCGACGAATAATTTTAATTCTGTGCGGTATTTTTTCAGCTGCAACTTTCTTGCAATTTTAAGTTTTGCAGTCGGCAGCTCGCCTTTGCCATCAATAATCGTGTCGGTTGAGCCGAGCGGATAATCTTCCCGCACAATTCCAAGTTTTTGACTTTTCTGCGCGGCGGCGAAGGCAAGACGATCGCACCATTCATTGAAAGTATTTCCATTGTGTCCGCGAATCCATTTGAAGTCAATATTTCTTTCCGAAACAAGCTGATCCAATTCCCGCCACATATCCTGATTCATGACAGGTTTTCTATTTGTAGTCAGCCAGCCGGTCTTTTTCCAATTTTCCATCCACTTCGTCAAGCCGTTCCGAACATAGGTACTGTCAGTAAAAATTTCTGCCGTGTCGCCTGCAGAAATTTTTCTCAGCGCGGCGATAACTGCCAGAAGTTCCATTCGATTATTTGTTGTATCTTTGCTGCCGCCGGAAATTTCTTCGCGCTCGCCTGTCGCGTTGTCGATAATTATTGCCGCCCAGCCGCCGGGGCCGGGATTATTGATGCAACTTCCGTCAGTGTAAATTGTAAATTCTTTCATTAAAGTCCCTCCAAAATTTAAAATGCGGAAAGTTTTTCCGAGCCAACCTTCCGCAAAATTTTTTTTATCAGTAGCCAAGTGTCAGAAACAAGTTGTCAGATTTTCTTATTCCTTACCGCTTGTCCTTTATAAATTTCTGTCGACTGCGATGGCAATATCAACTTTGTGACCGCCGCAGTCCATTTCGATCGTCAAAAATTGTCCGTCGCTGATTTTTAATTCAAAACCTGCGCCGACAGTCAAACTTGGCGTAGAAATATCGACTTCCAATTCTAAATTTGTCAAGTTAGTCGCTGTGTTCGCCGTGAGCATATTGGAAAGTTCTGAAATTGCACTCTGCGCCATTGCATCAAATTCAGAAATTGGCATCCCCATCATCATCGTCGAAGCAATGAACTTCGCAGTATCCTCAAACATATTGTAGACGACATTTCCGCGAATTTGTTTTGTAAAGCCGACCATGACGACGACGCCTTTACTCACGATATTTTTGTCTGACAGAAAAACTTTTGTCCTCTTCGGTGTGGGAAAACCTATCTGTGGCATGACAGTTATAAATGCGTCAATAAACGGATTCACGAGCTTTGCATCCACAATATCAATCTCCTTCCGCGAAACCGACATTTACGCAAATGTCGCCAAAATCTGTTGCAACCGTAATTTTAAAAGTTGTAAGCTTAGGACTTGCTATCCTGATTCCATTTCCGCAAATTGTACCGGGCGGCGTGATTCTCATTTCTTTGTCCTTGAAAACATCATTCACATTTGAAACGCCGCGTCCGACGATTATATTTGTCGCTTCCTCGACTGCGTCATTGATTTCATCTTCAGTCAAATTATCTGTGCCGAGCATTGTCTGCGCGAAAGATTTCATAGTGTCCATCGACATATAACCGATTGCGCGTCCTGAAGGAGAACCGGTCAAACCGATAATGACTGCGATTCCGTTGACTTCAAGAAATTTTTTGTCGTAGTTTTCGATCTGCGGAGTGACTTTTATTCCAAGCATATCTAAAATTCCGTGAGCCAAAGCATGAGCAAAAACTTTTGCGTAGGACTCGCGGAGGATAGCCACGCGACTGACTTTTTCCTGACAAAGCGTCATAAGCGTTTCAATAATTGCGTTGGTGCTGACAGGTTTTTGCAAAAATGCGCCGATTCCTGCTTCGCGACCTTTTGCCACCAAGTTTGCGTCGCGCATCGCGCTGATCATTACAATCTTGACATCAGGATCTAAAGCGTGGATTCTTTTGCTACATTCTATTCCGTCCGCATCCGGCAGGTTCATATCCATCGTTACAATTTCAGGATTATATTCTTGGTAAAGTTGCAGAGCCTCTGCCGCGTCTTTCGCCATCGCCACGACTTCAAAATTTGTCTTAGACAGATGATTTGACAATATAGTTCGACTGACTTTTGAATCGTCAACAATCATCACCTTGACTTTTTCCACACAAACTCACCTACTTTTCTGTATCTCGACTAAAAAAATTTTTCCGATCCGATCTGTTTCAAAAGCATTTTATCAAATTTCTACCTTCGCGGCAAGAAAAAAACTATCCGACCCGAAAATTAACTTTTTGAAAATTCTATGCACTGAAATAAAATCCCTGCCGCCTGTAAAAAATTTTTTCTGCAATTTTCTGCAATTTGCAAACAGAAAGTAAACGACTGAAAGGTTTGACAGAAAAAAATATTTATGCTAAAGTTTTTTTGAAATAAAAAAAAAGTGTGCTCGTAGTCCAACGGATAGGACGTCGGCCTCCGGAGCCGGAGGAGCGGGTTCGACTCCCGCCGAGCGCACCATTTTTTTTTGCAATTTTTTCAGTCATTTTCTATAGCTTGTTTCAATCTTTCGGCAGGTTTAAAAATTTTAAATTTCGCTGTTGATTCAGTAAGTTCGCCTGCCAAGTCGGAAAGTTTTTGACTTGCGCTTGCCACTTCATCAATCGACGCTGATTGCTCCTCGGTCGCCGCGCTGACAGATTCGGTTTCCGCGCTGACATCTTTGCTTGACTTGCTGAGTTCGTCCATCGCCGCAACAAGTTTATCGACACGCGCAGAGGAAATTTCTGCATTACGCAAAATTTCTTCTGCGTGATTTGTCAATTCAGTAATTGCGTCGGCGATATTGCGGAAAGAATCTCCTGCCGCCGCGACAACTGTTTTTCCGCTCTCGACTTCCAAATTTCCCTGCTCCATTCTCTGAAGTGCTTCTGACATTTCATTTTGAATGGCGGTTATCAATTCGCCAATTTGCGAGGCGGCAAGATTGGTACTTTCAGCCAACTTTCTGACTTCGTCGGAAACGACTGCAAAACCTTTTCCGTGTTCTCCTGCGCGAGCCGCTTCGATCGCCGCATTAAGCGCGAGCAAATTTGTTTTCCCTGCAATATCCGCGATAGTCGAACTGATATTTCCAATCTGTGTGGAACGCTCGGCAAGGTGTTTGATAACCTGTGCAGATTTTTCCACGCTCTCGGCGACGGCTGACATCTGTTCGACTGCGCCGCTGACTGCCGCCCTGCCGCTTTCAGCAATTTCTTCAACATGTTTTGCGGAATTAACTGATGCGTCTGCTTTAATTTCAAATTCCTGTAACAATTCTGCGAAGGCGTGAATATCTTTCGACGACCTGGAAACTGCATCTTCCTGCCTGTTTGCATTTTCGGCGACATTTCCAATCGATGCGGCTACTTGCTGAGTTGCCAACGCACTTTGTGATGCATTTTCATTCAACTGCGCGGCAAATGTTGCGGCATCTTTTGCTGTCTGCTGAATATTTTCTATCAAGGTGCGAAGTTTTTCTATCGTTTCTCCGAAAATTTTTGTAAGCTGTCCAAATTCGTCGTCCGACTGAGCTTTTGCCTCGACTGTCAAATTTCCTGCGGCTAATTCCCTCGACACTTCCGAAAGATGATTTATCGACTTCAAAATTGATTTGCTGAGTGCCACCGCCATAAAAATTGAAAACAGCACAACAATTATTATGCTGATGATTAAAACTGTTCGCGTCTGATTATATTTCGATTCAGATTCTACAACTTCCGCATGAATGAAATCTTTGCGGTTGTCCAGAATTTTATTCAACTTGTTGCCAATTTTTAAATAATCGCCGCTCGAACTTTCCAGCAACTTTGCCGCATCCGAAATTTTTTCCTGCTTGGCTAAATCCATAACTTGGTTGGAAATTTTTTTGTAATTATTCCACGAGGAACGCATTTCGGAAAAATCTTTTGCAATGTCGCCTTCAAGCGTCTGCTGAATCGCGTCAAAAGTTATGTCGATCTGGTCAGCCAATTTTTTTGTCTGTTGCGCGAAAAAAATTCTGTTCGACAAAGTTGTCGCGTCAATGACTGCATATTCGCCCTGCCTGTAATCGCTCATTGCGCGGCTTGATTCAGAAGCCGAGATAACGCCTTTCAAATGTTCGGTAGCAATTCGCAATGCACCATCGTTTATCGAAGACAAACTGAACGCCGCAAAAATTCCGCTGCCGACAAATACAATCATCAGCGTTATGAAGACTACAAATAATTTTCGGCGTATGGTTAAGTTTTTCATAAAAATTTTCCCTTTCAGTCGTTTTTTTTAGGGGCTAGGTTCTAGGGACTAGGGGCTAGATTTTTTTTTCTAACTACTAACAACTATCAACTAATTAAAGCGTCCCTTCGATTGAAAATTTTCTAAGCGCAGCAATTTTTTCTTCCTTCGTGTTCGGCAAAATTGTTTCAGGCGGCGAAGTTTTGGCGGCGATGTGTCTGTCAATATTTCTGATGATTCGCAAAAGCTGCGTGTCGTCGGAAAAAGTTATTTGTATTTGATTGGTCTGTGCGTCCGATACAATTTTTACAGGCGTGTTGAGTATCTCGGTAAGTTTATTTTCGGCAAGTTTAACATAATTTTCGTGCGGCATTTCAACGTCAACGGAAGTAGATTGCTCAGAAAAATTTTCCTCCTGAACTTCAGAAATTTTTTCTTCCTGAACTTCGGAAATTTTTTCTTCCTGAACTTCAGAAATTTTTTCTTCCTGAACTTCAGAAATTTTTTCTTCCTGACTGCTGATTTCAAGATTATCTGACAAAATTTCTTTCAGCTCGAATTCTGACAGCTTGACGGTGTTCTTAAATTCGCGCATAAAAACTTCGACAGTCTTTGCATTCAAATTTTCCGAAAGAATCATCTCTGCCGCTTTGATTTGCAATTCTTCATTTTCCAACGTCAAAAGCGGACGCGCTTGCCCTGCCGAAAGTTTTCCTGAAAAAACTAAATCGCGCACTCGCGGAGATAATTTCAGAAGTCGAATTGTGTTTGCAACTTGCGGGCGACTGAGACCAATTTTTTTTGCAATTTTTTCCTGAGTGTAACCAAATTCCTCAATCAATCTTTTATAGGCTTGCGCTTCCTCAATCGCATTCAAATTTTGTCGCTGGACATTTTCGATAATTGCAATTTCGCTTGTCTGTTGATCGGTGTATTTGCGGATAATCGCGGGGATTTTTTGCAACTGAATAATTTTGGCGGCACGAAGTCTGCGCTCGCCCGCAATCAGTTCATAATTTCCATCCTCGATTTTCCGAACGATTATCGGCTGTAAAACGCCATAAATTTTTATCGACTCGGCAAGTTCATTCAACGCTTGTTGATCAAAATCTTTTCGTGGCTGGTATGGATTGGGATGAATTTCCGAAACTGAAATTTCGCGGACAATATCTGTAGAATCTGCAGGAACATTTGAAAAATTTTTTCCCTCTCCGAAAAGCGCACCAAGTCCTCGCCCAAGTCCTCCGCGCTTACTTGCCACGCTCGACAACCTCCTTTGCCAAGTTCAAATACATTTCCGCACTTTTTGAAAATCTGTCGTAAACAACAATCGGTTGACCATAACTCGGAGCTTCGGAAAGTTTCACGCTGCGCTGAATCAAAGTATCATAAAGCAAGCCGCCAAAATTGTCGAAAACTTCCTCGACAACCTGCTTGCTCAATTTTGTGCGCGAATCAAACATTGTCATGATGAAACCGTCAATCGACAGGAGAGGATTTAATTGATTGCGAACAATTTCGATTGTGTTCAAAAGTTGCGTGACACCTTCCAGAGCGTAAAATTCACATTGAATTGGAATTATAACGGCGTCGGCGGCGGTCAATGCATTGATTGTCAAAAGTCCGAGCGATGGCGGACAATCTATCAAAATATAGTCAAAGTCATCGCGAATTTTATCCAAAGCCGAGCGCATTTTATTTTCTCGCAATTCAAGATTTACCAGTTCGACTTCCGCTCCTGCAAGTTCCATGTTCGACGGCAGAACGGAAACTTTATAGGGAGTTTTTATCAAGGCGTTTTGTAAATCAAAATTATTTATCAAAACGTCATAGACTGTGTGTTCAAGTTCAGATTTATTTATTCCGAGACCGCTTGTAGCATTTCCCTGAGGATCACAATCAACCAGTAAAACTTTTTTATCCAAGTAGCCGAGCGATGCACTTAAATTAACTGCGGTGGTAGTTTTTCCCACGCCGCCTTTTTGATTCGCTATTGCAAAAATTTTAGACATAAATTTTCTCCCTTCAGTCAAAGGTTAGTGAGGAATTAGGAGCGAGGAGTTAGGAGTTTTTATAATTCCTCATTCCTAATTCCTAACTACTCATTGAATACGTTTCGCCACAAATTTTAACTATCCTGCCACTCACTTACACACAAAAAAATTATCAACTGCAAAATGATGGCGACTGTATTCCGTTTGCAAATTGAAAAAAATCTTGCAAAAAAATTTGTCGGCGATTATAATTTGCCTGTAAAAAATTGCAGAAAAAAACAAAGGTCAGTCGGTGTTCCCGCGTCGGCTTCCTCTCGAAATGTGGTTTGCGATTGAAAGCCGCCAAGTTTGGAGCGGCTTTTTATTTACTGATCTTTAAAAAAGTCTTCGTAAACGATAGCGACGGTCTGAATTACCGTGCAGATGACAATAATCATTTCCATAGCGACTGTGTCAGAAATTTTGTGTAAGTTCAATCAAAAAGTGCGTCAGCACGCCAGTCTCAAAATCACTTACACAAAAAAATTTACACTCCCTGAAATGCACTCAGCTTAGTCAATGCAATCTGTTTATTTTTTTCAATTTCTTTAGCTTTCATAATTTTTATTTCTTCCTTTCATGATGTCAAAAGTTGAACTATCAATCTCGACTTTATTACTTTGCAATTTCAAGCCTAAAATTTTTGCTCCGTATTGCAAAGCCTCATTGAAGTCGAAGTTATAACCATATTTTAACCAATCAATAACGTCACCTGTTTTATTACAATTCCAGCATGTATACTTGTAACCGCGTGGAGTTTTTGAAATTCCAGTGCCGTGAACTCCTTTACCACTGCCACATTTTGGACAAACCCAACCTTCATTTCTGTCGCGTTCAGGAAAGAAAATCTCAAATGGAGCTGTCTTTATTATTTGAATCAAATCCTTTCGCGTCACTTCTTTCAAATTTTTTCTCGGCTGTTGTTCTGTCAACAAATTTGGTGGAATGAAATTTTTATTTCCGACTTCATTAGCAGAAATATTTATTTTTTGTTCAGGCTGTGGAGTTGGCTTGTAATTTGCATCAATAAATTCGTCCAACTCTGCAAGATTATACTTCACATCGTTATCTTGAATTATCCAACAGACAGGCGGCTTGTCATCTTCGATTTTGTAATTAAACGTGCCTGGCATCCTCAAAATTCTTGACAAATCTTGAACCGAATCTACTGATTCCTTGAAATTTCCGGCGTTACTGCGAACAATTTCAATAAATTTTCTGTTTCTTTCTGTAGCTTCATCACGATTATGTTCGCCAATAACCAGAGCTTGACTGAATAAATAATAAGCGTGAATCCCATACCCACTGTTGGCAACTATTGTTGGTTTCAATGGTAAAAATGACATTGCCACTTCTCTCGACGGCGGATATTTTTCTCCAATATGAGTTCCGCCTTGTACGTCAATGTCAATCCAAATTCCAAGTTGTAAATTTATATCTTTCACTCTGGCACGACGATTTTCAGGAAATGGCTTATTGGTTAGACTCACTCCAAAAAATACATTGTAGCCTTCGTCACTCTTTTGAACTGCAGTTATTGCCATTGCTTTGCGTTGAGCCGATTGAGTGACATCGAACGACATCGTTATTTTTTCGCCATCTTTTTCAAGCCAAAGATAACTGTACTTATGAACCAAATAATTACCAAAATACAAAGCATTTTTGTAAAATTTTTCAAGAAACAACTGTGATTCTGCGATTCTTTCTCCTCTGTTCGGCAAAAATCTCGGATTATTTTTACCGTATCTAGTATCTACGACTTCAAGTTTATATTCTTCCATGCTCTACACCTCGAGGGTCTTTACATTTTATCTAAAAAATTTTTACAACGCTCCGCACTCCGTAAAAATACGGAGCGTTGCGATAAGTTTCATTCAAAAAATTTTTATAAAATTCTTAAGGCAATAAGAAAATAATTTCCATTATCCTCATCCTCGACAGCTATTTTTTTCATATAACATGTATGCATCTCTAGAATCCAATTAAATTCGTACAGCTGGTTAGCACGTTTTACAGCATCTTCAACATTTCTTATTCCCAACATTCCATACTCTTCTATATTTTTTTCTATCAGAGCAATAGGTGAATATATGGCATCGGATTTAAAGTTGAGTCTATTACTGTATATAAAATTTAATGCCATTGTGTATGATT
The DNA here is from genome assembly GCA_937910665.1 of uncultured Selenomonadales bacterium. Taxonomy (GTDB): domain Bacteria; phylum Bacillota; class Negativicutes; order Selenomonadales; family Selenomonadaceae; genus Quinella. The sequence continues at coordinate 18,181 of CALEPR010000178.1, forward strand.
TAGAAATCAACTTCTTTCTTTCGATCGGCTCACCTTTTTCAAATTTTTTAATAACGTTCTCAGAAGTTCCGAGCATTTTTCCTATGGAACGAGTGTTACATAATGTAAGTTCGCGAGCTACAACATATGGCATTGCTTCTTCTCTCCACTTTGGCATCTTTGCCTCTATATTTTTTTCACGCAACATTTTAATTTTTTCAATTTCTTTTGATGATTTCAATTTAGTACCATAATTATAAATTTTCACTACTCAATACACTCCTTTTTTTATAAACGGCTATGCTGAAATACGATTAACAAAAAATTCAAAACCTCATAGGCATCACCATCTTCAAAACTTTTTTCAAATTTGAAAAAAAAAGCCGAAACACTTAAAACCAACGACAACTATCGCCAGTAAAATGTTTCGGCACACTGACACCGAGCAAACTACTCGATGCTTATTCTTCTCCGAGAATTTATATTCTTTTTTCAAATTGCTTCATTAAACATGAAGACAATAGCATTCAAAAAATTTTTTGTCAAGTGATTAATTCAAAAAATTTTTTCAATCACAAAACCACTCCAACTGTCAGCATACTGCAACAACAATGTCAATTTTTCTTCATGCCCTGCAACGCTTTTATTGTCGTCAACATACTGTCCATCGTGATAGATAATTGCTTGAACTTCTTCTTCAGTCAGCGGTATTTTGTCGCCGATTAGATACAAACTCCGAACAGGTACGCTCAAATAAACCAAGTCATTGTTGAATTTGTACGGCGGATAATTTTTTTGCAAATTTTTTATGTATTGCGGACTGTTTGGCATTCCGACTTTGCCCAAGTCATGAAGTAAGCCAACTATTACGCAACTCTCGTCCAAAATTTCTGGTGCGAGAGTATTTTTTATTTTCAACAAAGTTTCTGCAACATTGACGCTGTGTTCCAGTAAGCCACCTTCCTTGCACAAATGAAATTTTGTTGATGCTGGGGCTGTTAAATATTCTGTTTCTGTCTCAACAAATTTCATAAATTTTAAAAATTCTTCGCGGCGATTTACAACTTTCAATTTTAAATTTTCATAACGCTCTGCTACTGTCATTCAATTACCTACTTAACTTCATAAAAATTTTTTTGTCACCCAAATTAAAACTTACAAATTTTAATCATCTTCTTTCAATAAATAATTTCTTCTGTATCGTCATTGAAAATTCCTTCAGTATCAATATCATCACTGATAGAAAGAATTTCAGGTTCTGTATCAAAATAGATTTTTGATGCCACAAGAAATGCTTCAAGTGTATCCGATTTTTCAAGATAATATAACCAACTCTTATCAGCAGATTCAACTTGGTATGACATGGCTAACATAATCAATTCTGTTTTAAGAATAACGTCAAGTTTATCATTGCGATAAACATCAACATCATTTTTCTTATTTTCAACACATTTGATTATTTCGTAGCGATCATCTTTTTTTCCTTTTAATGTGAATTGTCTTTTCATTTTTATCAGCCTCTCTTTCACATCTTTTTTATTTTATCAATTCCAAATCAGACTCGCGAAAACAAGGAATTGCTTCTATCGCCTCGCCTTTGTCATTAAAATATTTCACGCTGTAAATTATTCTGTGAAATTTTTCAGTACCGTCAATCTCAATTTCTATCACCTCGCCAGCTTTATCTTTCCAAATTTCAGATTCATCTTCGGTGACATTCAAATAATAAACCATGTTGTTGAACCAGTGATATTCCTTCGGCGAACACCAACCCAGTTCATTTTTGTAAGTAAAATTTATTTGTTCAAGCGACAGATGATTATCTATATACATATTCCAAGGCTTATTATTATTCTCCGACAGCAACGCTGATTTCAAACTTTTTGCAAGCGAACAAACTTTTACTTTGTCGCCGATATTAAATTTTGTGTTGAAAATAATTTTATTGTCGGGAGTATTTTTTCTGTAAACTGGTTTCAAATCTTCACGAAGAAAGCACGGCTGATAAATTTCATTTTTGAATTTGACGATGTACGCAACTTGATTAAGGTCAACTCCAATTTCTACAATTTTTCCGACTTTTCCTGCCCAGTTATCGTTATGCTCACCCTTGCGAATTTTTACTCTGTCGCCAATGCTGTAATGAGTTTCAAAAATCATTTTCACTGTCGAAACCTCCAATCACATTTTAAAGCCGATTGAAGTTTTTTTGTCGGAAAATTGTTCGGCTACATTTACTTCAAAATCTTCAGCTTTCAGTTCCAAAAGTTTTTCGCGGTCAATTTCTTTTTCAAGATTTTCTGTGCAAATTCTCTGCGACTGTTTCAAAAGTGCTTGCTCCAACAAATTTCTGACAAAGCGTCCGTTACCAAAATCATTTTTCTTGCACGCCGTTGAAAAAATTTCCAAACATTTTTCTTCAATCGCTGAATTTAATTCAAAACCTTTGTTTTTCGCCATAAGTTGAAGAATTTTTAAAAGTTCGTCCGCGTTGTAGTTCGGAAAATCGACGTGAAATGCAATTCGACTTTTTAAACCTTCATTTCGCTCCAAAAAATTTTTCATTTTGTCGGGATAACCTGCGAAAATTACAATCACGTCGTCGCGGTGATTTTCCATTTCTTGCACGATTGTATTTATTGCCTCATCGCCATAACTTCCGCCCCAATGCTCCACAAGTGAATACGCCTCGTCGATAAACAAAATTCCGCCTTTCGCCATTCTGAATTGTTTTTTTACTTTCGGTGCTGTCCAGCCGACAAATTCGCCGACTAAATCACTTCTGCCACACTCGATAAACTCTCCGCTCTTCAAAATTCCTTCCTTACTCAAAATTTCTGCCAAAAGTCTTGCCACTGTCGTTTTCGCACTGCCGGGATTTCCTGTGAAAACCATGTGCAAACTTGTTTTGTGTTGGTCAAGTCCCAAGTCTGAACGTGCTTTTTGAATTTTTGCATTGCCGATTATTTGATCCACAATCGATTTAATTTTTTCAAGTCCAACCATTTCCTGCAAAGTTTGATACGCTTCCTTGCCTTTCATATCACCTTTAACAATCATCAGCCGACTTGCCTGTTTGTATGTGACGTAAGTATTATTTCGCAAATTGTCGCGGCACAGTCCTTCATAAATTTTGTGCAAATCCGACGGTCTGAAAGTTGTTTTTTCGCCAAACATCGGCAAAATTTCTTCCTCGTGATACTCAATTCGATTTTCTTCGCAAATTAAATTTTTTACATAATTTAACGCCGTCGCTCTGTTGCCTGTGCCTTCCTTCAACTCGACGATATAAATATCTTCCTGCAAATTTGCTATGAATCGCGGCGAAAATCCCGGATTTTCTGTACTTTCCACAAAAATAAAAAGCGTGTCACGTTGATATTTGCAAATTTTTTCCGTGAAATCTTGAATTACTTTTTCAAAACAAGTCGCGTAATTTTGGTGTTCTTCTCGCGAGCCGCGAAGTTCAATTATTATCGTTCCTCCTGCCGACTGCCTAAAAATATTTTCCACGTCTTCTTCTTCGTAGCAATTTTCATTAATTTCAGAAATAAAACTCATGCAACGCCCGACAAGTCTTTTATTGGCGTAAAGTGCCTGACACAAAAGATTTGCCATTTCCAATGCCCCTTGCGAATTTTTTGCCACAATTTTGTAATGCACAGGATGCCCAAAAAATTCTTTCGGATTTTTGTCAGAATAAATGCGTTCAAGTTCTTCAAAAAAACTTTTTTCTACCATCAAATTTTCTGCAGTTTTTTTCGCCGACTCACAATCAAGATTTTTGTCGGAAATAAGTTTTTCCTCAATTTTAAAACTGCTGTTGCGATAATAACTCAGTGAAAAATCTTCATTGTCGCCGAAACCTTCACGCTCCCAGCTGCAACGATAGGTCAAAAAATCGTTCCTGTCTGCCTGTTTCAAAAGTTTTGCGACATTTTCCGGCGTGATTTCATTCAGCGACAAAATTTTCACCGACGCAATTTCAAAATCTGCCAAGCGTTTCACAAAAATTTTGCTCAAATTCTCCGCTGTAATTTTTTTCACCGAATCAACGCCAACCACCAATTTAAATTTTCCAACCTTCGCACTGCACACCACCATTTCAATTTTTTCTGTAGAATTTTCCGCAAGCATGTCATTTAAATCTTGAATTACCAAGTCACCCCAAGTTTTTTTTGGATTTTCTGCAAGATTCTCAAGGCGACTGTCTTTTTTTATTTTGTAGCTCAAACTGCACTCATAGAACAACATTTTTATCCCTCCAAAAAAATTTTCGCTCAACTTTCAAATTTATTTTAGCAAAGGCTAGGTTCAAAATTTTTTACCTTTTCGACACAAAAATTTTTCGATTATAATCCGATAAAGTTCTTTACTTTTTTGAAAAGAACTGTTATCTTAGACTTCGGAGGTGATTTTATGATTTACAGAAAACTTTATATGGATAAGATTTTGCCTTTCATCGACACAGAATTTGTAAAAATTTTGACAGGAGTCAGGCGTTGCGGTAAATCGACAATTCTGCAGATGATTCGTGAAAAACTTTTAAGCGACGGCAAAAAAAAGAAGCAAATTTTTTATTATCGCTTCGACTCGATGGAACACGAAAATATTAAAAATGCTTCTGATATGTTTATTGAACTTAAAAAAAATTTGTTCGCGGACGGTAAAACTTATTTTTTGCTCGATGAAGTTCAAGAAGTTGACGGCTGGGAAAAAGTTGTTAATTCTTTGATGACAGACTTTGATGTTGATATTTTTGTTACAGGTTCAAATTCAAAAATGCTTTCGTCCGAACTTTCTACTTACTTAACCGGGCGTTATGTTTCTTTTCAAATTTTTCCGCTGACTTTTGCTGAATATCTTCAGTTCAGAAAAAATTATTCCGAAGTCAGCGACATTCACACTGAATTTAAAAATTTTTTGAAGTTCGGCGGCTTTCCTGCCTGTCACTTGAAAAATTTTTCTGCAGATGAAATTTATACAATCGTCAGCGACATTTACAATTCCACGATTTTTACTGATATAGTTCGCAAAAATCAAATTCGCAAGGCTGATATGCTCGAAAAAATTGTGAAATATGTTTTCGACAACATCGGGCAAACTTTTTCAGCTCTCACGCTCGCAAAATTTATGAAAAATCAGCACAGAAATTTGGATTCAGAAACTGTTTACAGCTACCTTGAAAAATTGGAAAAGGCTTTTATTTTGTATCGCTGTTCGCGTTTCGACATCAAAGGCAAAAATTTTTTGAAGACGCAGGAAAAATTTTATCTTGCTGACATTTCGATGCGTCACGCGATTTTAGGTTATAAATCTGCGGATATTTCTGCTTTTCTGGAAAATATTATTTTTATCGAGTTGAAGTCGCGGGGTTACAAAGTCAGCGTCGGCAAGTTCGACAATTTTGAAATTGATTTTGTCGCCGAGAAAAATAATTTTAAAATTTATATTCAGGTCGCTTACTCAATAAAAAATTCTGAAACTGAACGCCGCGAATTTGAAAATCTTTTGAAGATTAAGGACAATTATCCGAAGTTTGTAATTTTTGCTGACGATTTCGCTGGCGGAAATTATGAAGGCATTAAAACAATGAACATTACAGATTTTTTGTTGAGCGATGATTTTTGAGAAAATTTTTGTACATTGGAAGTTGTAAAATTCAGTCGAGGTGAGAAAAATGTTTGGTACCGGCACTAAAAAAATGCTTATCATTATGATTTTAAAAATTTTGGAAAAATATTCTGATGAACGCAGACCATTGACGCAGAAAAAAATTATTGAACTTTTGCAACTGGAATTTGGTATGAAATGTGACCGGCGTTCTGTCAGAGCAAATTTAATGTCGCTGAAAGAACTTGGCTACGACATAAATTTAAAGCGTGGAATTTTTATTCGCCGCGATTTTGAGGAATCTGAACTGCGAATGTTAATTGACGGCGTTTTGTTTTCTAAAAATATTTCACGCAGTCAGGCAAAAAGATTGATTGAAAAATTAAAAACGCTCGGCAGTAATCAATTTTCTGCAAAAGTTTCGCATATTGCAAATTTGCCTGAACTTCAGCACTCCGACAATACTCGCGTTATGTTTAATTTGGACGTGATTAACGACGCGATAAGCAAGAATAAAAAAATCAGTTTTATTTACAATTCTTACGACGAAAATTTGAAATTGAAACCGCGTCGCGAGGAAATTTATATTGTCAGTCCCTATCAAATGGCGGCGACAAATGGCAGATATTATTTGATTTGCAACACGGACGGTCACGATAATATTGTTCATTACAGAATTGATAAAATGACTGAAGTTAAAATGCTCAAAATTCCGGCGAAAAATAAAAATCAAATTGCGGAATTTCTCGGCGGCACTTTTAATTTGCCGAAACATATGGCGGAGCATATTTATATGTTCAGCGGCGAAAGTGTTTGGGTGAAATTTTGGGCGGATAAAAATATTTTAGACGCTGTTGTTGATTGGTTCGGCAAAGATTTCAAAATTCTTCAGAAAACTTCAGACAAAATTTTAATCAATGTCAAAGTCAATGAAACTGCTATGAAATTTTGGACGATGCAATATGGTGAATGCGTTGAAATTATTTCGCCTGAAAGTTTGCGTTTTTCCATTCAGCAAACTGCTAAAAATATTTTTGATAAACACAGTTGAGGAGGAATTTTTATGATAATTGTTCAGCCTTACACGCAAGAAAAAATTAAATTTGCAATAGAAATTTGGAATGAAGTTGTACGCGGTGGAATTGCATTTCCGCAAGAAAATGAACTTGATGAAGTTGAAGGCGACAAATTTTTTAAATCGCAAAGTTTTACAGGCTTGGCTGAGGACACTGACAGCGGCGAAATTGTTGCGATTTATATTTTGCATCCGAACAACGTCGGCAGGTGCGGACATATTTCAAACGCAAGTTACGCTGTGAAAAAAAATTTGCGTGGAAAACATATCGGTGAAAAAATTGTAAAACACAGCATTGAAAAAGCTCGCGAACTTGGTTTTAAAATTTTGCAATTTAACGCAGTCGTCGCAGAAAATATTCACGCAAGAAATTTGTATAAGCGACTTGGTTTTGTCGAACTTGGAAAAATTCCGCAAGGTTTTAGAATGGCGGACGGAAATTTTGTTGACATTGTTCCGCAATACATTTTGTTGTAAAAAATTTAAAAAAATTTCTCGGCAGTAGTTGGGATTTTTTTTTGCAAAAATTTGTAAATTTTTTGTGATATACTTGAAAAAAATTTGGAGGAATAATTTTGGATAAAAAAATTAAGTCGATGTTGTATGGATTTGCGGTGGCGGATGCGTTGGGCGTACCTGTCGAGTTCAAGAGCAGAAAAATTTTGCAAAAAAATCCTGTGACTTCTATGCAAGGTTTTGGGACTTACAATCAACCGGCAGGAACATGGTCAGACGATACAAGTATGACGCTTGCGACGATGGAAAGCATTTCGCGGCTGAAAAAAATTGATTACGCGGACATTATGCAAAATTTTTCATTGTGGTTGGAGGAAGGAAAATTTACGCCGTTTGGAAAAGTTTTTGATTGCGGAATGACTTGTCGCAGTGCGATTTTTAATTTTTCTACAAAAATTTTTGGAAAAAGTAAGTCGGCGTTGGAATGTGGCTTGCGTGATGAAAAATCTAACGGCAACGGTTCATTGATGCGAATTTTACCGGCAGTTTTTTATTTGTACAAAATTTATGGTGAAAATTTTTCTTTAGATGCGATTCAAAAAATTCATGAAATTTCTTGCTTAACGCATGCTCACAGAAGAAGTCAAATAGGTTGCGGAATTTATTCTTTGATTGCAGTTGAACTTTTGAGCGGAAAAAATTTGCAAGAAAGTTTTGCGAAAGGTTTAGAAAAAGCAAAAAATTTTTATGCTGATGAACCTGAACTTCAAAATTATTCACGACTTTTTCAAAAAGATTTTAAAAATTTACCCGAAAATGAAATCAAAAGCAGTGGATATGTAGTTCACACATTGGAGGCGGCTTTGTGGTGTTTGCTGAACACTGACAGTTATAAAAATCTTGCGTTGAAGGCAGTAAATCTTGGCGAAGACACCGACACAGTAGCGGCAGTTGCTGGAGGTCTTGCAGGTATTTTTTATGGACTTGAAAATATTCCGAGTGATTGGTTGGAAACATTACAAAACAAAAAATATCTTGAAGACATTGCTGAAGATTTTTGTGACATATTTTAAAAATAAATCTGAGCAAAATGTGAACGAAGAGAGTTCGCGTTTTTTATTGACTTTTACGCAAATTATTACTACTATGTAAACATAAAAATAGTTGAGGTGATTGCAATGGAAGATGATAAACAAAAATTTAACGCCAAGCGTGAACGTGCAGAGTTAGGAATTATCGCCACTGAAACCAATCAAGGCAGACCGAAAAACAAAAAAATCGTGCGTGACAACAGTGTTCAAGCTGGTTTAACTGCTGATTGGACAAGAGCAACTTTTATTGTTCGCGTGTCGCATTTGCAGAAGTTGAAAGATTTTGCCTACACTGAACGCATTTCAATTAAAGAGGCTTTAGATGTAGCATTGGAAAAATTTTTGCAAGACTATGATGATTTATTGCCTCATGACAAAGAGCGTCGTGGAAGTGGTGAAATTTTAAGAATTGACGGCGAAAAAACCTACAATCTCAAGGAAGTGTCCGCAATTTTGAATCGCTCTATACTTACTGTTCGTCAGTACATTAAGATGGGCAAACTTAAAGCAAATCAAATCGGTAATTCGTACTTCGTCACGGAATCTGCTCTTAAAGCATTTGCTAAATCTAGGAGTATTATGATATAGTAATATGCAACTATTTTGAAAGAGGTGATTATTTTGGCGGAGGAAAATATTTTTTATTCGACAAAGGGAGCGGCAGAATTTCTCGGTGTCAGCGAACGTACAATCCAAAATTATCGCAAGGACGGAATTTTAATTCCCGATGAATTTGGAAAAAACAATTCTGTCCTCTACAGCAAAAAAAATTTAATCCAAGTGGTGAAACGCTTACTTGCAAGTGGTGAAACGCTCTTAAAATTTAATCCTCAAGTGGTGAAACGCTATCAAAAAATTTTGGAAGAGGATGCTCAAGTGGTGAAACGCTCCTCTGAAGGGGTGAAATGTTCAACTGATTACAAGACGCGAAAGAAAGTGACTCTGCCTGATGATGAAGATTGCGAAATGGTGACAAGTTATCCTTCATCACTGGCAGTTCCGACAATTATTCAGTATCAGTATGCGATAAGTTTTAATGAAGTTGGTCATGCTTATTTGTGTCCTAATTACGACACCAGCAATTTAAAATTCCAAGATGGCAAAATTTTCTTTGAAGGTTCTGAACCGTTGCGTATGATTAGCGAAGCCGAATTGCAAAATTACAAGACCAAAGAAAGCATCACCGATGTAAGCGGCTTCCCGATTTTGCGAGCATATTACAGCATCTTGTTGGCAAGGTATGAAGAGGCAATGAAGAAAGGTGAAAAGTTGCCAATGACACTTGCACTGTATGCTCCTGACCTTGCCGAATATCTCGGTCTCGGTCGAAATATTAACGATAAGACTATTCAGAGCATTATGGCACAATTTCACTCATTCGATAATGTCATAAGTATCATGAAATCTACAAGCAGTAGCGGAAAGATTCGCAAAAGTTATTTCCCTGTATTGAGTTTTTTAGGTTACGATGCTGACACAAATACAATTCATATTTCCAGCTTGTACTTGTGGAAAGTTATTGACCGAATTTATAAAACCTCAATAAGGAAGGACAAAAAATCTCAGCCGAAATTGAAAAGAGACGGTACGCCACTTTTACTTCCCTCACATTCCTACGTCATTAAACCGAGTATCACTAGGGAAAAAAATCAAGCGGCAGTAGAAAATGTGGTTATAATTGTAACTACGATAGAGCAAGCCGGTAGCAATACTCCACATATCAGAGCATCAACTATTATTGAACGTAATCCTCAATTTCAGGAGCGACTCAATGAATCAAAAAATCCTAATCAACTTTTGCAAAGGGTTTTTAACCGAACATGGAAATTACTTCGTGATCAGACAAATTTGTCAAATGTTTACAAGGATATTCATTTGCCTGATCCTGAAGATTCCAAAAACATTCCAACGCTGAAAACTTTGGATATGGTCTTTGAGTTTCCCCATGAAGGAAAAGTTACAGCTGTAAAGCCAGTACAAGCCGATAAAGTTGTGTCAAGACGCGGGAAATCTGCCCACAAGAAGCCAACTGAGAAGTAGTGAAAGGCAGTTAAAATGCAAATTTTTCGCGTCCTAATGCGGGTTCAGACCACTTTGTTAAATTTTCTTAAATTAGACACAATTCCCCGTTTTTAGCGTGATGACGCGGATTGTCACATTTTCAAATTTCGGAGAAGTGTTAAGATTTTTCGGAGAAGTGTTAAGATTTTTCGGAGAAGTGTTAAGATTTTTCGGAGAAGTG
>CALEPR010000179.1 GCA_937910665.1 uncultured Selenomonadales bacterium
CTATTATTTTCATTCTTCCATTTTACCATATTTTGCAAAATTGATTTCCGTGCTTTAGACAGATTTTAAAATTGACAGAAAAAATTCCTTCGCATTCGGAGGATAATTTTTTTATAAAAATTTGCGGAAAACTTTCAATCGAGCGCATTGGAAGGACTTTTGGAAAAAGATTTTATAAAAAATCCTTTGACAGTAAAAACAGCTATCGAGGAAGCTGTAGATAAGTATGAAAAAATTAAAAATTTTCTGAAGAAGTTTTTTCCAATCAAAAAACCGTCAGGTTCAAGATGAACTTGGCGGTTAAATTTTTTTATTCAGTTTTTAAAGTTCCGAAAATTTTTCAACCTGCGGCTTCTTCTTCTTTCGCGCGTTCGAGGAGCAAATTCAAAAGTTTAATTCCCGCTTCAGGAATGTTTGTGCCGGGAGCGAAAATTGCAACCGCACCACTCTTGTAAAGATGATCGTAATCTTGAACAGGAATAACTCCGCCGATAGCAACCAAAATGTCTTCGCGACCAAGTTTTTTAAGTTCCTCAACCAATTCAGGCAACAAAGTATTGTGACCTGCCGCAAGACTTGAAAAGCCGACCATGTGAACATCATTATCCACAGCGTCTTGTGCAGTTTCTGCAGGAGTTTGGAACAAAGGTCCGACATCGACATCCCAACCCATGTCTGCGAAACTGGAGGCGATAACTTTTTGTCCGCGATCGTGACCGTCCTGACCCATCTTCGCGACAAAAATTCTCGGGCGACGACCGGAAACTTTTTCAAATTCATCTGCCAAAGCGCGAGCTTTATCAAGTGCGGACTGATCTTTAAATTCACCGGAGTAAACGCCGCTGATTGTGTGAATAGTTGCTTGATAGCGTCCTGAAACTTTTTCCACAGCGTCAGAAATTTCGCCGAGCGATGCGCGAACTCTCGCCGCCTCAACTGCACACTCAAGCAAGTTTCCATTGTCGCGAGTTTCAGCCGCTTTTGTAATTGCTTCAAGTGCTGCGCGAACGTCGTCTTCATTTCTTTCAGCGCGGAGTTTATTCAGGCGTTCAACCTGTGCATTTCTTACTGCAGTGTTGTCAACTGCGAGAATTTCGAGCGGATCTTCTTTGTCGAGTCTAAATTTATTCAAGCCGACAATAGTTTCATTGTTGGAGTCAATTCTTGCCTGACGACGAGCCGCAGCCTCCTCAATACGCATTTTCGGAAGACCTGTAGGAATAGCTTTCGCCATGCCACCCATTTCCTCAATTTCCTGAATATGAGCCCAAGCGCGGCGAATAATTTCATTTGTAAGTGCCTCGACGTAGTAAGAGCCGCCCCAAGGATCAATAATCTTACAAACTGAAGTTTCGTCCTGAATGTAAAGCTGTGTATTTCTTGCAATACGCGCTGAGAAGTCTGTAGGCAGTGCAATAGCCTCATCAAGTGCGTTTGTATGGAGTGATTGAGTGTGACCGAGAGCCGCGCCCATTGCCTCCATAAGCGTGCGTGAAATGTTGTTGAAAGGATCTTGCGCTGTAAGTGACCAACCTGAAGTCTGACAGTGTGTGCGAAGTGCCATTGACTTTGCTTGTGTACCGCCTTGAGATTTAACAATCTTAGCCCAGAGGACACGAGCCGCACGCATTTTTGCAACTTCCATAAAGTAGTTTTTACCAATCGCCCAGAAGA
>CALEPR010000180.1 GCA_937910665.1 uncultured Selenomonadales bacterium
TATATGCTCGTGATTTAATTTTTACGACGTGGGATTTATTGATGCCGGAGTAATAACTTTTTAAAGTTTAGTTACTTCCCCGTGTTCTCAAAAAACTTGACAGGTCTTTTGAGAACAGAAGTGTGCGGTAATTTGAATAAATTCAGAAATAAATCATATTTAAGGTTTATAATCCTTTTGTATTAGAATATCTGAGAGGATGGTTTTATTTTATGAAGATTTCCCGCATTTTGCCCGTGATGGCTATTTCACTTATGATGAGCAGTTCAGTAACTTTTGCTTCAGGTGAACTCGTGATGGGTGATCAAGGAACAGAGGTTGCTGAGGTTCAAGGGCAACTTGTTCAACGCGGCTATGATGTCATGACGGATGGAGATTTTGGTCCCGCTACGGTCGAGGCAGTCAAATCCTTCCAAGAAACAAATGGTTTCAAGGCTGACGGAATGATCGACTCCGTAACTTTTAGAGCGTTGGTCGGCAGGGATTTACCTGAAAATCTGTCGCATGGTTCAAATTACATCAGTCGCAGAATTGTCAATACTTCGATGCAGTATATCGGCGTACCTTATGTTTTTGGCGGAAACAATCCGCGCACTGGATTGGATTGCTCCGCTTATGTCAAGTTAGTGTATTCGCAAGTTGGAATAAATCTTCCGCGAACAGCAGATGCTCAATATGAAGTCGGAACTCCTATCGCAACTCCCGATCTTTTGCCCGGCGACGCAGTATTTTTTGAAACCTATGCGCCAGGTGCCTCGCACGTTGGAATTTATATCGGCGATGGTAATTTTATTCACGCAAGTTCAAGTAAAGGCGTGACAATTTCTTCGCTCGGTGCGTCTTACTACAGTACTCATTATCTTGGTGCGCGTCGCATGGTACAATGAGGTAACAATTCAAATGAGTAATCGAACTACAGATTAAAAAAAAGACCTTGAGGTTTTTATAAACTTCGAGGTCAAATTTTTTTTCAGATAAAAATTTTTGATTCATAGAATTAAAAATCGCCGCAAACTTGACGGCGACATTATTTTCAATTATGGTCGGAACGACGAGACTTGAACTCACGACCTCTTCCACCCCAAGGAAGCGCTCTCCCAAACTGAGCTACGTCCCGAACTCGTAGAATATTAGCACAATATAATTTTAAATGCAAGCTAAAAAAAATTTAACTCTCAAATTTAGAAATGCAAGAACTTGTGAATACAAATTCCAAAATTAAGTTTAAAACTTTTCAAAGATGGCAAATTATAAAAATAAAATTAACCTGTACGCAAAATTTCTGACACTCTTGGACACTCTTGAAAAAAATTTTTTTCAATTCCTCTCACTCTGCCATTTTTTTGCAAAATTTTTTGAATGACAAAAGCGCAACCCAATTTATAAGTTGCGCTTTTTTTGATAGAAATTTTTTTATAAATGTTCGTTGCGTTTGTGAACCATTGAATTTATCGCCAAAGCCATCGAGGGCAAAGCAATTTGCGTATCGACTGCTCCCGCCTCAAAAGCTGACTTGGGCATACCGTAAACAACGGAAGTCGCTTCGTCCTGACCTAAAGTCGGCGAACCTTGCTTTTTCATTTCAAGCAAACCGTCCGTGCCGTCGTGTCCGATTCCTGTCAAAATTACGCCGAGTGCACCGCCGCCAACCAACTTCGCGACAGATTTAAAAAGTACATCGACTGCCGGTCGACAAGAATGAACAGGCGGAGCCATAAAACAATTTATCTGCAAATCACTGCCAACTTTTTTTAAATCCATGTGCAAGCCGCCGGGCGCGACGTAAACACAATTTGGTCGAATAATTTCGCCGTGCACACCTTCCTTGACTGTCAAAACAGATTCACTATCCATTCTGTCCGCGAAAAGTTTTGAAAATCCTGCCGGAATATGCTGCACGATGACAATAGGCGGCAAGGGTGGTCTGAGGTGCGGAAGAATTTTTGCAAGTGCTTCCGTACCGCCGGTTGATGATCCGATAGCTATTAAAGTTATCTTACTCATTCAGTCACCAACTTTTTCAAATTTCTTTACTGACAAAAATTACTGCGGTTTAGCAAAAATCATTCTGCCTGCTGAAGTTTGCAAAGCAGATGTAACTTCCACAGCAATAGTTCTGCTTAAATATCTGTGTCCGTTTTCAATGACAATCATCGTGCCGTCGTCGAGATAAGCAACGCCTTGACCGGGTTCTTTGCCGTCCTTGACAACTTGTACGCGCATAATTTCGCCGGGAATTACGACAGGTTTAACCGCATTTGAAAGATCGTTAATGTTCAAAACTTCCACGCCGCGAAGTTGAGCAACTTTATTCAGGTTGAAATCATTTGTAATAATTTTTCCTTCAACTTTCTGTGCGAGGCGAACAAGTTTTGAATCGACTTCCGCAATGTCCTCAAAGTCAATGTTCATAACTTCGACGCGCAAATTTTCATCATCGCGCATCTTCTGCAGAATATCCAAGCCGCGCCTTCCGCGAACTCTGCGGAGCGAATACGGCGAGTCTGCAATATGCTGAAGTTCCTCCAAAACAAAGACAGGGATCAACATTGTTCCTTCCAAAAAACCTGTCTTGCAAATGTCCGCAATTCTGCCGTCAATGATAACATTTGTGTCGAGGAGTTTGTAATTTTTGCTTTTGTCCGGCTGAACTTTCAACAAACTGACTTTGCGATCGCTTGTCGAAATTTCAGGAACTTGTTCGGCAGAAATTTCCGCCTCTGCCTGTTCAACTTGTTCGAGCAATTTATTTTGTTTTGAATTTTTGTCGCCTTCACGATTACGCAGAACATCTTTCAAGACGCGCGGCACAAACTCAAAACTTCCCGCAAGTTCCTTGCGCTTTTTTATCGTCAAATGAATTCCAAGATAGCCCAACACAATGCTAAAAATTATCGGAATATAATTCCCAACGTAAGGAATGCGCGAAAAAGCATTCCCCAATAAATCCGCGATAATAAGTCCTATTGCTAAACCGACAGCTCCGGCGATAACGTCGTTAATCGGCATTTTGCTGAGATTTTTTTCAACAAATGATGTGAAACTTCCCAGCTTGCGAATAAAGAACGGCGAAACCAGCCAGCCGCCAACTCCACCTAAAATTGCTCCGCCGACTATGCAAAGTAAATTTGCAAGCGTCAACTGAAAAATTCCTGCGTCAACTTGAAGTTGAAAAAATTCCAGCGTGATGTACGTCGCCAAAATCGGACTCGCCAATTTCAAAAGTGCTCCACCGAAAATGACAAACGTCAGTGTGATAAAAAATCTTACTACTCTGTTCAACATAAATTCACCTCCATTTCATAGTCTATGATACCATACCACAGAATTATGAAAAGTTAATGAGTATTCTTTAACCTCAAAAAATTTTCATCAACTCAAATTAAGAAACTGTATTCACAAGTTCTAAATTTGAAAATTTTTCCTCCGCATCAAAATTTTTTTCTGCCTAAACTGATTCTTGCCTGAGTAAAAATTTTCCATTCAAAAAAAGTTTACAAATATTTTTTTCGGAAAAAATTTTTGCAAAAAAAAAAGCTACCCAAGTTGAGTAACTCCGAAAAAACTTCAGATAATTTTTTTATTTCGGTTAGAAAAATTTTCTATCTCTTGTAGGCGGTAATTTGATTGTAATGTTTCTTGAAAAATTCTTCGGCGACTTGGGGGAAAAGTGCATAGCTGAGAACATCTTCTTCAGTAGGATTGAGGAAACCTTTTTCAACCAATTCCGCTTTGAACTGATCAAAAGTTTCTGCTTTTGCATCTTCGATTGAGCAGTCGTCAATAATTTGATCTTCAGGAATTTGCAAAGTGTCGGTGACAAATTTTCTGTCGACAGGCACAGGAGTGCGTCCGAATTTTCCGCGAACCAGATCTTTAAATTCGTTCGGGATCATTTTGTATCTTTCGCCGGTGACGACGTTCATGGTTGCCATCGTTCCGACAATCTGACTTGACGGAGTGACAAGCGGAGGATAACCTGCGTCTGCGCGAACGCGAGGCATTTCGTCCAGCAAGTCTTGATATTTATCTTCTGCTCCAGCTTCTTTCAACTGATTGACTAAGTTGGAAAGCATGCCGCCGGGAATCTGGAAGTCAAGAACATTTACATTGACATCGAAATAACCTTTCAAACCAAATTCTTTAATCAGTTCCTGTTTCACTCCCAAGAAATGTTTTGCAATCGGAGTGAGAGCTTGTCTGTCAATTTTTTTGCCGCCGTCGCGAGTCACAATCTCGATTGGAATATCAATTTCTTCATGTTTGCTGCCTTCGTTCATGGCGATAATTGTTTCCGTGCAGGGCTGACTTGTGTCGCTTGAGAAAGGACTTAAAGCGCAATCGATAATATCAACTCCGGCTTCCATAGCTTTGATATAAGTTGCGTGACCGAAACCGGAAGTACAATGCGTGTGGAGTTCGACAGGAGTATCTCCGAGCGCAGCTTTTAATTTCGTAACCAAGTCGTAGGCGACGTAGGGCGCGAGGAGTCCCGACATATCTTTTATGCAGATTGAGTGACAGCCCATTTCTTTGAGTTCGACGGCAAGTTTTACAAAAGTTTCATTGCTGTGAACAGGACTGATCGTGTAGACCAAACAACCTTGCACTTCAGGTTTTTCCGGACATTCGAGTGCAGCTTTTATCGCGACTTTCAAATTGCGAACATCATTGAGCGCGTCGAAAATTCTGAACACGCCAATTCCATGTTTCGAGGCGCAACGAACAAATTTTTCCACAACATCATTTGAGTAATGATTGTAGCCGAGAAGATTTTGTCCGCGCAGGAGCATCTGAATCGGAGTTTTTTTCAGATTTGCTTTGAGTTTGTCGAGACGTTCCCAAGGATCTTCATCCAAAAAGCGAAGGCAAGTATCAAAAGTTGCGCCGCCCCATGCCTCCAAAGCTTTGTAACCGACTTCATCGAGTTGAGCAAGCATCGGTTCCATCTGACGATAACGCATGCGTGTCGCACAAAGTGATTGATGTCCGTCGCGAAGAACAGTTTCCATAATTTTGACTTTTTTCTTTTCCGCCATCTTTACCTCTCCCTAAAAAAATTTTTAGAAAATTCACTTTTGGAAATTATAATTTTTCTTAACCTCGTTGTCAATTATTCCACAGTCTACAAAAGTTAAAATTTTTTTATTCCGAACTGAAAAAATTTTTTGAAAAGTATGATTGACAATCTTACAGTCGAAAATTCCACATATTACTTGTAAACTTGACGCGAAGGATTAAAAAGTTTAATATTAGCGGCGACGCGAAAAAAATTTTTTCAGAGGTGATTGAAGTTTGAGTATGATAGTCGAGAATTTAAAAACTGTTCTTTCAGAAATTGAATCGGCGCGGAGCAGAAAAAATTTTGCGATTGATGAACCTGTAACTTTAATTGCCGTGACAAAAAATCATACAGTCGATTTAATGCAAGAGGCGATTGACTGCGGAGTTAAAAATATTGGCGAAAATCGAATCCAAGAGGCGACAGAAAAATTTCAAACGCTTAATCGCGAAGCCACGAAACATTTAATCGGACACTTGCAGACAAACAAGGCGAAGCAAGCTGTAAAACTTTTCGATTTGATTCAGTCGGTCGACAGCGAGCATTTGGCGACGGCGATTGACAAGGCGGCGAGTTCTCTGGAAAAAGTTCAAGATATTTTAATTCAGGTGAACTTGGCAAAGGAAGATTCAAAGTCCGGAGTCTACGAAGAAAATTTGCAAGATTTAATTTTAAAAGTCGATGCGCTGGAAAATATTCGCCTTCGCGGCTTGATGATGATCGCGCCAAATTATTCCGACGTTGAAAAATGTCGTCCGCTGTTTCGACGGATGCGAAAAATTTTTGATGAGCTGAAACTTCGCCGAAAAAATTTCGATTTTCTTTCGATGGGCATGACGCATGATTACAAAATTGCTGTCGAAGAAGGCGCAACCCTCGTGAGGATCGGCACGGCAATTTTTGGCGACAGAAATTATATTTGAATTGGAGGAATTTTACGGATGGGTATCATGGATAAAATGAGCAGGACTTTCGGACTGTCAGGTGAAGAAGAAAATGAAACTGAAACGCAGGAAAAAGAAGAATTGACTGCGCCGAGTTTTGAAAACAAGGAACAGCCTCCTGCCAATCCTACCGGCTATGTCGGTCGTAATGTTGTGGATTTTAATTCCGCGATGGCAAACAGGAATGATTCGGTCAGTATGATGCGTACGGCAGCTATGACTAAATCAAAAATTACTACGGTTAAGCCGACAAGTTTTGATGACGCTCAAACTGTTGCAAATTGTCTGCGCGACAAAATTCCTGTCATCATAAATTTTGAAAATACAAATACTGAGGACGCGAAAAGAATTATTGATTTCATCAGCGGGACGACTTACGCGATTAACGGCGAAATTAAAAAAGTCAGCCAAAATGTTTTCGTCTGCGCTCCGAGTAATGTCACAGTAACTTACACCGAAGAAGACAAGAAAGCCGGCGGCGGTTTTTCTTGGCTCGGCAGTTAATTTGATTTGAAATTATTTTTTAGTGAATTTTTGGGAGCTGAAATTTTGGCAGACGCTAAAGAAAAAATTATTCGCTATTACAAAGGCACTGAAGGCGAAAAGACTGCAGTTAAACTTGTCGATTTCGCCGCGCAAGCCTTGAAGAACAGAAAATATAAATTGTCGGGATTTTTGTCGCCGTTTGAACAGGAAATGGCTGGGACGATTGCGAACAGTCTCGGCGATTTAAAAGTTGACTTCGATGGAGGATTTTTCGGAGCAGAACGAAGTCGCGCGGCATTTTGTCACGAAGATTTTCAAGGAACTCCGGCTTTTGAAATTTCTGTCATAAAAGCTGAATGGAACGGCGAATTTGCAAGGCTCGGTCACAGAGATGTTCTCGGCTCGATTTTAAGTTTAGGCGTGGACAGAGAATGTGTCGGCGACATTATCGCGACAAAAGATTTTGCAAGAATTATTGTCGATAAAAAAATGGCAGAATATTTTTCAGCGAACTTGACGCAGATCGGAAATGTTTCTGTCAAAACTGAAATTGACGAACTTGAAAATATTGCTCCGAAGGAAGAGCGAGTAAAAGAAATCAAAGCGACCGTCGCATCACTTCGCGCAGATTCAATCGCGGCTGTCGGTTTCGGAATGAGTCGGAGCAAAGCGGCAAACGATATTTCTGCGGAAAAAGTTCAACTAAATTGGCAGACTGTAAAAAATTCTTCGCAGACAATAAAACAGGGCGACATTTTAAGCATGCGCGGACGCGGACGTTTGGAAGTTGCGGAAATTACCGGTCAGACTAAAAAAGGCAGAATTGGTGTTCTGCTGAAAAGATTTTTCTGACTGAATTTTTTTTTACCAACCTTTTGGATTATTCCAGAATGACGGCGTGAACAAAACTAAAACTGTAAAAATTTCCAAGCGACTTAAAAACATAAAAAAGCAAGCCGCAAGTTTGCTGAGATTTGGAAGCAAAGAGTAAGTCGAAGTTGCTCCCTCAATTCCGAAACCGGGTCCGACGCTTGCCATTGTCGAAACGCTGACAGAAATTGCATCAACAAAATTTATTCCGTCGAACATCATCACAAAAGCAAAAATTATATCCATCACGACGATTGCCAGAAAAAATTTCGCCGCACCGTAAACAATTTCTTCGTCAATAACTCTGCCGTTCAACTTGACGCGATTTATAAGTTGCGGATGAATTTTTTGCCGAACAATCAGCGCGACAAATTTAAACAGCAAAATAATTCTCGCCACTTTTAAACCTCCCGCCGTCGAACCCGCACAGCCGCCAAGAAACATTGTCATCATCAAAAAAACTTTGCTGATCGGCGGATATGTGTCGAAGTCGTGAGCGACAAAACCTGTCGTCGAACTCAAACTTGCGACGTGAAAAATTGCGCTGCGAATTGCAAATTCAAGATCGAAATTCATTTCCAAAAATAAATCTGCAGAAATTATAGCCGCCGCGACAAAAACTATTTGCAGATAAACTTTAAATTCTGTGTTGCGAAAAATTACTTTTGGACCTTGCCGGGAAGCGGTAGCGTACATCGCAAAACTTCCGCTGGAAACAATCATAAAAAATGCCATGCAATATTCAAGGTAGGGGTTGCCGTATTCATTGACAGTAGAATTGTAAATGCCGTAACCTCCCGTTGCAATGGTAGTCATTGCGTGGTTTATCGCCGTAAAAATATCCAGTCCGCAAAGTACATACCCTGCCGCGCAGATTGCCGTTAAGCCGACGTAAATTTTAAAAAGCTCCTTCGCATTGTCACGAATACGCGGCATCTGCCTATCTTTAGTAGGTCCCGTCATTTCCGCCTTTAAAATGAACATTGCGCCACGTCCGAATTGTGAAAGGATAGCCATAAAAATTACGACGATACCGAGACCGCCTACCCAATTTGACATACTGCGCCAAAGTAAAATGCTTTTCGGCAAAATTTCAACGTCATCAAAAACCGTCGCGCCGGTACCTGAAAATCCTGCAAATGACTCTACCAAACTGTCAACCACATTTAAATATCCACCGGCAATGTACGGCACTGTTCCCAATATCGATACAAGCAACCAGCCTAAACCTGTTACGGCTATGCCGTCGCGTACGCCGATATTGTCTTTGCCCTGCAGTCCGCCGAATCTTTCCAATTCAAAGGTTACGGCTATGCAAAGAAACATTGACAGCAAAAACGCCGCCGCGTCACCGTGTGCTTGACTTAATGTGGCAAGGATTAATGGCGGTAGCATTGCGGCACCTGTTGCCAATGTCAAGTAGCCTAAAAGTCCCGATACAATTCTCCTGTTCATAATGAAATTATAAGATATCGGCGCATAAACTTCAATAAAAAAACTCCCTGTCTATTCGTGACAGAGAGTCTTTTTTTAGTTAGTAGTTAGTAGTCAGTAGTGG
>CALEPR010000181.1 GCA_937910665.1 uncultured Selenomonadales bacterium
TGGCGTGCTGACGCACTTTTTGATTGAACTTACACAAAATTTCTGACACAGTCAACTTTTTTCCCGCGACTTTAAAATTTCGATAATTGCACTTGCGTCAATGAATCGGACAAGTTATTCAGATGTCATCAGTATGGTGTCAATTAAAGAGTCAGGAGCGATAGAATATACTTCTGATGTATGCATAGGCTTACAAATGACGGCGATGGATAAAGTTGTGGATTCTTCCAAAAAGCAAGGACAGAAAGAAAAGGCTGTCCGCGAACTCAAAGCTAAAATAAAACGCGATATGCAAGCGGTGATCTTGAAACAACGTAACGGACCGATAGGAGCGGAAATAGGATTTGAATATTGTGCGATGTTCAATCACTTCGAAGATAAAGGTACTGTAGGAGTATCAGTGAAAAATTTTAATGATGCTCGAAATTTGTGATTTTCATTTAAAGATTGATTATTTCATTTTAATATGATAAAATAAAACAAAAACGGTGATGGAATGTCAGTAAGTTATAAGAAATTATTCCACTTGATGATAGAACTGGAAATGACAAATGCTCAGTTGCAAAAACAAGCGGGGTTTTCTGCAAACGTCATTACACGCTTGAAACGTAATGATTACATAGCTCTCGACAGTGTAGAGGCGATTTGTCGAGTTTTAAAATGTAGCGTCGATGACATATTAGAATTTGTACCAGATAAAACCGATAATGTTGATTAAGAGGGATTTTGATGAGAGTTATTTCGCTTTTTAGTGGTGCGGGAGGTTTAGACAAAGGACTAATTCTTGCTGGACATCAAATAGTTTGGGCGAATGATATTGATAAAGATGCCGTTGAAACTTACAGACGCAACATAGGTGAAAATATTGTTCACGGTGATATAACAACTTTGGATTTAAACTGTATTCCCGATGGTGATATGGTCGTTGGCGGATTTCCTTGTCAGGGTTTTTCACAAGCTAATTTGAAACGTAACATTGGTGACAAGCGGAACGTACTTTACCGTTATTTCTGTAAAGTTGTGGAGTTGAAAAAACCGAAGTTCTTTGTTGCTGAAAATGTAAAGGGGATTTTGAGTTTAGGCAATGGTACAGTGATTCAGCGAATAATTTCTGACTTTGAAATTCTTGGCTATACTGTTAACGTCAAGTTGGTGAATATGGCAGACTATGGAGTTCCACAAACAAGACAACGTGTAATAATTGTCGGACAAAATCAGTCAGTTACAGCTACAAATTTTCATTTTCCAAAGCAAACAAATTCTCAGAATGGAGTTAATTTGCCGAAGTGGATTTCCATAAAAGCGGCAATTGAGCATTTTCCTGACCCAGATTTGCCAAATGACGTTTTGAATCATATTTATTCTGTCTATAAGGTTACATATCGTAATTTTACTGGACATCGTAAAACTGATTCTGAGAAACCGTCCCCAACGATTTTAGCCAGAGGAAATGGCAAGGGAGGCGTATGTGCTATTCCTCATTATAACGGTTTGCGTAGATTGACTGTTCGGGAGAGTGCCAGTATTCAAACATTTCCAGAAGATTATTTTTTCTGTGGGGCTATGGGGTCTTGTTATAGGCAAGTTGGAAATGCGGTACCGGTTCGTTTTGCAAAATTGCTGGGTGAAGAATTTAAAAGATTGGAGTTACAGATAAAGAAATGAAAGTGGTTTCGCTTTTCAGCGGTGCTGGCGGTTTAGATTTAGGCTTTGTGATGGCTGGACATAAGATTATTTGGGCTAACGATTGTTACAATGATGCCGTTGAAACATATAGAAAAAATATTGGCGAACACATAGTCTGTAACGATATTGCTGACATAGATTCTGCAGATATACCAGATTGCGAAATAGTTATTGGTGGTTTTCCTTGTCAAGGATTTTCTGTAGCTAATACTAAAAGGACGGTCGAAGATGAAAGGAACAAATTATATCTGCAATTAGTGCGTGTCATATCTCAAAAGCAACCTAAATTTTTCTTGGCTGAAAATGTAAAAGGACTTTTGAGCTTGGCAAAAGGCAAGGTTTTTGAGATGATTTTAAGCGATTTTATTAGGCCGGGTTACAACGTAAGTTACAAAGTTTTAAATGCCGCAGATTATGGCGTTCCACAAATACGACAACGGATTATTATCGTGGGAGTTCGTAAGAATTTGAATTTTGAATACAAATTTCCTTTGCCGACGCACAATGCTGAAGGTACTGAAAATTTATTGAAATGGGTTAGTGTCGGAAGTGCCTTATCAGATATTCCAGACCCAGATACTCCCAATGAGATGACGAATCACGATTACTCAAAGTACAAATTGAATTTCAATGGGTATCTTGGGCATAGGGTGTTAAATCCCGATAAACCTGCTCCAACTGTTACAGCACGCGGAGATGATAAAGGTGGTGTAGTTGTGCTGCCACACCCTAATGCTATGCGTCGTATGTCTTGCAGAGAATTAGCTACAATACAAAGTTTTCCGTTAGATTATGTTTTTGCCGGTAATCGTTCATCAGTGTACCGACAAATTGGCAATGCTGTTCCGCCATTGTTCGCTTATGCATTGGCAAAACAATTTAATGAATATGTGGAAGAGTGATTACATTTGTTACCGCAAAATTTTATAGCAACAAAACCTTTTCCAAATTTTAAGTGGAAATGGGCTTGTCTGCAATGTACTGAAGGAATTAACGACCCAGTTGTTTTACTGGGAGTTCTGTTTCGGATGCGAAAATTAGAATCGCGCGGCTTGAGGTATAGTTCACCTGAGTTTGCTAATGAATTGGTGGAGCTTTCCAATGACATAAAAGATTCTATTGGCGTTGACTTGGCAAGACGGACTGGTGAAAGAAATTTAATTCGCAATTCTGGACAGTACTGGCGAGCCGTTGGGCTTATTGCAACAGGAGACCATTCAGGAAAGATACAATTGACAGATTTTGGTCGTAAAGTTGCCGACCACGAAATTTCTCAGACAGAATTTGCGGCTATTACAGTTCAAACTTTCAAGTTGCCTAATCCTCACATTCAAAGTGAACACGAATGTAATTTGTGGTTGAAAAACGGCTTGATATTGTATCCGTTGCGTTTAATTTTAGAAATTTGCTGTTCACTTCACGACATGAATCAAGGTTTCATCACTACGGAAGAACTTGTAAAAATTATAATTCCATTGTCTGGCTGTAAGGCTCAATTACAAGATTATGTAAATTTTATTCTCAAATATAGAGCCGGTGAAATTTCTTTGATTGGTTGGGCAGATTGCTGTACAGGAGCTAATGATTTTAGGATAGCTCGAGAATATTTGTTGTTTTTATCAAATTATGGTTATCTTCAAATTGTCGGAACAGGAACAAGGCTCAAAGAAAAATATCAATTAAATGAAGTCATTTTAGACGAAATCAAGGCTATTGTCGCGGTAAAAACTTCTGACGAATCATTGCTGAATGCCGTAAATCAAATTCGTACAACTGAAATAACTTCAGAATTTGAACGCAAACGCGTACAATCCTCCAGAGTGGCAAGACCAAATCAGTCAAGTTTCCGAAGAGCCGTATTAAAAGCTTGCAAGCGATGTATCATAACAAACGTAACAATGCCTGAAGTGTTGGAAGCGGCACATATAAAACCTTTCAAGTACAATGGTGAAGATACCATTGCTAACGGTTTTGCAATGCGAACGGATATTCATACACTTTTTGATACAGGTCACTTGCGAATAGCCGTCGATGGGACAGTTGAGTTATCGCCACGTGCCAGAATGGATTATGGAGCAACAGTTCCACCACGCATTGTTATTCCCAGCTTTACCAATGTCGAATTTCTTCGTTGGCGTTGGGAAAACTATAATGGTATATGAAAATCCTTTGAGATTATGTATTGATAGGGAGGGTTTGTAATATGTATCGAGGATTTTCTTTAAAAATTGATGATTTCTATTGCACGAAAGTGTTAGAAGAATTGGATTCTTCAATCCGCTATTCCCGTTTTAGAGATAGCCATTATACTTCTGTAACTGATAAATACCCAATTCAAAGTATTTTGGAAAGTACCATAGTCGACACTACCTCAATTGATGCTGAGAAGATTAAGGGCGATTGGTTTCCGATAATAGAATCCGATATTTTCATTTCACATTCACATAGAGACATCAAAACAGTTGAAAAATTAGCTACCATACTCTCCAATCATCTTGGATTAAAGGTTTTCGTTGATTCCAAAGTATGGAAGTACAGCGATGACTTAGTTCAACAAATAGAACGGCAATGCTACGAAGGCGGATATTCCATTCACGATAAAATTGTTGCTCATGTTAATATTATGTTAGCCTCTGCCCTAACAAAAATGTTGAACAACACGGAATGCGTTATTTTTTTGAACACAAGCAATTCGCTCATACCTGATCAATATTCTACATCTCACCAAACGGATTCCCCGTGGATATACCATGAATTATTTACTACGAGTTTCTTACCAATTCGTACTCCAAAGAGAAAAATGGAGAAAAGTGTGGTCAATGAAGCAAGTCAGTTTGAGATTGCTCATACAGTACCGCTTGAGCATCTTACCAATTTGGACGATGTCGAATTTGAAAATTGGACGACCAAAGCTAAAAATATACATTGGGAAAATGCGCTAGATGTATTGTATAATTTGAACCCTGCCAAAATAAGGAGGAGTAATTTATATGGCTAGAAGTGTTTTTTACAGTTTTCATTATCAGAATGATATTTCTCGTGTTATGATTGTTCGTAACCGTTGGGTAACCTATGGCGGACAAATTGTTTCAGGGGTTATTGACCATGCTGAGTTTGAAAAAATTCAACGCACAGGAGATAGGGCAATAAAAAATTGGATTGATATACAACTGCTGAAGACCAGTGCGACGGTCGTACTCATAGGCTCAGAAACCTTAAAACGTCCTTATGTTCAATATGAAATTTGTCAGAGTATAAACAAAGGCAATGCCATCATTGGCGTTTACATAAATAATTTAAGAGACCTTTCAGGAAATACTTCCGTCGCTTGCAATAAACACACCTGCGTTGGGAAATTTTCAAATGGCAAGCCCATCTACTTTGACGAAATAGCAATAATCTACGATTATGTCCACAACAATGGCTATGACAATTTAGGTTCGTGGGTTGAAACAGCAGTTCAAACACATTCGTAAGGGGAAATTATATTGGCAACACCAGAATCTCAGAACAATGACATTTTATTCAAAGAAATCGAACTGATTGAAGATTGTATCAAACGCATGGCATCAAATTCCTTTTTACTGAAAGGCTGGGCAGTAACTGTCCTCAGTATTTTATTGGGACTCATGGCTAATTTTCATAGTTGGCAATTGGGGAGTTTGTTAGCAATATTTGTTTGTGTTGTTTTTTGGTACTTGGACGCAGTATATCTAAAATTGGAGAGACTATACACTCGCAAATATAACTGGGTAATTCAAAAACGCAAACACACAGATAATTATCAATTTAATTTAGATCCATTTGAAAAAAATATGTGGCTTGAGTCAGAAAGTCAAGATATCGGGTTAATAGACGTGATGTTTTCTTGGACTTTACTTCCCTTGTACGCGACAATGTTAATTGTAGGTTCATCTGGATTATGGATGCCCTGCATTTGGAAAATATAACCAATAAAATGTGTCCATTATGGGCACATTTTTTGCCTCGCAGAGCCAGCTACATAACGCAGTTATGTATAGCTGGGTATACAAAAAAGCAAAAAAATAAGATTTTCGAGACCCTTTTTGGTGGCAGAATTAGCTTATCAAAATTAAGGAGGTCTCTTTTTTATGGCTTATCAACAACTTCACGCCGGTAAAGTTAAACTTAACGGACTTACTGGTATTCAACATCATCTTCTCGATCGTAACCGCGTCAAAACCAATCCTGACATTGATTTAACACGTTCTCGGCTTAACCATTCTATTGAGAATTTAACAGCTGAACATTTAGCAAAGCGTGTTCAGCTGCGTATTAAGCAACTCAATCTCAAACGTAAACCGAGAAACGACGCTGTCGGGCTTGAAGATATTATCGTTGGGGCCTCCGTCGATTTTATGCTCCAACTCGGTACAGAACGACGAGAAGAATATTTTGTCGATGCTCTTCACTTTTTCCAAAAGCGTTATGGCAAAGAAAATGTAATGTATTGTCAATGTCATCTCGACGAATCCAACCCCCACATTCATATCGGAGTTATTCCCGTGACGAATGATGGGCGATTGTCTGCCCGTGATGTTTTCAATCCGAATACGCTTGAACAATTACAAACGGATTTTCACATTGAAGTTTCTCAGAATTACAACTTAGAACGCGGTGAATCCCACAGGCAAAATTACCTTGAACTCAATAAATTTAAAACAAAGCAGGTTAAACAAGAACTTCAACAATTAACTGACGATTTGAATGTTGCTCTCTTAGAGCAGAGAGATATAGACAAAATCAACAATAGCGTTCGTTTTCCTACTAACGGAATTTTGTTTAAGTCTGAAGATAAAACAAAAGTGGAATTAGACATTCCAGATTTCCACGCACTGCGAAATATTGCCGAAGAAGGAATTAAGGCAGTAGCATCAATTCAGCTTTTACAGGAGCAAATAAAGCAGTTACAACGAAAAAATTTAACTACTCAATCCGATTATGATTATCTTCGCTCGGAATTTCACAAATTAGATAAGGAAACCGAAATTTATACGGCTGTCCCGAAATTGTGGAAAAAACAAATTGACGATTCTATCGAGCAATGGCAAAAAACTTTTCAACGCTACTGTCACGATGTAAACAAAATGACTGTCAGAATTTTTCTCGCTACAAATTGCGACTTTGATAAGACGGCTAAAATTATGAGTAAGTGTATCAAGAACTGCGGTGTTAAAAATGTCGAGCAACATATTGAAAACATTATTCTCGCCGCTCATCAGCAATTTCAGAAAAACACCAGTCCCGTTATTGCGTCTGCCCGAACTTGGAAATCACCTAAACCGTCGGAAACGGATTATAAACAGCCTGACCAAACAGGCATCGTCCCTTTGCAACTTTCCAAAGTCTCTGATGTCAACTGGGATATGGTTAACTGGAATTTGCTTTCCGAACTTGACAAAGACGAAATCCGTCATAAAAAAATTCTCCGCGAATTGTAATTTTTTTGCATTACTTGCCGAGAATTGGGTACACTTGCATAAATCGCGTCAAATCAACATTTCGCATCTTTACCGTTCCCAATTTTGAAAAATTTTGCACCACTTGAAAATGGCGTTACAATGCGGGTTTGCACCACTTGCAGATTTTTTTCAGCAAATTTTTAGCGTTCCAATGCGGGTTTGCACCACTTACCGAGAACGGGGAACGCTACTACCGAGAACGGGGAACGCTACTACCGAGAACGGGGAACGCTTGCACCACTTGAAAATGCCCGAAAATGGCGTTCCAATGCGGTCTCGCGGCATCGCTCAAATTTCCTATAAGATTCTATAGGAATCTATAGCGCGTGGGCGGCTTTTTAATTGC
>CALEPR010000182.1 GCA_937910665.1 uncultured Selenomonadales bacterium
CTTGATGAATCCTTATTTTCTCATGAAACTCATATTCAAAAATTGATTTCCGTGCCTCAAAGTTAAAACTGTTGCGTCAAAAAATTATTTGTGCTATTATTTTTCCTGCGTTTGGGGGACGCAGTTTAGTTTAGAAAAAATTTTTTGAGTGAAAGGGTTATTTGAAAAAATATTTACTTCAGAATTTTTAGGAGGTTTTATTCAAATGGCTACTGAAAAAATCAAAATCGTAATTGTCGGAGGAGGTTTCGGTGGAATTAAAATTGCAAAACTTTTTGCGCGTGAAAATGTCGACATAACTTTGGTAGACAGACATAATTTTCACCTGTTCCAGCCGCTTTTGTATCAAGTTTCCACTTCAGTTCTTTCGACAGACGAGATTGCTTATCCGATTCGCTCTTTCTTTCGCGGCGCGAAAAATGTAAATTTATTCATGGCGAAGGCGCGCGGAGTTGATCAAGAGCGAAATGTTTTGATAACAAATCACGGAGAAATTCCTTACGACTATTTAATTCTTGCGGCAGGCGCGACGACAAATTTTTTTGGTATGAAGGAAGTTGAGGAGCATGCTTTCGGAATGAAAACTATTCAGGAGGCGTTGCATATTCGCGATCATGTTCTGCATGAATTTGAACGCGCAAGCAAACCTTATCGCACTCCCGAGGACAGAAAGAAACGCATGACTTTCGTCGTCGTCGGCGGCGGACCTACAGGAGTGGAGGAAGCAGGTGCGCTTACAGAACTTATTGCGATTCAGAAAAAAGAAATCCATAACCTCGACTTCAATGATGTCAGCGTGAAACTTATCGAGGCGACCGGACGGCTTTTGCCGATGATGCCGGAAGATTTGCAACATAAAACTGTCGAAGTTTTGAAAAGCAAAGGCGTTGAAGTCATGCTGAATACTCAAGTTGTCGGCTACGACGGAGACATTTTAAAATTGAAAAATGGTGTGGAAATTCCGACAACAACAGTTATCTGGGCGGCAGGTGTTCGCGCAGTCGATTTTATTGCAAATTGCGGCGGAGAATGTGCGCGTGACGGAAGAATTTGGATTGACGAAGATTTAATGGTTAAAGGTGCGATCCATCAAAATGTTTTTGCTATCGGAGACTGTGCGGCGTTCATGCATGGCGATATGCAAAGACCTCTGCCGACTGTCGCGCCCGTTGCAACTCAGCAAGCAAAAGTTGCTTACGAAAATATTATGAAGTTAATCAAAGGCGGCAGTAAAGACAGCTTGAAAAAATTTGTATATAAAGACTTGGGCGCAATGGCGACTATCGGTCGCGGTCAAGCAGTTGTTGGAAGTGGACTGCCCGGCTTTATGAAACCGTTCTTCAGCAGTGGTTTCTTGGCTTGGTGTGCGTGGATGTTTATTCATCTGCTTCGACTTGCAGGAGCGCACTCGAACTTCACTGTTGCAATAAAATGGACTTGGAATTTGTTTTCAGGTACAAGGCTCGGCAGAATTATTACAAATATAAAACTTGATGACGATATGACTGCCGAAGAACAAAAAGCCTTGAAGAAACAAACTACTTTAGAGAAAAAATAATTTTTTAGATAAAAACTTTTTCCCGATTCTGCTCGGGATTTTTTTACTTTGCCTGTTCGAGTTCATTTTGCAATTAGTCGCGGAGCTTTTAGGGTCTGTTTTGTCTTGAAAAAAAATATTTTGCTTGCGGTGGTATCATGCGTACAGGTTGAATATTGGAAAGCATCGCCGGCATTTTTCAAAAAAGCAAAAAACTCCTTCAAGCGAAAGTGGAATATCGCCGGAGGAGTTTTTCTTACTTCAACAGTCTGGAGTTTCAGTTAAGCGTGAAAATCTGCCGTTGATTGTTTTTAATTTTTTCATAAAACTGAAAGGAAAATGTGAAATGAAAATTATTGAGCCGAGTGTCGAACTTATTCAGGAAATCGACGCAGAAAAAATTATGCGCCACATCGAACTTGCCGGGCGCGTTTGTTACAAAAGCGAATCGAGAATTTCAGATCAGTCGGCAGAAAAATTTATCGCAAACATTTTAAAGTCCGGGCACGAATCTGTCATTGAACATATCAGTTTGACTTTCAAAATTATTTGCGATCGCGGAGTTACTCATGAAATTGTTCGGCACAGGCTTGCAAGTTATTCGCAGGAAAGTTCTCGTTACTGCGACTATTCCAATGACAAGTTTGGAAATGAATTGACTTTCATCAAACCTTGTTTCTGGACGAAGGACGACAAAAATTTTTTGTTGTGGAAAGATACTATGGCGCAGTTGGAAAAAATTTATCTTGAAATGAGAAAAAATGGAGCGCGACCTGAACAAGCGCGTTCCATTTTGCCTAACTCTTTAAAGACAGAAATTTTTATGACTTGCAACCTGCGCGAATGGAGACATTTTTTAAAACTCAGAACAGCTCCTCGCGCTCATCCGCAAATGCGCGAAATTGCAATTAAAATTTATAAAATCCTGAATGAAAAACTTCCAATATTTTTTTCCGACATCGAAGTTTGAAAAAAAATTTTTATCTGAGCGAATAACCAAGTTTTTTTGAAGTCGCTTCATCTTGAAGTGCTTCTGCGTTTCTGCCGATAGCTCTGAAACAGGCGGCGCGAGTGTAGTAAGCCTTGCCGTTGTTGCCATCTATCTGAATGGCAGAATTTAAAGCGGAAATTGCCTGCGCATAAGCTCCTGTCGAATAGAAAGCAATTCCGAGTCCGACGTAAGCGTTTACATCGTTACTGCCAAGTTGAACTGCGCGGGAAAAATCCATGATCGCACTTTGGTAATTTTGAAGACTTCCGAAAGCATTTCCGCGCCAGACCAAAGCGGCGGTGTTGTTTGGATTCAAACTTATTGCATCGGTATAGGCTTGAATTGCGCTGTTTAAATCTCCGCGACTGTGAAAATTCATTCCGTCCTTCAATCTTTCGGCAGAGACAAAACTATTGTTCGACTGAGCAAAACCTCCGGTGAGCTGCATTTTCGTCATCAAAGCGACAGAAGGATTTACATTTTCCAGAGTAGCCAACTTTGCTTTCAATTCGGCAAGCTGTTTTTCTTGCTCGGCTAAAGTTTTCTGCAGAGATTTATTTTGCTCGATAAGTTGTTCCTTTTCGACGACAGATTTCTCCAACCATTTGTCGATTTCGGCTGTGTCGATGTCCACCAAAACTTTTGAAGTAAAAATAAAACCTTGCGGATCAGTCTGCACGTCGTAAGTAACTGAATGAACTTTCATAATTCCGGCAGTCATAACTTCGACTTCTTCCGATTCAAGTTTCATGTTCACAACTTTAGTATTGCTTTTTACAAAAATTCCTGCTTTTTCCTGCGCCGACTTTTCCGCTCTCTGCTGGGCGCGAAGTTTTGCTACCTCAGGAGTTTCAAAATCGCTCATCAAATATTGTCCGACGCCTTCGTAGGTTACAACTTCTGCATTTGCCGTCCCTGTCATCAACAAACCACAAATTAAAGCTGTCAATAATTTTTTCACGTTCCATCACCTCGATTAGATTTTAAAATGTTTATATTAAAATTTCCTTAAGAATTTTAACATATCTGTAAAAATATTCCTGATTTTTAGCTGAAAAATTGTTTTTTACTTTATGTTGAAAAATTTTTGTGCTATACTTTCAGCTAATTGGGAATTAGGAAGGAGGAATGAGGAATGGAGTCGCAAACAGAAATTGCCGCAGAAGAAACTGATTCGCCGCAGATTGATTTGAATAAATTAGTTTCAATGATAAATGAAATTTTGGAACAGCAAGATAAAAATTCACGACAACTTACTCAAGTTCTTCGCGAAAATATAAATTTTCAAAATCAAGTTCGGCAGGGAATGTATGACGAACTCGAAGGCTTGAAAGAAACTCAGCGCGGGGAACAGTTCACGCCGATTTTAAAATCAATCGCGGCAGTTTGCGTCGAGTATCAAAGTTTATTGGGCGACGAAACAATTTCTAAAAAAGGTCGGCGGACTTTAACTTTACTTTTCGAGGAATTGGAAGATATTTTGGCAGAGTACGACGCAGAAATTTTTCATTCCAAAATTGGCGAGATTAGAAAACCTTTGCTCACAAAAATTATCAACACAATTTCGACAGACAGTCGCGAACTTCACAACACCATTGCAAAAAGTCGACGCGCCGGAGTGATTCGCAACGGCCGTCCGCTTTATCGCGAATTTGTTGACGTTTACGTTTTCGATTCGTCGCTTGCCGAAACAAAAAATAAATCTGAATTTGCTAGGAGCGAATAGATTAGTTCTTAATGGAAAGTTTTTAGTGATTAGATTTTTACTAACAACTATTAACTAACAACCAACAACTAAAAAAATGTTTGAAAGGAAGAAAATTTTTTTATGAGTACTTACGGAATAGATTTAGGGACAACTTATTCTTGCATTGCGCGGCTGGATTCAAATGGCAATCCTGAAGTCATTCGCAATAACGAGGACGATTCAAACACAGTCGCATCAGTTGTCTTTTTTGAAAATGAAAATAATGTTGTCGTCGGACAGGCGGCGAAAGAAAATATTGAAACTGACGGCGACAGAGTTGTTCAGTTTGTCAAGCGCGAGATTGGAAAACCTGACACGCGCGTTTACGAATTTGACGGCAAGACTTACACGCCGGTAGAAATTTCCGCGCTGATTTTGACGCGCCTGAAAAATCTTGTCGAAAGTCAAGGCGGAGAAATTTCCGATGTTGTAATAACTGTTCCTGCGTACTTCGGACTTGAGGAACGCAGCGCGACGAAACAAGCCGGTGAACTTGCGGGCTTAAATGTTTTGAGTTTGATAAATGAACCGACTGCGGCGGCACTCAGTTATTGCGCCAGACAATTTCAAGAGGACAGGACAATTTTAGTTTACGACTTGGGCGGCGGAACTTTCGACGTTACTGTTGTGAAAATGTCGATGTCGCAAAATGATTCCGGCAAGGACGTTCAGAAAATAAATGTCTTGGCGACGGGCGGCGACGACAGACTTGGAGGAAAAGATTGGGACGACAGACTTTTTGATCACATTCTCCATGTCTGCTGCGAAGAAAGCGGATTGACTTCGGAAGAAGTGGAAGCGGAAACTCGCCAAGATATTCGCAGCAAAGTCGAGGAAGCAAAACGCAAACTCAGCAAAAAACAATCTGCAAAAGTTAGAATTGATGTCAACGGCTCGCGCACTGAAATTGTTATCACCAGAAAAGAATTTGAACAAATGACGGCGGACAAAGTCGCGCAGACTATGAATTTTGTTGAATCGACTTTGGCAAAAGTTCCCGACGCCGAGATTGATACAGTTTTGCTTGTCGGCGGCTCAACTTATATGCCGATGATTAAAAATGCCGTCGAGGAAAAATTTCCCGGCAAAGTTCAGCAGCACGATCCCGATCAAGCCGTTGCGAAAGGTGCGGCGATTTATGCAAGTATGCTTGTCGTTGAGGAAGGCGGCGCAACTTCGAGCGGAGCGAAAACTTCTGCAGAAAAATCCGGCGGCGAAACTTCCGAAGCAAAAACTTCCTCGCAACCTGAACAGCTCACGGCAAAATTTACTGTCGAGGATCAAACTCCGCGCTCCTTCGGTCCCGGCGTTATGGACATGAAAGCGAGCAAGCCGAAATATGTTTTGGAAAATTTTATAAAAATTGGCGAAAAAATGCCCGCAATTTTTACAAAAACTTACTATCCTATGGAGGACAATCAAGAACGCGTCAGACTTCGCGCTTTTGAAAATATGTCAACAGAAGATACTTTAATTCCGTGCGTCGATGAGGACGGCAATCCTCAAGCGACAGATCCCGCGCACAATGTAAAACTTCTGGGCGAGTTAATTGTAAATCTTCCTCCTGAAACTCCTCGCGACACTCCGATTAACGTCACTTTCAAAGTCGATGCGTCAGGCGTTCATGTCGAGGCAGTCAACACAAAGACTAACGAAGTTTTTGAAACTTTCCTGCGTACAGGCTCGGACATTGACGCTGAAAAATCTGCCGTTCATCAACTCAGAATTTCAGCAGACTGAAAAATATTTTTGTCGAAAAAAAAAGTTGTCGGATTTGAAGTAACTCGGCGACTTTTTTCAATTCATAATTATCAGAAACTGTATTCACAGCTTCAGGGAATAGGGGTAAGGGGAAAGGAAAAAAATTTTATGATTGAAATAATAATCGGCAGGGCAGGAACCGGAAAAACTTTCTCCTGC
>CALEPR010000183.1 GCA_937910665.1 uncultured Selenomonadales bacterium
ATGAGCGGCATTGAAGGAATTAAGGACACTACAGTTGGAAATATAAATCCTGCGTTTGCGGCGGGAAAATTTACAGCCAAGCGCAGAATTTTTTCTGAAGATGAACTTGTCGAGGGAGTTGCGAGTGGCGACCGAATGATTTTGTCGCGAGCGATAACTTTGATCGAAAGCAACAGTCCGAAACATTTTGCAAAGGCGCAGAGAATTTTGCAAAGACTTTTGCCGAGAACAGGGAAGGCTTTGCGAATTGGAATTACAGGAGTGCCGGGCGCGGGCAAGTCGACGATGATCGAGGCTTTAGGAAATATGCTTTGCGACGAAGGACACAAAGTTGCTGCTCTCACAATCGATCCTACAAGTTCAGTCACCAAAGGATCAATTCTCGGCGACAAAACGCGAATGGGAACTTTGAGCCGTCGCCCCGAAGCTTTTATTCGCCCAAGTCCTGCCGGAGGAACTTTGGGCGGCGTTGCGAGAAAAAGTCGCGAAACAATGTTGATGTGCGAGGCGGCAGGTTACGACGTAATTATCATTGAAACTGTCGGCGTGGGTCAATCTGAAACAACTGTGCGGTCGATGGTGGATTTTTTCTTGCTGGTAGTTTTAACCGGCGCGGGTGATGATCTTCAAGGAATTAAAAAAGGAATCATGGAACTTGCTGACGCGATTGTTATTAACAAAGCGGACGGCGACAATTTAGTTCGCGCAAAAGTTGCTCGCGGTGAATATGAAAGAATGATTGAATTTATTCGCCCGGCAACTGAAGGCTGGCCTACTCACGCTTATCTTGCGAGTGCGGTTGAAAAAACCGGGCTTCAAGAACTTTGGCAGGTGATTCAAGTTTTCAAAAAAATTACAACTGAAAGCGGCGTTTTTCAAAAGCGTCGCGACTCTCAACTTCTTGACTGGATGTACGCGATGATTGACGAACATTTGCATAATTTATTTTTTGATGATGCAGTTATCACAGGTCGTATGCCCGAAATTAAAGAGGCGGTTTTGGGCGGAATAATTTCTCCGACTCAGGCGGTCGCCGAACTTGTAAAAATGTTTGACGTTAAACGTGCGGCTGAAAAAAAAGTTGACATCTTCAGCGGCTGAAAAAAAGTAGTTCAGAAAAATTAAAATTTGTTGGACAGAAAGATTGTTGTTAAAAATTTTAGTGAATAAATTATTGCCGTGATGCAGGTGAAGGACAATGCGAAGACACAAAGAAAAATTTCCGATGATATTTAAAAATGGTGTCGAAATCAATACGCTGGCAGATTTGCGGAAAAATTTTGACTTCAGAAAAATTATGGCTTACTTCCAAGAGAAAAAACTTGTTGCATGGTTGGACGACAGATTTTATTCTGATGAAGCCGATTCGATAAAAGCAATTAAACCTACAGATAAATATGCGCCACAAAAAATTTGTGATGTTCTCGGGATCAATTACGAAGATTATAGCGAAGATTTAGATGACGCAGAAACTATTGCTTGGAGGAAAAAACGCCGTCTGCATCTGAGCAAATATACTGACGACCCTGCGATTATAAAAAAAGTTGACAACGTAGCTTTTACTCAAGACGACTTGGAAGACATTTTGAGTGATTCGCCGATCCCTGAAGTAATTTATCTTTGCGATAATTTTTTCCGCTTTCCTTCAGGAATTTTGCGTAAATCTTTTATTACTTACATTGGTCTCGGAGATAATGTCAAAGTTAAATTTGAAACTTCTAAACCAATAGTTCCAAATGAAGTGGGTATTACTTTTGAAAATATTGAAATCACGGACGAGGATCCCAACGACCTTGAGGAAGAAGTCGAGGAAGTCGAAGAGGAAGTTGAAGAAATAGAAGAAGATATAAAGGTTGAGGAATTTATTCCTGTTAATCGAAATATTGAAAATGAAATTGTTCAGGCAAGTTTTCTTCCTGCCTCTGCAATTACTCAAACTGCCCTTCGATTTAAGTCGCGGGTTTCCCTTCGTTGGGATGGAAAAACTACAGACGCAAAAAGTATTTTGATGGCAAAGTCGCGGGGTTTGGTGTCTGGGCAGAAAGTCAGAATTTTAACGGAAGGCGAAGATGCCGACGAAGCTATGGCAGCTATGAAAGAATTGCTTGAGTTCGGTCCGAAACGTTCAGTCAGGTTTTAGGAAAATTATCTCCCTCTCGGTTTCTAACTCCTTTGAGGATTTTTTTTATGGAAACAAAAAATGTACCACTTAATGACAAAGTAAATTTACAAAAATATCTCTCTCCAATCAGCGTATGGGCTTTGGCTTTCGGCGCGGCAGTAGGTTGGGGGGCATTTGTTATGCCCGGCACAACTTTTTTGCCAATCGCAGGAATTATCGGTGCGGTCATCGGTCTTGCGCTCAGCGGAATTGTTATGCTGATTATCGGCTACAACTATAACTATATGCTGAGACATTTTCCTGACGCGGGCGGCACATACGCTTACGCGAGAGAAATTTTTGGTCACGATTATGGTTTTTTAAGTGCGTGGTACATTATTTTAGTTTATATTGCCATTGCTTGGGCGAATGCAACTGCTCTGACGCTTCTTTTTCGATATTTGCTTGGCGATTTTTTTCAAGTAGGTTTTCACTATCAAGTGGCAGGATTTGATATTTATCTTGGCGAGGCTTTATTAAGTTTGGCTGCTCTGTGGATTTTTGGAATTGTCTGTATACGCGGAGGAAAGTTTGCGGCGGGAGTTCAAACAGTCGCGGCAATAATTTTGTGTGTTGGAATTTTGGCAGGAATGGGAGCAGTAATTTCTCACGGAGGAGGAAATATTTTTTCAATCGAGCCGCATTTTGTTCCGAACACAGAACCAATTTCAAAAATTTTTGTAATTATGGTTTTATCGCCTTGGGCGTATGTCGGCTTTGAATCAATTTCACATTCGGCAGAGGAATTTAATTTTTCGACAAAAAAACTTTTTACAATTTTGATGACGGCAGTTTTGACAATCGCATTTGCATATATTTTTTTGACGGTGACGGCTGTGAGCGTTTTACCTGCGGCTTATGCGAATTGGTTTGAATATATCAGCGACTTAAAAAATTTGTCGGGCTATGAAAGTTTTCCAACATTGAACGCTTTTAAAAATTTGCTGGGCGAAACAGGATTTTTAATATTCTGGGCGGCGGTAATGGGCGCGGTGATTACAGGAATATTGGGGAACACAATCGCGGCAAGCAGATTGATTTATTCGCTTGCGCGAGATGATTTACTTCCGAAATGGTTCGCGAAGTTAAATAAATTTGGTTCGCCGCGAAATGCAATAATTTTTATAATGATTTTGTCTTTGCCAATTCCATTTTTCGGACGCACGGCAATTAGTTGGATTATCGACGTGAACACAGTCGGCGCGACGATCGCTTATGCATTTACTTCGGCAGTTGCTTTTCACCTCGCGCGGCAGGAAAATATTTTTTCAGTCAAAGTCACAGGCGTTATCGGTTTCATTTTTTCGGCAAGTTTTTTCCTGTACCTGATGATTCCAAATTTCTGGGACATTAGCGCGATGCAGACCGAGTCATATTTTATTTTAATCTCCTGGAGCATTTTAGGTTTTGTATTTTTTTATTATGTTTTTTCTCGCGACAAGTTGAGGCGTTTCGGAAAATCTACAGTCGTCTGGATTATGATGTTGTTCATGATATTTTTTACTTCTATGATGTGGTTGAGAGAAACGACGCACGACACGACTCAAGAAGTTTTGGACAACTTGACGGCATATTATTTGCTTGACGAAGGCGCGGAGTATACCAAACAGCAAACAGATTATGTCAGCAGTAAATTGACAAACGCACATTTGCTGCAAATGGGAATTGTGATACTTGCGCTGGTGATAATGTTCAAAATTTATAATTTGATGATGCATCGCGAGAAAGAATTGGAAGTTGAAAAAGTTGAAGCGGAACAGAGCAACCGAGCGAAGTCAACATTTCTGTCGAATATGTCTCACGACATTAGAACTCCGATGAACGCGATTATTGGTTATACAACTTTAATCAAGAAAGAAAAAAATTTGCCGTCGAAGGCAATCAGTTATCTGAACAAAATTGAAACGTCAAACAAGCAACTTTTAAATCTGATAAATGATATTTTGGATATGTCGCGAATCGAAAGCGGAAAAATGGAACTCAATCTTGAAAAGGCAGATTTAAAAAAATTTATGAATGAAGTTTACGATTTATTTTCGACGCAAATGGAAACTAAAAATATTTCTTACGTCGTCACGGCGGACATTGAAAATAAATTTGTGCTTTGCGATATTCATTTGCTGAATCGTGTCCTGTTGAATTTAATCAGCAACGCCTACAAATTTACTCCTGAAGGCGGAAAAGTTTCGGCGACATTGAAACAGTTTGGCGCGGAAAATAATTTTGCAAGTTATGAAATTAAAGTCAGTGATACAGGAATGGGAATGAGTCCCGAGTTTGCAAAAAAAGTTTTCGACGCTTATGAACGCGACAGGACAGTTAATAATATTCAAGGCACAGGATTGGGCACGGCGATTACAAAAAGCATTGTTGACTTGATGGATGGAACGATTGAAGTTCAAACCGAACTCGGCAAAGGCACAGAATTTATTGTGAATTTGAATTTTGAAATTGCTCAGCCGGAAATTGAAACTGAAAATTTGCAAGATGAACAGATTGAAAGTGCGGTTGACTTTACAAAAATGAAATTGCTTTTGGTTGAGGATAATGAAGTTAATCGCGAAATTGCGTCGCTGATTTTGACCGAGTACGGTTTTAAACTTGACACGGCAGAGAATGGACAAATTGCAGTCGATAAAATAAAAAATTCCGCGCCCGGAACTTTCGACGCAATTTTAATGGATATTCAAATGCCTATGCTGAATGGTTACGACGCGACAAAAAAAATTCGCGCAATTCCCGATCCACAGCTTGCAAATATTCCGATAATCGCGATGACAGCCAACGCCTTTGTCGAGGACATACAGGCGGCGAAGGACGCAGGAATGAACGCACATATTTCAAAGCCGATTGATATTCAGCAAATGATTTCGACTTTGACAGAAGTTTTGGAAACCGATTCATAGACAAACAATCAGGTTGAAAATTATTGAAGCACAATCCCGGTAACCCATTCATTTTTGTTGACTGCCTTTTTGTGAACCTGCGGCGCGATTCCGTGACTGTGCTGTTTATTCAATTTTGGTTTACGATTCGAGTGGCAGAAAATTTTTGTCGACGCTGAAAAATTTTTCCGAAGGCGCACGACACAAAAGTGTTGCCGTCCACTAAATTTTCTCTTCAGCATGCCAAATCTAAAAAAAATCCTCCAAGACTTCAGAAATAATTTCGGAGGAAAAACCTTTTGCAGAGAGATGCTGATAAATTTTATTTTTGATTTTAAATTTTTCTTTGTTGTCAATTTCACTCAGGTCGAGATCGGCAAATTTTTTTTCAAAAATATTTTTTGCAACTTTAAAGTCGCGTTGCTCAAAGTCTGCAGGAATTAAATCTGTCACAAAATTTTTTTCAAAGCCGCGCTGAATAAGTTTCGCGCAAATTTGTCTGACGCTCAATTTTTCTGCCGCATAAAGACTTTCAAATTGTCTGCGGCAGGTATCTTCGTCATTCAGATAATTTCTGTCTGTCAAAGTTTCAATCGCGCTTTCGACTTCAGTCGCGGAATATTTTTTTGCCAACAATTTTTTTCGCAAATGTTCGGAACTTTGTTCTTGCCTAGCCAAAAGTTCAGCCGCCTTCATCAAAGCAGTTTTATTTTGTTTCATAAAAAATTTCTCCCGCAGATCAATCTGAAAAATTTTCCAACGTCATCGCAATTTCGTCGCAGTTTGGAAATTTCGGACACTCGATACATTCTTTCCAAATTTTGTGAGGCAGAGATTCTTTGGTAGTTGTTTTAAAACCGAGCGACTGAAAAAATTCAGGACTGTAAGTAAGCGTGAAAAATTTTTTAACTCCGACTTCCAAACCGTCCTGCAAAAGTTTTTTTACAATTTCCGCGCCGATACCTTGACGCTTGAAATCAGGATGGACAGCCATAGATCTTACTTCGGCAAGTTCGTTCCAAGTTAAATGCAGTGCTCCTGTCCCCACAATTTTTCCGCTCTCGACATCTTCGGCGACTACAAATTCGCGAATAATTTCATAAAGAACATTGTGCGGTTTCGGCAACATAATACCTTGACTTGCGTAACCGGAAATCAAATTAAAAATTTCTTCCACGTCGGAAAATTTTGCGTGTCTGTATCTCAACAAAGTTTCTACACCTCAGCTTAAAAATTTGCAAAAAAAAAATGGCGGAGAAGGTGGGATTCGAACCCACGGTGCCTTTCGACATCACTGGTTTTCAAGACCAGCTCCTTAAACCACTCGGACACCTCTCC
>CALEPR010000184.1 GCA_937910665.1 uncultured Selenomonadales bacterium
TAAAAGTAATAAAGAATTTTTTAAAAAAACTGTTGACAA
This sequence comes from uncultured Selenomonadales bacterium, assembly GCA_937910665.1. Classification (GTDB taxonomy): domain Bacteria; phylum Bacillota; class Negativicutes; order Selenomonadales; family Selenomonadaceae; genus Quinella. The sequence goes on from CALEPR010000184.1 coordinate 40, forward strand.
ATTAAACTTAATCGTTTAAAATAAGCAAGAAATTTGAATTAAACGGTTTAAAAAAAGGAGAGGGAAGAAATGAGAAAGGTAAGAAAAGCAAAAGTTGAGGCATACGCAAAGGCAACAACTTTCACGCCGAACTGTAAAAACATTGTGGCGTTGTACCAGAATGGCAACCGCAAAAGCTGGGAAGTTTACGGAGAATACAGCAAAAAACGCAAGGTGAATTGCACACGTGGACAAAAGGTTAGTAAAACAGTTTGGTTTACCGACTGGCACAAAGTGACAAAGGCGGAAGTTGCAGAAATTCTTGAAGGTTACGGTTTGACGATTGAAGAGTTCGTGGCGATAGCAAATAACGATTATGAAGTCATTGATGAAGTCACAGTGGAAAATGCGGTTGAAGAAATTGACGCTAGCGAATACTTGGTAAGTGTTGAGGCGTTTGAAAGCGCGGTAGAGGCGGAAATTGCAAACGCAAAAGCGGTGGAAGTCAAGGAAGTTGCAAGCGAAGTTGAAGAGCTTATTAAGGAAGAAATTGAGAGTGAGATGGAAGATAGACTTTTCGGACAAGCGGAAATGATAAACGATGGAGCAGAGAATTTGGTGGAAAGTGCGGCGGCAGTAGAAAGTGGCGACCTTTGTATAGAAGGAAAGGTCGTGAGTATGCCCGACAAAAAAGGCAGGCTGCGTTACTATCGTTACACGTGGCACAATGGAGGTGAGAATCATTTTGATACTGCGCTTACACAGATTGATAAAAAGGACGCGATGGAAATTGCAGGAGAGTGGCATTTGGCGTTTAGTCCGATGAGTTTTGAGGAATATATGACAGCGAGTAATGCGGAGTACAGGAAAATCCGCACGTTGTATCTTGAAAAAGGCGGCAGAGTTGCAAGAGATTATGACGCAGAATTGTTGGAAGAAAATGAAGCGAAGAAAGCGCAGAAAGCGTCGGAAGTGAAGGAAGTTGAGGAGACGAAAGAGACGGAGCTGATGGACAAGTTGATTGCGAAAGTAGAGGAACAAAAGACAAAGGTGCGCAAGGCGATAGTCGACTGGGAGGCAACTTCCGCAGATATGAAACTTGAAAGACAGGCTGAAGATGAAAGGAAAAAGCTCGCGTCGATAAAAGCGGAACTTGAAGACCGTCAGCGTATTTTGAAAGACGCAATAAAAAATGCAGAAGGGAAAGACGAAGTGTATTGGAAGTATGCGGCGAAAGCAAAAAAGCAAGTCGCTGGATGGTTGAAGATGTATCGTGACTGCGTGAAAAATCTTGCAAAATACCGCACAAAACTTGCGGGATAGGATGTGAGAAAATGACAGAACGCGAGACTTGGGAGCATTACGTCGGCTTGAATTGGACGAAGAAGTTCAACGATCCTGAAGAGCCTGAAGCAGTAAAAGTAAACTTCGTGATTGACACAAGCAAATTGAATGATGAAGAAGCGGTGAGCCTAAGCGACGAACTTTACTCTTTAGCTTTAGTTAGAAATGAAAGAACATTTGAAGTTGAAGAAAAGGAAGATGTGGACGGCAGAATTAGCAAAATTAGACTTCACGGTTACTGTTACGAGGAAGACACGGACGAATACGGTTATCCGCTCCCCGATGTTTACGAACAAATTTTGGACACGTTAGATAATTACCTTGTCAAGTACAAGGAAAATTAAAGAGGAGCTTGTTTATAAAGGAAGGTGGAAAAAATGAAGTGGTTTGAAGGATTTGAGAGTTTAAAAGACTTGCACAAAAAATTTATCGAATTGGCGAAAAAATACCACCCTGACGTGGGCGGCGATACCGAAACGATGAAAAGCATTAACGCCGAATACGACGAAGCAAAGGCAAGTATGAGCGGCAAGAACAACGCATATAACGCGTATGAAGCGGAGTTTGAAGAACGCGAAGATTATGAGTTCACGAGCGAATTTTATAATGCGTGGAGTGAAGAGCCGGAAGATAGCGACTTTGAGGATTATGAGTTCACAAAAGGCTTTGAAATGGAGGACATTGAAACGCCGCATAATGCATTGGAATTTTTGAAGGACTTGTTCGTGAAAAAGTTCAGATCGAAGTTGGCGAAGGAAATTTGCAAAGTGTATTTTGGGAAGGCAAGTAAAGAGCGAAACAGCAGAGTGAAAACAAGGCGAGGATCAGTCTGGCGAAGTGAAAAGCGATAAGCAGAAGTTCTTTAAGGCAAGGAGGAGTTAATATGAAGTTTGAACAGTATTATAGGACACCGACCGAAGTGGCGGAAAAAGTTGCAGATTTTATTCAAAAGCCGGTAAAGGTGATTTTAGAGCCGAGCGCGGGAACAGGAGAACTTGCCGAAGGTTTTATAAAAGCAAAAGGGTACCCTTTTAGTGAAGAAGATTTTCATTGCGTGGAATTTGACAAAAACAGGTCGGCAACCCTCAAGGGGAAAGGTTTTAGGGTTATCTGGGACGATTTTGAGACGTTTCAACCGTTGATGCCGTATCAGACGATAATAATGAATCCGCCATTTCACAACGGCGCAAAGCATTTGTTGAAAGCGTTGAATATCCTAGCAGACGGGGGAGAAATTGCTTGTATTTTGAACGCCGAAACAATAAAAAATCCATTCAGCAAGGAGCGCAGAGAATTAGTCAGACAACTTGAGGAGCAAGAAGAGTACAAGGTTGAGTATGTAGAATCAGCGTTTGAAGATAGCGACGTAGAAATAGCGATAGTATACGCGAAGAAAAAAGAGGCAAGCGCGAAATGCATAACGTTTGAAAACTACAAAAAATCGGAGATAGAGGAGCGACAGGCAACAGGTGACTTATCGATGACGCGATACGGGGAAGTAAAAGCCTTGATTGATAACTATCGTGCGGAAGTCAAAACAGCCTTGAAACTTTATGAAGAAGTTCAAAACTACAACAAAGTAGCAATTCACGGAGAGTACAATGAAGTTTTTGAAATAAGAATCAAGCACGGCTACTGTAGCGGCAGAGCGGGAATAGTAAAAGCGATAAACTCGAATTATTGGCACAGGTTGCTTTTCTCTGAAGAATTGGATCGCCTGCTAACTTCGGAGACTAGAGGCGTATATTCAAGCAAACTTAACGAAATGGCAGATTATGAATTTAATGAAAGAAATATACTGCAACTGAAAGAGGATTTGTGCAGGAGTTTGTACAGCAATATAGATCGAGCGATAATGAAAGTGTGGGACAGTTTTACCAGCCGATTCAGTTGGTCGGAGTACAGCAAGAATATTCACTACTATAACGGGTGGAAAACAAATAAAGCGTTTAAGTGCAACAAAAGAATAATACTGCCGCTGAATGCGTTTAGTGGATGGCAAAAAACGTTTGAACTTTATCGGGCAAACGTAGTGTTGTCGGATATTGAAAAAGCAATGAATTATCTTGACAGTGGACGGACGGAATCGGCAGATATGGCAAACAAACTGCAGGTTGCAAAAGATTGTGGACGCAATACAAACATAGACACGAAATATTTCACAGTAAATCTGTACAAGAAAGGCACGGCGCATTTGACGTTCAAAGACCTTGAATTGCTGAAAAAATTCAATCTGTATTGCGGCAAAAAGTTAAAGTGGTTGCCGGAAGATTATGGCAAAAAGGCATACACCAATTTGACAGATGAAGAAAGAGAAGTGGCAGATAGTTTTGAAGGACGCGAAAGTTACGAAGAAACATTTAAAAAACAGCAATTTTATCTGACAGAAAATGCGGCAAGTACAATGCTGATGTTGACAGCGGGATAAACTCGGAAGTTAGAAAGTTAAGGAGGAGTAAAAAATGATAGAAATGGTGATGAGTTTGCCGTTAGGCACGAACGAAGAATTGGTAGCGGAAATGATAAGTGCGCTGATGTATTCTCGACACAATGGCGACAGAGACTATGATAATTATCCGTTGCCGCTCAGAGGCACATACAGTGACAAGCGCAACAGTGGCAGTGAACTCAATGAAGTCGAATGGTTGCTTGACGCAGATGATGTGACAATCGAGTGGATGGAATCAATCGATGAATTGAAAGTAATCTTGCCGATAGGCGAAACATACTTTGAAAATCACGGAGATACAGCGACAAGTTACGACGCACGAATGGAGTATTTCTGGGAGGGCGATATAGCTGATCACGCATTGTGGCGTTTGTGGAACGAAGAGCTGCACGACATGCGGACGAAACTCGGCGCACAAAAAAACGCCTAAAAGGCGAAGAATTATTTCCGTAAATTCAACTCAAAGTTAATTGCGGAAATAATAACCTAGAAAGGAGAATTTGTCAAATGAAGATTGTGAGAATGACACTTGAAAATATTTGCGGACTTGAAGGCGGAGAAATTTTTGCAGACGGAGCAAATGTTTTAATCAGCGGACAAAATGGCGCAGGAAAAACAACTTATGCCAATGCGTACAGTTTGTTGATGACAGGAAAATTTTATGACGGCACGAGCGGAGACGTGAATTTTCAGGACACGAGCGGCAATTATAATCGCGACGGCAAAGTTCACGCAGTGGAAGTTGAATTTGAAAACGGCTTGACACTGCGGCGCGAATTTTTGAACAAGTTCGACAAGCAGAAAAATTTTACAGGAATGACACAAAAATTTTATGTCAACGGCGTACCGATGAAACAAAAAGAATTTGACGCAAAAATAAACAGATTGACGCAAGGCGCACCGATAAATCCATTCGGTTTTTGCAAAATGGCGTGGAAAGAACGCAGACAAATTTTGATGTCAATGATTGAGGTGGACGACGCAGAAATTTTGAGAGATTTTCCAGAACTTCAGCTTGGAAAATTAGACGCACAAAGTTTTATGGACGCGAAGAAAAATGTAATTCGGCACATAGAGGCGGAACTGGCGAATATACCTGCGCGGATTGATGAACTGAAACAGCAAGTGCTAGACGGCGATATTTCGGAACTTCAGCAAAAAATTTCAGCGAAGTCGGAGGAAATTGTGAAACTGCAGAGCGGCGGAAGAAATACAGCGCAACTGAAATCTGCGATCCGCCAAGCAGAATTTGAAATCAGCAGAGTACAAGAAGTTATTGACGACACGCAAATAAAATTCAGCGAACTTGGCGCAAAATATAATGAAGTGAAAAAGTCAGTGCCTGGCAAATGTCCGTACTGTGAACAGTTGATGCCGGTTGAAAAATTTCAGCAGTCGAAGAATGCAGAACTGAACAAGCTGAAAAAGCAAGGCTGGGCGGCTAAAGATTTAATTTCACAGCGCAGAAAAAAATTAGTCGAAGTCAGCAAGGAACTTGAAAAGTTGAAAGCTGAGTTGGCAGAGGCAGAGAAAGTGCCGGACAATTCGGCGCAACTTTCAAAGGCAATGTCGGAGCGCGATGAACTTCAATCACAGCTGTATAAGTTGCAGAGGTCGGCTGAAAATAAAAATCGCATTGAGGAACTTAAACAGCGCGAAACAAAATTGAACGTCGAAGTAGCAGACTTGCAAAGGCAGATAAATCTTGCGGAGAAATTTCAGCGTCAGAAAATTAAGACAATCGAGGACGCGATAAACGCAAAATTTGAGGTGGTGAAGTTCAAGATGTTCGACAGGTGCATAAACGGAGCAGTGAAGGAAATTTGCGAGCCGATGATGGGTGGAGTGACTTTCGACAATTTGAGCAAAGGCGAAAAGCTGAAAGCGTCATTGGACGTTTTAAAGACAATGCAGGAATTTTACAAAGTAGAGTTGCCGGTGTGGATAGACGACGTGGAAAGTTACACGTCGAACAGTTTTGTGGACTTGCCGAATCAGATTTTTTACCTGAAGGCAGTGGAAGGACAGGAACTTAAAATCGAAGTCGAAGAACAGAAAAAAACGGTGGCGGCGTGATAGAAGTTGAAGTCTTAGCGACAGGGAGTAAAGGCAACTGTTATTTGCTGACAAGCGGCGAAACAAAAATTTTGCTTGACTGCGGGCTTGCCTACAAAAAGACGCTGAAGTTGCTGGATTTTGAATTGCCGACAGCGGTGTTGGTGACACACGAACACAAAGACCACGCGAAGTCGGCGGCAGATTTTATCAAGCACGGTGTAGATGTTTTTATGACAAAAGGAACTGCCGACGCTTTGAACCTTGAAAAAAGTCACAGGTTACAACTGATAGAACACGGCGAAAATTTCAAAATTGGCGATTTTGTAGCGTATGCGTTTTTTGTGAAACACGATGCGGCAGAGCCAGTAAATTTTGCAGTAAGTGACGGCGCAGAAAAAATTTTGTATATCACAGACACAGGCAAAATAAAATTCAACTTGTATGAGACGACAAAACTTTTGCTAGAAACAAATTACACGGAGCAAGAATTAAATTCAAGTTCGATTGAAGAAAAGCAGCGTCAACGCATTATGGAAAATCATTTGTCGGTAGAAAAGGCGGCAGAGTTTTTGAAGTCAAGCGACAAGTCGAAGTTGAAGGAAATTTATTTGATACACATTTCTGAGCGACACGGTGACGGCGAAAAGTTTCAAAAAATAATAAAGTCGGAAGTCGGCGATAACATAGAAGTTATAGTCGCGAAAAATAAAGTTGTAGATTGAGAGGAGTTTTTAAAAATGGCAACACAGGAATTGGCGAAAACAGCAAAAGGATTGACATTGCCGGAACTTTTGAGAGTAGAGGCAGTGCAAAAGCGAGTTGTAGAAGTGACAGGCAAAAATCCAGCGGCGTTTACATCAGCGTTGATGACAGTTTTTAATGACAACGACCTTTTAAAAAAATGCGAGCCGAACAGTATTTTGACGGCGGCGGTGTTGATTGCAAGTTTGAATTTGCAAGTAAATCCGTCATTTGGCGAAGCGTATATTGTACCATTCAAAGACAAAGCGACGTTTCAAGTAGGAGTACACGGTTATGTGCAACTTGCACTTCGCACAGGACAGTACAAAAAAATTCACGCAGGAGTGATTCGTGAAGGTGAAATTCGCGGCGTAAATCCATTGACAGGTGAATTTATTGTAGGAGAAAAGATTTCAGAAGAAATAGTCGGATACATAGCATATTTTGAACTTACGAACGGTTTTTCAAAGGCGTTGTATATGACAAAGGCGGAGATTGAAGAACACGCAAAAAAATTTTCGCAAAGTTATCAAGCAGACAAAAATAAAAGTTGGTCAATTTGGGCAAAAAATTTTGACAAGATGGCGACAAAAACGGTGCTGAAGTTGTTGCTTAAGAACTGGGGAGTTAAGTCGGTAGAAATGCAACAGGCGATACAAGCGGACTTCAGTGTTGTGAGCAAAGAAAATTTTACCTATCCAGACAATGGTAACAACATTACGCCGCGTGAAGAATTTGATATTACGCCGAGCGAAGACACGGAATTTGTTGAGGAAAAGCTGGAGGAAGACAATCCTTTTGAAGATACAGACCTTGAAACAGGCGAAATTTTGACAGCTGAATAAATTTAGGCGGCGGGGTTAGGAATAAATTCCTAGCCCTGCTTGAAAGGAGCAAAGCGAAATGGAAAACAAGTTGCAAATTTTTAGCAATGAACAGTTCGGAACATTGCGAACAGTGAAAATTAACAATGAAATTTATTTTGTCGGAAAAGACGTAGCGTTGATACTTGGTTATGTAAACACATTCGACGCTATCGAAAAACACGTTGATGAAGAAGATAAGCTGGTATCGCAAATTGCGAGTGCAGGTCAAATGCGTAATGTAACGGTGATAAATGAAAGCGGACTTTATTCACTGATACTGTCGTCGAAACTTCCGAAGGCGAAAGAATTTAAACGCTGGGTAACGTCGGAGGTCTTACCTTCAATTCGCAAGCACGGTGCATATGCGACACCGGCAACGATTGAAAACATTATCGCGAATCCAGATTTTGGAATTGAATTGTTGAAAAAGTTGAAGTCGGAGCGCGAGAAAAGAATTGTGGCAGAAAAACAGCTGGCAGAACAAAAGCCGAAAGTGATATTTGCAGACGCGGTAGAAGTCAGTCGGACAACAATATTAGTCGGCGACTTGGCGAAATTGTTAAAGCAGAACGGCATAGAAATAGGGCAGAATCGGCTGTTTGAATGGCTGAGGAATAACGGCTATCTGATAAAGGGTAGTCGAGCGGATTGGAATATGCCGACGCAAAAATCGATGGAACTCGGCTTGTTTGAAGTGAAAGAACGTGCAATAAATAATCCGAACGGCACAAACATAATAAAAAGAACGACGAAGGTAACAGGCAGGGGACAGATTTATTTTATCAACAAACTGCTAGGAAAGGCGGAGGGAAATGGTTAAGGCAGGAGACATATTGAAATTGGAAAAACCGCTGTATCCGTTTGAGCAGAAGAAATTGGACGAAGGCGGTTATTATGTGGTAGTGCAATATCACAAAATGGAAATTTACCAGAACGCGGACGGTGTATGGGGAGCAAAATACTTGGAGGAACTTGAGCCGCCGCGAATCGCATTAAAGACGCACAATGGAATAATGGTACACGGCGAACTTTCGGATTACGACATAAAATTTGAAGTAGTGGGGAGAATTGAAAGATGACAACGACAGAAAAATTCTTGGTGCAGGAAAAAGACGCGAAAGAAACAGTGACAGAGTTGCTGAAAATGTTCGACGGCAAAAGTTATCGGTTTGCGAATGCGGCATTGAACACGGTGAAAAAGTTTTTGAATGAGGAATCGCAGTTCAAGGCGGCAAATGCGTTGCAGAAAATCAATTCACTTGTGGACAAAGAGAATCCTGCGCCTAAAAAAAAAAAAACAGTAAATGACATTGCGGAAGGCGAGAAAATTTTTGAAGCAGTAAAAGTAGCAGTGAAAGGCAAAGAAATATTTAGTGCGTTGCTGAAAGACGCGAGGGTAAAAAGTTATGCCGGAGAGGAACTGACGCTGAAGTTCGGCAGTGAATACAAGGCGCATCACTTTGAAAGGTATTACAAAATGCAGTTCGAGAACACAGCGTCAGAGCTTTTCGGCAAGGAAATAAAAGTCGAAGTGGAAGGAGAAAATTAAAAATGACAGACAAAATGCAAATTTTTGAAAATGCGGAGTTTGGTCAAATTAGAACAGCAGGAACAGCAGAAAATCCTACTTTCTGCCTTGCAGATTTGTGTAGAGCATTGGAATTGGACGCAAGTCAAGTGATGAAACGCCTTGACGGTGGGGTTGTTTCAATCCACCCCATAATTGATTCACTTGGCAGAACGCAAAATGCAAATTTTGTAAACGAAGACGGAATGTATGATGTGATTTTGGACAGTCGCAAACCTGAAGCAAAAAAGTTTCGGAAATGGATAACATCAGAAGTTTTACCGAGTATCAGAAAACACGGAGTTTATGCGACAAAAGACTTTGTAGAAAAGTCAATATCAGACCCTGCGTGGGCGATAAAAATTTTGACAGCACTTCAGCAGGAGCGCGAAGAAAAAGAACATTTGCGCGAAATAGTAAGCGTTCAGTCGGTGCAGATAGAGGAAATGAGACCGAAAGCCAGCTACTACGACTTGATTCTGCAGAGCAAAGAGGCAATACCAATCAGCGTGATAGCGAAAGATTATGGAATGAGCGGCAAAGCGATGAATCAGCTTTTGTACAGATTGGAAATTCAGTATCCGATGGGCGGAACGTGGCTTGTGTATCAGAATTACGCGTCGAAAGGTTACACCTGTACAAAAACAGTTCCGATTCGCGACGATTACACAAAAACTTATACAACTTGGACGCAGAAAGGCAGATTATTCTTG
>CALEPR010000185.1 GCA_937910665.1 uncultured Selenomonadales bacterium
AACTCCGGCAGAAATTTATTTTTCTACTTCGTTGCACTTCACTTGACAATTCAAGCCATATAAAAAAACTCCGCGTGGAGGAAAAAATTTTTTAATTCATTTCGTCGTTGTAACCAAATAACCAAGTCAGCGCAAAAGCCGTGCCGATCGATATTACAAACATTGTCATATATTGAATTGGCGTTGTTAAGCAAAGAAGTATTCCGAAAATTCCTGTAACGCCTGTACCTGTCGCGCCGAGATGAACTATTGACGCGAACATTGCGCCGGTCGCTCCTCCTAAACAGCCGCAAACAAACGGCTTGAAATATCTCAAGTTCACGCCGAAAATCGCCGGCTCAGTAATTCCCATGCAAGCACTCAACGCCGAAGGCAACGCCATTGATTTTATTTTTGCTTTTTTTGTTTTGAAGGCAACTGCCAACGCCGCACCACCTTGTCCTAAATTCGCAGCTGAGGCAAGCGGCAACCAATATGTCACGCCGAATTGTGCAAGCTGTCCAATGTCAATAACCGTGTACATATGGTGAACGCCTGCCACGACTGTCGGCGCATAAAAAGCTCCCATTACAAAACTTCCAATGCCAAACGGTAACGCGATAAGCCACTGAATACCATTCAAAATGCTGTTCTCTATGAAAACAAACAGCGGTCCAATTATCGAATAAGTCAAATATCCTGTGATAAAAACACTGCCCAGCGGCGTGACAAATAAATCAAACATTTCCGGCACAATTTGGTGCAACTTTTTTTCAATCTGACACATAACCCAAACCGCAATTATCACAGGAATTACGTGACCTTGATAGCCGACCATGTCAATTTCATAAAGTCCGAACCAAACGCTTTGATGAACTTTTACGCCTTCAGTCGCAACCGTCCACGCATTTTGCAAATCAGGATGCAACATCAACATTCCGATAACCGCACCAAGATATGGATTGCCGCCGAACGCATTCGCCGCACTGTACGCAATCAAAATCGGCAAGAAAATGTATGCAACATTGCTGAAAAGTTTCGCAAAAACATAAACTGAACTTGTCGTCTCAATCGCTATAAAATTATTATTCACCATGAAATTTAACGCTTCCATTATTCCCATTAAAAAACCGCTGGCAACGATTGCAGGAATAATCGGCACAAAAATATCGCCCAAAGTTTTTATCGCGCGGCGGAAAGGACTTTGTTGCGCAGTGACTGTTTGCTTTATCTCTGCCTTGCTCGCCGCTGAAAGTCCGGAAACTTTCAAAAATTCGTCATAAACTTTGTTCACCGCGCCTGTTCCAATGATAATTTGCAGCTGCCCGGACGCAAAAAAAACGCCCTTCACGCCGTCGATATTTTCAACAGCTTCTTTGTCGCATTTGTCATTGTCGGCAATAACTAGCCTTAGCCGCGTCGCACAATGCGCCGCCGAAATCAAATTTTCTTTGCCGCCGACTTTTTCAAAAACTTCTTCGGCTACTTTCCTGTAATCCATTTAAAACACTCCCCTAAAAAAATTTCCGTGATAATAGCAAAGTTTATTGCTTTTATCAATTCGATTTTCGGAGCTTTTCAATCAGTTTCTCTAATAAAAGTCGCAAAAAAAATCCTCCGCGCAGGAGGAAAATATTTTTTAAAAATTTTTCTGCGTTTAAACTTTCCAAGTGTGCAACATTTTTACAAAGGCAGGGTCGGAGTGGTTTACAATTTCGCTGTGACCTAAATCTTTTGCAGAAATAATTTTCATTTCTTCGTCAGTCAATTTAAAATTCCAAATGTCGAAATTTTGTTTCATACGCTCGACGTGAACAGATTTTGGAATAATTGATACGCCGCGCTGAACATTCCAACGCAAAGCAACTTGTGCGGCAGTTTTATTATATTTTTTTCCAATCGCGACAAGTTCAGCGTCAGTAAAAATTCCGTGCTTACCTTCAGCGAGCGGCCCCCAAGCCTGCGCGACGATCCCATAATCTTGCATATTTTTTAACGCGTCGGCTTGCACGAAGAAAGGATGCAATTCAATTTGATTCACCGCAGGAATTTTTTTGACAGTTTCGCAAAAATTTACAAGAATCGCTGGATAAAAATTTGCAACGCCGATAGATTTTGTCAAACCGTCCGCGCAAGCATTTTCAATTCCGCGATAAGCCGCAAAATAATCTTTCATAGGCTGGTGCAACAAAATTAAATCTGCGTAATTTAAATTTAATTTTTTCAGCGAAGTTTCGACAGCTTTGTAAGAATTTTTTTCGCTTGTCATATCGGAAACCCAAACTTTTGTCGTGATAAAAAGTTCTTCGCGAGTCGTCAAGCCGTCCGAAATTGCTTTTGCAATCGCTTTGCCGACCGCCTCTTCATTTTTGTAAGCAGCCGCCGTATCAATCAATCTGTAGCCTACTTTTATTGCGTTGTAAGTAACTTCTTCGCACTGCGTAGCGTCAGGAATTTGAAAAACTCCGAAACCTTCGAGCGGCATTTTGTAACCGCTGTTCAATGTTGCAAATTCCATAAAAAATTCCTCCCAAACTAAAAATTTTTTTTCCAATTATACATCCGGCACTTACTGCCTGTCAAGAAAATTTTTTATGCACACAATGAAAGAAGTTTGCGAGGAAGTCGGAATGAATTACACGACTTTGAAATTTTATTGCAACGCAGGTTTGATTCCGAATGTCAAACGCGACAAAAATAATCACAGAATTTTTGACGACCACGACGTTGCTTGGATTAAAAGTCTTTCCTGTCTGAAAAATTGCGAAATGTCGATTGAAGAAATGAAAAATTATCTTGAACTTTGTCTTGACGGTGAAAAAACTATTCCGCAAAGAAAAATTATGCTAGACAAAAAACAACAGCAACTTCAAGAAAAAATTAAAAATCTTCAAGACGCTGTTGCTTATATCGATTGGAAACAAAATTTTTATGACGAAGTTTTGAGCGGTAAGATAAAATATTTCAGTAATTTGACAAAAAAATAAAAAAATTCCTCCGCGAATGAGGAAAAAATTTTTTTAAATTCTCATTAAACTGTCGCGGCGATTTCTCAAACCTTTTTCGCCTATTTTTTCATAAATTTTTTGTAATGTTTCAATCAAAAATTCTTTGTCTTCAGGTAAAATTCCATATATCGGACTTGTTATCATTGACGCATTTTCTGCATCAAAAATCGTTCTTATTTCTAAATTTTTTATAAGCGTTTGCAATTCCAAAATTCGCTCGGCTTCTGTCGCTTCAAAAAATTTTCCTTCGCGTAAATCTTCAGATAACGGCGTATCAGGAAAAAGTGTCAATCCAGAAGAAATTACTCTGAATGGTGTCAATTTATTTAAAACTTCTGCAGTTTTTTCTGCGTGCGACAATCCATAATTTTTTCCGCCCAATCCGCTCAAAAAAATACACGCATAATTCATTCCTGCTTCAGTCATTTTACTTAATTGTTCAACAATATCGCTTGATTTATAACCTTTGTTCATTCTTTCAAGAATAATATCATCGCCGGACTCAATTCCGAAAACAATTCTGTCGTAACCCAGTTTATGAAGTTCTTCAAGTTGTTTTGCAGATTTATTTTTTAAATTATCAACTCTGCCGTACACGCCGACTGATTTTACAAACGGCAAATATTCATGAATAAGTTCAATAATTTTTTTCAGACGCTCAAAACCTAAAATAAATGAATCCGCGCCTTGAAGAAAAATTCTTGAAAAAATATAGCCGCTGTCTTTAATTTCCTGCAAATCGCTTTTAATTTCTTCAATCGGCAACACTGAAAATTTTGCGTCTTTGTAATAAGTACAGAATTTGCATGCATTATGTGAGCAACCGCTTGTAACTTGCAAAAACATACTTTGTGCTTCGTAAGGTGGTCTGACTACTGTACTTGCAAAATGCATTTTTATCACTCCATTCATAAAAATTCATTGAATTATATCACAAAATTTTTTCAAAAAAAATCTCCGCGCATTGCGGAGTGAAAAAATTTTTAATTTTTTTTGTCGAACATCACGACATCACTTTCCTCAACGCCGGAGGAAATTTTTTTGTTATTGCCGGAAAGATTTTTAAATTTTTTCGGCTTATCGCGCTCAAGAAGATTTATACCGCGAACAACAGCCTCAGTTTTAGAAATTCCAAGTTTTTTAGAAATTTTTTCGATTTTTTGAAACTCAAAATCAGTCAATCTGACAGTGACAACTCTATTTCTTGCAATTTCTAATTTTGGTCTGCCGACATTTCCCATTCTACAGCCAACTTTCATAAAAATTTTAAATTTGTTTGATTATAATTATTGTACTGCAAAAATTCAAGATTTTTAATTATTGTACTGCAAAAATTATTTTTTACACAAAAAAATAAGCCCGAAGGCTTTCAAAAAAAAATTTTTTAACCTGCGCTGACATAACTGCGAAGATTTTCAGGAATTTCATCCCACTGCACATTATTTAATGCAATATTATTTTTCAAACTGTAAGCCGATGCAATTCCTGCCGCCTCGCCCATGCTCATGCAAGTTGGTTGGATTCTTACCGCAGCTTGCGCAGGAAAATCTGAAGAAATGCACCTGCCGACGACAATTAAATTTTCAAATTCATTTGTGACAAGTGCGCGGAAAGGAACTTCATAAAAATCGCCTTTTTCAAGGTGTCTGCTTAAATTTAAAACTTCGTCGTGAATGTCAATCGGATAAGCACTTCGACAAACTGCGTCAGGAAATTTTTGTGCGTTAAAATAATCTTCCGAAGTCATATAATATTTTCCTTTAATTCGCCAAGATTCACGCACGCCGAGCATTGAGGCTTCGCGACTTATGTAAGCTTTTTTGAAACCGGGAATATTTTTTATAAAAAAATTTGCAAGTCTGCGCGTCATGATTCTGCATTGGCGAATTGCATTACTTCTGTCCAAAGTATTTGTAGCTGAATACAAGTATGGAGAAACTTCAGGACAATTCATTGACATTGTCCCCGGCTTTCCGAGAATCGTAAACGCTTGAATGTAAGCAACGTCGTCTTTTGTAACTTCGCCGCGTCTTATTCCTTCAAAATAAAATTGTTCGGTGTGAGTAGTTTTTGCAAATTCAAATTCAGGCGGTTTAGTTTCGCACCAGCCGTCTTTAAGTTTTTTTACAAAAAATTTATAAACTTTCATTTCTTCGACTCCGCCCATTTCAAAGCGGAAACTCATTTTTTGATTTCTTCCTGTAGTTGAAGAACCTTTTACTGTAGGAACTCCTGCATATCTTGATAAAATTGCGTCGCCGGAAGCGTCAACAAAAATTTTTGCGCTAATCGATCTCAAACCTTCAACAGTGTGAACTATCGCTTCAGAAATTTTTCCTGCAGAAGTTTTCGCGCCTATCAAAGTTGTATTGTACAAAACTTCAACTTTATAATCAGCGCACAATTCATCATAAATAAACGCAAGCATTTCAGGCGGATATTCGCGAGCAGTTCCGCCGTTTTTGTTTGTCGGATCGTCGCCAAAATTTACGTCGATTCCGTGAACCGAAAATCTTTTATTTAAATCGGTTATGAACGGCGTATCGCTGTTTTGAATTTTAGTCGGCATTGCAGGATAAACCAAGCCTTGAGTTTGAAGTCCGCCCAAAACAGTTCCCTGCTCAATCAAAACAACTTTCAAACCGTTTCGCGCAGCAGTGACAGCCGCCGCAGTTCCTGCCGGACCTCCGCCGCAAACACAAACGTCCGCGCTTAAAAGTTGCGGAATATTTTGATTGTCAAAATTAAAATGACTTTCAGCCGCAGAAACTTTTTTTTCTTCGCCGGAATTTGAAAGCATAACTCCTGCAGTGGTCAGCCCTGCAATTTTAAAAAAATCGCGCCTTGAAATCGGAATTGAAAAATTCATAGTGACACCTCCAAAATTTTTTTATATTTTACCACAAAATTTTGCAAAAAAAAAATAAGTCCGAAGGCTCGAAAAAAAATTTTTTTAACCTTGACTTACATAACTGCGAAGATTTTCAGGAATTTTATCCCACTCGACAGAATTTGCGGAAATATTTTTTTTCAGCGAATAAGCCGCCGCAATTCCGGCCGCCTCTCCGATACTCATGCAAGTCGGCTGAATCCTCATCGACGCTTGCAAAATAAAACTCGCACTAATGCAACGACCTGTGACAATTAAATTTGAAATTTTTTCTGTAATCAGCGAACGATACGGAATTTCATAAAAGCCACCTTTCGGCAATTTTTCAGAAACTTTTTCGCCGTGAGCATCGATAAACCAAGCCGTCTGACAAACCGCATCGGGAAATCTGCTTTGATTGTGATAATCGTCTTCGACCAAAAAATATTTTCCTTTAATTCGCCAAGATTCACGAGCCCCCAACATTGTCGCTTCTCTGCTGATATATGCGTTTTCAAAGCCCGGCAAATGTTTCACCAAATAATTTGCCATATTTCTCATCATTTTTCTGCCGTAAGTAACCGCCTTGCTGTATTCAATCGGATCTGTCGATTTAAATTTTACGGGAATTTCAGGAAAATTGCAGCTCATAACGCCATTTTTTCCGATAATCGAATACGCCTGCATATATTCCGCTTCTTCTTGAGAAAGTTCGCCGCTCTCAACGCCTTTTGCCATTAAATCTTCCAGCTTGTAACGCTGTGTTCTGTGCATTGCCTCAGCAATTTCAAAATAAGGCGGCTTACTTTTGCACCAATCCTCTTTCAGTTCAATCGCAACATAATTATAAAGTTTGTCAATGTCAATTCCGCCCATTTCAAATCGAAAACTTAACGGCTGATTATTTCCGGTTTTTTCGTAACCGCGTTCATAATCAACGCCGACATTTCTCGACAAATATGCGTCGCCCGTCGAGTCTATGAAAATTTTTGCTTTTATCGCCGCAAGTCCCGCGATTGTCTGCACGATACACGCAGAAATTTTTTTATTTGAACTTATCGCATCAACCAAAACAGTTTCATACAAAATATTTACTCCGTTTTCTTCGCACATTTCATCATAAATCAAACTCAAAATTTCGGGATTGTGCCAAGTTTGTTGAGTAACGCCGTCATAAGGATAAATATTTTTTTCTATAAGACGATTTTTTATTTCTGCAACATACGGAGTATCGGAATTTGGCGCGTGAGTGTCCATAAAAGGATAAACGCAACCCAAAACCGCAAGCCCACCGAGAGCAATTCCTCTTTCAATCAAAACAACTTTTGCACCATTTTTTGCAGCAGAGATTGCCGCCGCAGTTCCCGAAGGTCCGCCGCCGCAAACGCAAACATCAACATCATAAAGCACGGGAATATTTTTTCCTGCGTATTTAATTTTTTCGCCGGGAATTTTTTCTTCAGCAGAAACTTTTTCAATATCAACAGAATTACTCAAAATTGCTCCCGCAGTCGTCAAGCCTGCAATTTTAAAAAAATCTCGCCGAGAAATCGGAATAGAAAAACTTTTCACAAAAACACCTCCGTTATGTAAAGACCTGTCAAGTATTTTTTGAGGACACGGGGAAAGAA
>CALEPR010000186.1 GCA_937910665.1 uncultured Selenomonadales bacterium
GCCTGAAGTTTCATTTATTTTCTACCCCCACAACGAGTTACTTTAAAAGATTATGATTTTTCAGCGCGGTTTTTAAAACTTCAAGATTTTTTTCTTCAATTTCACTGAGCGGCATCCTCAACTTTCCTGCATTCCAGCCGAGCAAATTCATCGCCGCTTTTACAGGAATCGGATTAACTTCACAGAAAAGTGCGTCGATTAAATCGCAGTAATCAATTTGAAGTTTCGCCGCCTCCTCAACTTTTCCGTCAAAGTAAAGCTGACAAATTTTGTGCGTGTCCTTCGGTGCGACGTTCGAGAGAACAGAAATGACACCCTTTCCTCCGATCGACAGAATTGGAACAATTTGATCATCGTTGCCGGAATAAATTGTTAAATCATCGCCGCAAAGTTTTCTGGTTCGCAAAATTGCAGTTAAATCTCCATTCGCTTCCTTCGCCGCCACAATTCTTGGATGCTTGGAGAGTTCAAAATAAGTTTCAGGTTTAATTCCAACTCCTGTCCTCGAAGGAACATTATACAAAATTATCGGCAAGTTCACGCTGTCGGCAATTTTTTTGTAGTGAGCAACTAAACCTTTCTGCGTGCACTTGTTGTAATATGGAGTGACGAGGAGCAAACCGTCCGCGCCAACTTTTTCCGCATACTGTGAAAGTTGAATTGCATAAGCCGTGTCGTTTGAACCTGTTCCCGCGACGACAGGAATTTTTTTATTGGTGTGTTCGACAGCGAATTTTATTGCCGCTTTATGTTCTGCGTCATCCATCGCGGCAGATTCTCCGGTTGTGCCTGTGATAATAATTGCGTCGGTGTCATTTGCAATTTGGTCGTCAATAATTTTGCCGAGTTCGGAAAAATTTATCTTGTTGTCCTCAGTAAAAGGCGTAATAATCGCAACGCCTGCGCCTGTAAAAATTGTTTCTTTCATTTCAGCCCTCCTGAATTGCGCTTCTTAAAATATTTTTAATCTGTTCATAAGTTGGAATTCTTTCGCTGTCTTTTTTTGAATAAAGTTTCAGCAGAAAAATTTCATCGCCAACTTTTGCATAATACAAAATTCTGAAACCATTTGACTTTCCCACGCCGATTGAAGAATTTGGAATGCGAACTTTATATAACGCCTCGCCGTTCTTCAAGTGATAACCTGAAACTTTATCGCCCGGCAAGTTACCTTTTTTTAGCTCATCTGTTACAAGTGAAATATCTTTCTCAACTTTGCGATACTTCTTTTTGTCGCGATAATGTCTGACATCGGATTTAAACAGCGGCGTGAGTACAATTTTCATTTTCGCGCAAATGCTCCTCCTCGTCCTCTGCCTCAAGTTCAGCTAAAAATTCATCCCAACTTTTTCTGGGAATTTTGCCGTCAATAATGTCTTGCACTTCCTGAAACATTTCAACAAACTGCTGTTCGCTGTAGCGCAAATTTCCGTTCTCGTCGTAATTGTCCTCGTGTTCCTCAATTTCGTCGTGAACCTCTGCCCAAAGCTGTTTGCCTAAAAGTTCTGCGTTAAGCTTTTCAGCCATTTTAACTACCCCATTTCAAGTTTCAGATTTCAAACTTGCGGCGCACCTGCCTGATTTGCATTTTTCAGCAACGCATCTTTCAACCTGCCTTCAATCGCAACAAGTTCTTTTTCTGCAGCCGCACGTTTTACCCTGCCTTCCTGCTGAATACGCATTGTCTCTTCGATTGTGGAAATTAAATCTTCATTGACTTTTTTAACTGTTTCAACGTCCACAACGCCGCGCTCATTCGCCTTCGCCGTGTCGACGGAATTTTGTTTCAACATTTCTGCATTTCTGCGGAGCAAATCATTTGTTGCGTCTGCTACCGCGCGTTGCATTTCAATAACTTCTTTCTGCCGAGTCAAGCCGAGCGCGATAACCATTTGATTTTTCCACAGCGGAATGGTGTGATAAATTGCTGACTGAACTCTGTCGATTAAAACTCTGTCATTATTTTGAATCAGTCGAATTTGCGGCGCAGTTTGAATCGCCAAAGTTTTGCTTAGTTTCAAGTCATGAATTTTTTTCTCGAACCTGTCGACGCTCTGCTCAAAATCATTTACGACTTGTACAGCCATCGGATCATTTTTTTCCGCAGCCTGAGCTTTAAGTTTCGGCAAAGTCGTCGTCCGCATTTCGTCAAGTTTTTCCTCGCCTGCGCGGATATAAAGTTGCAAGTCTTTGAAGTAATTTAAATTTTTTTCGTAAAGAGTGTCGAACATAACAACGTCCTCCATCAACTTTACTTTGGAGCGCTCCAAACCGCCTTGAATTTTTTCAACCTGCGTGGAAAGTTTTTCATAGCCTTGCATGATGTCGTTTCCTTTTTCGACAAGCGAACCGATAAGCGGAATTTTGCTGACGAAACTTTTTTTCTCGGAAACGTCGAAACCTTTAACTTTGGAAACTAAATCATTTAAAAGCGTCCCGACTTCGCCGGAATCTTTTGTGCGGACTTTCGACAAAATGCTGTCGGAAAATTGTGCGATTTCTTTTTGTGCAGGTGCGCCAAAATTTAAAGGCGTTGCCGAGTCCATCAAATTTATGCTGTCTTTAATCGACTGGACTTTTTGCATTTCTGCAGGCGACAAAGTTTCAACTTGCTTGGTGACTTTTTCAATTTCCACAGTCGGCTGAACTTCAACCAATGCCGTCGATTCACTTTCGGAACTCGCTGCTTTTTGCGACATCAAGTCGTCCAAATTTATATCTGCCATTTTAATTCCTCCCAAAATTTTTTATCAGTCCTCAATGATGTAAGATTTTAAAATTTCGCCGAAATAAATTTTGTGTGCGTCGCCTGTTTGATAAAATTTTTTTGCAAACTGGCTCGCAATTTTTTTCACGTCCTGAACTTCGGAGTAAACGACTCGACATTCCAAAGTTAGAGGAAATTCTTTAATCGCGGGAGAGCGAACTTCATCGGAGTCAACCAAAGTCATTTTTGCCTGAGCA
This sequence comes from uncultured Selenomonadales bacterium, assembly GCA_937910665.1. Classification (GTDB taxonomy): domain Bacteria; phylum Bacillota; class Negativicutes; order Selenomonadales; family Selenomonadaceae; genus Quinella. The sequence continues at coordinate 2,965 of CALEPR010000186.1, forward strand.
ATTTTATCTGTGTCGCGCCCGCTTTTGCTTCCGCAAATTCCCAACGCCTTTCTGACTTGATCTGAAAATTTTTCGCCGCGAGGAACGCAAATTGTAAATTCGCCGGTGCGCTCCAAAAGTTCATAAGTAAATCTGCTTTCGCGAACACAAATCGCAAAAATCGGAACGCCAAATTCAATGCCGAGATGCCCCCAGCCGATTGTCATGGCGTTGACGTTGTCCTCAGCCTCGCTCACCAACAAAATTCCCTGCGGCAGAGCTTTTAAAATTTCTCCTGCATAGTCGAAAACATTTATTTCCTTCTTCACAAAAATTCCTCCCTCAAAAAATTTTTTCAAATAAAAAGTTCGCAAACAAAAACTGTCACGCAACAAATCACGGCGACGCGAAATAAACTTGCTCCGAGCCACGCCGAAATTATTCCGACAAAAAGCGCGAGCGTTCCCGAAATTTCGGACTGCGTTGCATGAATTATTGCCGGAAAAGTCATCACTGCCAAAGTCACGTACGGCACATAGTACAGGAAAGATTTCAGCGTAACATTTTTTATTTCTCCGCGAATCAAAGTCAGCGGCAAAATTTTTATTGCCAAAGTTACCGCGCTCATTATCGCAATGTAAATATAAATTTCGTGATTCATTTTATTCGCTCAAAACGTCGTCCAAAATTTTTACAACTTCATCAACGTCAGACTTTGTGATAATCAGCGGCGGAATAAATCTCAAAACTTTTCCGACAGTGCAGTTGATAATTGCTCCGCGCTCCATGCAAGCGTTGACAATTTCCACGCCGGATTTTTTGGACTTGCCGAGCTCCGCACCTAAAATCAAACCTTCGCCGCGTACGTCGACAATTTGTTCGGGAAATTTTTTCTGCAAGTCGAAAAGTTTTTGCTTGAAATATTTTCCAACTTCCTCAACCTGCGCTAAAAATTTTTCTTGCGGAACTGTGTCGAGGACAACATTAGCCGCCGCACAAGCTAAAGGATTTCCTCCGAAAGTTGTTCCGTGATCTCCAGGTTTAAAAGCCTGAGCAACTTCTTCAGTGCAGATAAATGCGCCGATTGGAACTCCGCCCGCAAGACCTTTTGCCAAAGTAACAATGTCAGGTTTAATTCCAAACTTTTCATAAGCAAAAAATTTTCCACTGCGCCCGATGCCTGCCTGAATTTCATCCAGAATCAAAAGCGCATGATGTTTGTCGCAAAGTTCGCGAACTTTTTTCAAGTAGTCGCCTTTCGGAGGATAAACGCCGCCTTCACCTTGAATTGTTTCAAGCATAACCGCACAAGTTTTGTCGGAAATTTTTTTCTCAAGTTCTGAAATGTCATTGAAGTGAACATAATCAAAACCTTTCGGCAGAGGTTCAAAACCTTCGTGATAGTGCGGCTGACCTGTCGCAGTCAAAGTCGCCAAAGTTCTGCCGTGAAAACTGTCCCAAGCTGTGATTATCTGAACTTTGTCGGCAGAAAATTTTTTTGCAAACTTTCTTGCAACTTTAATCGCGCCTTCATTTGCCTCCGCGCCTGAATTTGCAAAAAATGCTCTGTTCAAGCCTGAAAGTTTTACAAGTTTAGCCGCCGCATTTGCCTGAGGTTCAGTGTAATACAAATTTGAAACGTGAATGACTTTCGCCGCCTGTTTTGAAATTGCATCAACCAAAGGCTTGTAATTGTGTCCCAAAACATTTACGGCAATTCCGGCGAGGAAGTCAATATATTTTTTTCCTGCCAAGTCGTAAAGATAAACTCCTTTGCCGCGATCCAAAACAATTTTGTAACGATTGAAAACCGGCAAATAATTTTTATCGTCGCGCTGAAAAATTTTTTCTTGTGTATCTGTCAAAATAATTTCCTCCCAATTCCTAACTCCTAATTCCTAATTCTCTAAACTCCTTCGCCGCGATCCAAAACAATTTTATAACGATTGAAAACCGGCAAATAATTTTTATCGTCGCGCTGAAAAAATTTTTCCTGTGTATTAGTCAAAATAATTTCCTCCAATAGATTTTTTAAACTTCGCACATTATAGCAAAAAAAATTTCTTACAGGAATATTTTTTTACGTTAACTCGTTGTGGGGGTAGAAAATAAATGAAACTTCAGGCAAAAAATGTTATCCT
>CALEPR010000187.1 GCA_937910665.1 uncultured Selenomonadales bacterium
GTAAAAATAAAAATTACAAGCCGAACAACTGGCAAATTAAACACGTCGCCGCTTTCCTTGACTTAATGTCTGTCTTGACCAATGATTCTCGTTTTGTCGATTCTTATAATGCAAACATCGAAAGGAGTGTTTCCGATATGAATATTCCATTCTTAGATGAGGTTGAAAATCGCGGTATCAAAAAAGGTCGCGCTGAAGGACGCGATGAAACTATCCTTGCCAATCTCCGTTCTGTTATGCAGTCTTTTAATGTTCCTGTTGAAAAAGCTATGGACAGTTTGCAGATTCCTAAAGACCAACAGCCTTATTTTTTATCTCGACTTGGCGTTGAAAAAAACGACTTCGTAGAATCGCTTTAAACGCGCATTTTTACACTTTCACGATGTTTATAATATAAAAAACAAAAAAATGGGGCTTAAATCGAAGATTTTAATTTATACCCCATTCTACCGCCACTTTTTCGAGGTTATTTTTCCATGAATCAAGATTTAGTAACAAAATTTGTAGCTCGCTGGTCTAGGCGCGGCGATGAAAAATCTGACACTCAAACCTTCTGGATTGACTTGCTTACAAACGTTTTTGAAGTCCAAAATGTCGCCGATTTTATTTTTTTTGAAGATCGCGTTCAACTCGAACATAAATCTTTTATCGACGCGTCTATTCCTGCAACCAATGTTATGATTGAACAAAAAAAACTCGGCAAGGATTTATCCAAACCTATCAAGCAATCCGACGGCACATTTTTAACACCTTTTCAACAGGCGAAACGCTACGCAAATGAACTGCCTTACTCACAGCGTCCGCGTTGGATTGTCGCTTGCAACTTTTCCGAGTTCCACGTTTACGACATGGAAAAGCCGCACAGTGAACCTGAAATTATTTTGCTCAAAAATTTGCCGACTGAATTTTATCGACTGAAATTTTTGGTTGACAGTCGCGAATATAATCTTCAACGCGAACTTCAAATTTCTTTGCAGGCTGGCGAAATTGTTCAAAAACTTTATGCCGCTCTTCGCAAAAATTATTTAAATCCTGACGACGAAAAATCTTTGCAAAGTTTAAATAAACTCTGCGTGCGACTTGTCTTTTGTCTGTACGCAGAAAGCGCAGGGATTTTCGGCGACAAAAATATTTTCCGCAACTATTTAAATCAATTTCCGGCAAAATTTCTTCGCCAAAATTTAATCGAACTTTTTAAAGTTCTCGACACTCCGCTTGATAAGCGCGACAAATATCTTGAAGAAGACTTAAAAAAATTTCCCTACGTCAACGGCAATCTTTTTGCTGAAGAAATTGAAATTCCGAACTTCAACGACGAAATTAAATTTTTCCTACTCGAATACGCCAGCAGAAATTTTGATTGGAGCGGAATAAGTCCGACAATTTTTGGCGCGGTTTTTGAATCGACTTTGAATCCTGTCACAAGACGCAGCGGCGGTATGCACTACACAAGCATTGAAAATATTCACAAAGTCATTGACAATTTATTTTTGAATGACCTGCACGCAGAATTTTTGCAAATAAAAAATTCCAGTCGCAACAAAAAACAAAAACTTCTCGACTTCCAAAACAAAATTGCGCAGTTAAAATTTTTTGACCCAGCGTGTGGTAGTGGAAATTTCTTGACAGAAAGTTTTATTTCACTACGCCGACTTGAAAATGAAATTTTGAAAGAACTGTTGCAGGAAAAAATTTTGCTCGGCGATTTTGATAATCCTGTCAAAGTTTCTATCAATCAATTTTTCGGCATTGAAATAAATGACTTCGCGTGCTCCGTCGCAAAAACTGCGCTTTGGATTGCTGAACTTCAAATGCTACAAGAAACGCAAAATATTATCCACAAAAATTTAAATCCTCTGCCGCTGAAAAATTTTGCAAATATTTTTGAAGGCAATGCGCTAACTTTGGACTGGGAAAAAATTTGTCCAAATCCTAACTTCATTTTCGGCAATCCGCCTTTTTCAGGTGGACGAAGGATGACTGAAGAAAACAAAATTGATTTAATGAACATTGCAAAAGATTTTCCAAAAGCGGCAAGTTTAGATTTTGTTAGTTGTTGGTTTATAAAAGCCGCTGAATATATCCAGAACAGCAAAATTCACGTTGGTTTTATCGCTACCAGTTCTATTTGTGAGGGCGAACAAGTTTTAATGCTTTGGAAGAAATTATTTTCCGATTTCAACATTAAAATTATTTACGCGCACACTAAATTTAAATGGCAAAGCGAATCGAAAAAACAAGCTGGCGTTCATTGTGTTATTGTTGGATTTAAGTCTGACGATGAACCTCAAGAAAAATTTATTTTTTACGATGACAGGAAAGAAAAAGTCAATTATATAAACGCTTATTTATCTGACGCATCAAATATTTGGATTTCCAATCGCTCCGTTCCTTTATGTAATGTTCCGAAAATTGCTAATGGAAACAAACCTTTAGATAATGCCATTGCTACTTTTACCCCTGAAGAAAGAGAAAATTTTATTAGACGTGAACCACAGTCAGAAAAATATTTTTACAGATATATGGGTGGCAAAGAATTTATAAATAATATTGAGCGTTGGATTCTGCTACTAAACAGGATTCCTTTGCACATTCTCCGAAAGATGCCTTTAGCGATGAAGATAATTAAAGAAATTCGCGAATATAGAGAAAATAGCGACAGCAAAGTTACAAGAGCATTGGCTGATACTCCGACTAAGTTTCATTTTGAAAATATGCCAACAGATAATTTTTTGGTCATTCCTCAAACTTCTTCGGGACGCAGAAAATATATTCCGATAGGTTTTTTGACACCTGATATAATTACAAATAATAAATTACAAGTTATGGATGGTGGCGGACTTTACGAACTTGGGATTTTATCTTCAAGTGTTCATAATTCTTGGGTTAGAAAAGTTGCCGGAAGATTTCGCGATGACTTCACTTACTCTATTTCATTAGTTTATAACAATTTTGTTTGGTGTGAACCGACAGATGAACAGCGCAAAAAAATTGAGCAAACTGCTCAAAATATTTTAAACTGCAGGAAAAATTATCCTGATGCTAGTTTGGCTGATTTGTACGACCCTACGCTTATGCCAAAAGACCTGCGCGACGCTCACAAGAAAAATGATTTAGCAGTTATGGAGGCGTACGGCTTTGACAAAAATTTTTCTGAAGAAGAAATTCTTGCGGGGCTGATGAAACTTTATCAAAAAATTTTTTCTTAATTTAAGTCGATTTTACTTTCAGCATAATGAATATCAATTTCTACACTGCGCCGAGTTTCTTCGTCAATAATTTTTTCGGCGCGTTTTTTTATTGCTGTAATAAAGTCTCTACTTTGCGTAACTTCAGCAACATCTTCAAACACTTCACCTATCCAGCAAAAAATATCGTCAGTACATTCATTTTCGATAAAGTTTATTGTTTCCGGCATATTTCGCGATAAAATTTCTATTTCTTGATCCCAACATTTTTGAGTTCCAAAATCATCTTCGATATGAAGTTTAATTCGACGAGCAATTGTGTCGCTAATTTCATTACTAATCATTTTTTCTTGCGCCTCCTCAAAACTGGTTTTTGATTATGATCTGGAAATACTGTCGCAATTTTTCCATTAGTGCGTATTACTCCGACGCGAACTCCTTTATAAACTCCGAAAACGGCAACTCCGTCAGGTGAATTTCTATTCTTTTTTAATCCTGTGACGTGTTCACCGGCACGGCGAATATCTTTAGGCGACCAAGATTTTGGAAACCAAGATTGATTAGTTCCCGTGCGTTTTCTTTTGTCTTTGTGATTTGGAATATTACCAATTCTTACGCCATTTGGATAAGTTTTAACTACATTGTACTCTATGCCGTATTTGTCGAGTAAATTCATTCCTTTTTGTCCATGTCCTCCACTTTTAAGACGCAAAACTTCTCCACGTCGTCTCGGCTGAGTAAACAAACCTTCAATAGAATGGACAAGTGCAAAGTCGCTGACTTTATGTGAACTGCCTTTTGTATTAAGGCAACGTCCCGGTTGTCCCGTGCCCATTTATCCGACCTTCTTTCTAACTTTTGAAATCCAGTCTGGATAATTTTCAAATTCAGCTTTGCTCATAATTCCACTATCAAAAATTGTTTTAGGCATGCTTCCATAAACAAGAACTACTTTTGGTTTCAAGTCATCGAGCATAGCTTCCAAGCCTTCGCGAAAATAATATTTATTTTCTTTGCCACTTATGCAGCCATAAGTTCCTATAGAAATGATACTATTTTTCGGTGCACCCAAAAACGCAAATTTTTCTGGCAGAACACTTGTAGTGTAACTGCGCTCATCTCCCCACCTTACATTTGTAATGACATACGCACCATGTTTTTGCCAAAAATGTCCGATAGCTCTGTTTCTATAAACGTTTGCCATTTGTACCAGCAACGGAGCGTCACGATACAAAGAATTGTCAGGTGTGGTCATAAAAGAAAACCGCAAAATATCTTCTTTAAGTTCATTTGGATCACGAATAACGTCTGAAAAATTTACATCATGTTCATAAAAAAACAAGGCATTCAGAAAAATTTTCACTACGATTACGTTTGGAAAATGGTATCATCGCCTTCGGAATCACGATCTTCTTTGGTGATTCAATTACTGGAATTTCTAATACTCCATCGAAAAAGGCTGTTTGCACCAATTCTACATTGAAGCCTTCATCAAAATTATTTTTTTGCATATAATCACCTTCCGTTATGTAAAGACCTGTCAAGTATTTTTTGAGGACACGGGGAAAGAAC